>NZ_JBEPBA010000003.1:123125-588421 GCF_040298885.1 Streptomyces sp. NPDC001137
CAACGCAGGCTTCGACGGGTGCTCCGGGAACGCAGGCTTCGACGGGTGCTCCGGGAACGCAGGCTTCGACGGGTGCTCCGGGAACGCAGGCTTCGACGGGTGCTCCGGGAACGCAGGCTTCGAGGGGCGGTCCGGGAAGGCGGGCTTGACCGGCTGGGCCGGATACGCAGGCTTCTCCGGAAACGCCGGTTTCGCAGGGTGCTCCGGGAAGGCGGGCTTCGACGGGTGCTCCGGGAACGCAGGCTTCGAGGGGTGCTCCGGGAAGGCGGGCTTGACCGGCTGGGCCGGATACGCAGGCTTCTCCGGAAACGCCGGCTTCACGGGCTGCTGCGGGTATGCAGGCTTCACCGGAAACGCCGGCTTCACGGGCTGCTGCGGGTATGCAGGCTTCACCGGAAACGCCGGCTTCACGGGCTGCTGCGGGTATGCAGGCTTCACCGGGAACGCGGGCTTCACGGGCTGCTGCGGGTAAGCAGGCTTCACCGGATGCTGCGGATATGCAGGCTTCTGCGGGTACGCGGGCTTCACCGGCTGAGCGGGATAGGCAGGCTTCTCCGGATACGCGGGCTTCACGGGCTGCTGCGGATACGCAGGCTTCACCGGGAACGCGGGCTTCACGGGCTGCTGCGGGTAAGCAGGCTTCACCGGATGCTGCGGATAAGCAGGCTTCTGCGGGTACGCGGGCTTCACCGGCTGGGCAGGATAGGCGGGCTTCACCGGCTGAGCGGGATAGGCAGGCTTCACCGGATGCGCAGGCTTCACCGGATGCTGCGGATAGGCAGGCTTCTCCGGATGCTGAGGGTAAGCAGGCTTCTCCGGATACGCAGGCTTCCCTGGTTGCGCCGGATACGAGGGCTTGACCGGGTGCTGAGGGTACGCGGGCTTCGCCGGATGGTCGGGATATGCAGCCTTCTCCGGCTGCTGTGGATACGCGGGCTTCTCCGGATGCGCAGGCTTCCCCGGATGTTCCGGATAAGCGGGCGGTGCCGGGGACGGCGGGTGCGGGGTGGTGAGGTCCTGGGCGTAGGCGGTTCCCGCGTTCGACAACGCGGCAGCGCCAAGCGCGGCAGCCATGACAGCTGGCGTCAGGACGGATCGCCATCGCGGCGATTTCGTCATGTTCTCCACTCTCCTCGACTCGGTTCGGGGCTTCGTGACGGCCGGTCAGTACCAAGAGCCGGATAGTGGAATGATCAGAAAATCGGAGACATGAATAACGCTCTGACGTCCATAAGCCACCGGATGGTGTAGCGCGGGAGGCCAGTTGGCCCGGGTGGCGGCGAAGCTCCGGGCCGGCCGGTACGGGTTCATGAGGCGGCCGGGTCCAGAAGCCGGCGACCGACGTTCCAACGGGGGCGCGCCCCAGCGGTGCACTCCGCCCCCGCAAACAGCCCCAGCCCGAGAAGACAATCAACCGAAAATGTCCGCTTTGGTGCGTATAGTTCCTCGAAGGTGCGGGCTGCGACCGTGACCTGATCCACGGTCATCAACCCCTCCGCTGCGCCGATCCCGGCCACCCACAAGCAAGGAGCACCGAAGAGTGAAGCCCCAGCGGAAGAGCAGGCTGCACACCCTGGCGGCCGGCTCGGTGGTTGTTTCCGGCGCCTTGCTCGTGACGGCCTGCGGCTCGAGCGGCGGCTCCGGGTCGTCCGACGGATCGTCCACGGCTGCCGCGCCGACCACCACGGCCGCCAGCGGCGTCAAGTGCGGCAAGGCGGCCCATGTGTCGGCTTCCGGCTCGACCGCGCAGGAGTTCGCGATGAAGTCCTGGATCAAGGCCTTCACGCACGCCTGCCCCGGCACTCGGATCAGCTACGAGGGCAACGGCTCCGGTAGCGGCCAGACCGATTTCCTGCAGGGCAAAACCGCTTTCGCGGGGTCCGACTCCGCACTGAGCGCCGCGCAGATCACCCAGTCCAAGAGCGTCTGCTCCAACGGCGGCCAGGCCGTCCACCTGCCGGTGGTCGGCGGCCCCATCGCCCTCGGCTACAACCTGCCGGGAGTCAGGAAGCTGGTCCTGGACGCGTCCACGCTCGCCAAGGTCTTCGACTCCCGGATCACGAAGTGGAACGATCCGGCGATCGCGAAACTGAACCCCGGTGCCAAGCTGCCGTCGACGTCGATCCGCGCGTCTCACCGCTCCGATTCCTCCGGCACGACGGACAACTTCACGTCCTATCTGAGCGCCGCCGCACCGAGCGACTGGCCGCACGGGCACAGCAAGGAGTGGAAGGCCCAGGGCGGCGATTCGGCCAAGAAGTCCGCGGGCCTCGTCGACCAGGTGAAGAAGACCGTGGGTGCGATCGGCTACGTCGAGCTGTCGTACGCGATCGCCCGAGACATTCCCACGGTCTCGATCGACACCGGCGCCGGCACTCCCGTCAACGCCAGTGTCTTCACGGCCTCCAAAGCGATCTCCACTGCCAAGGTTGCCGGCAACGGCGACGACCTCGTGCTCGAGCTGGACTACGCCACCAAGGCCCCGGGCGCGTATCCGATCGACATGGTCACGTACGAGATCGTCTGCGACAAGGGCAACAAGCCGGCCACATGGCCCGCCACCAAGGCGTTCCTCACGTACATCGCCGGCGTGAAGGGCCAGCAGGACCTGAGCTTCGAGGGCTACGCGACGCTCCCGGCCGCGATCGTGAACCAGGTCCGCAGCAAGATCAACACTCTGTCGTGACCCGACGGGACCGCGAGGCTTCAGCCGCCCGCGGTCACGGCCTTGAGCTCGTCCAGTGACTCCCGCATCAACTCCGCCATCGTGCGTTCCTCGCCCGCCTCGACCCAGCGCTCGAAGCCGATCTTGAAGACGGCGACCCCCGCCTCGGCGGTCAGGCTTGCGGCCGGCTCCGGCACGCCGCGTCGGCGCAGGGCGTCGGCGAGTGAGGCGGACAGTGAGGCGAGCTTGATCAGCTCGCGTTCCTGGAGCACCGCGTTCGCCACGATGACGGCGTGTCGCCGCCGGGCGTGTGCGTGGCGGCCGACGAACTCGGCGGAGACCGCCTCGAGGCCGACCGCGACCGCGTCGATCGGGGCCGCGGACTGCGGAGCCTCGGCGACCGCGTTCACAAACAGCTCCTGCAACGCACCGGAGCCGCCGAACAGCACCTCGCGCTTGTCGGCGTAGTGCCGGAAGAAGGTCCGCTCGGTGAGACCGGCCCGATGGGCGATCTCCGCCACCGTGGTCTGTTCGTAGCCGCGCTCGCCGTAGAGCTCCAACGCCGCTTTCGCCAGGCGTTCGCGCGCGTTCGGCTCCCATCTACCCATGAGCAGATCCTACGTGATGACAGTCTCTGTCATCACATGCTAGCGTCGATGACAGTCACTGACATCGACAAGTTTGGGGCTCTCCCATGCGCATCTTCGTGACCGGCGCGTCCGGCTGGATCGGCTCCGCCCTCGTTCCCGAACTCCTGGACGCCGGGCATCGGGTCGTCGGGCTCGCCCGTTCCGACGCCTCTGCCGCCGCCCTCACCGCCGCCGGTGCCGAGGTGGTCCGCGGCACCGTCGACGACCTCGACGTCCTGGCCGGCGCCGCTGCCGCATCGGACGGGGTGGTGCACCTCGCCTTCAAGCACGACCTCGCCTTCAGCGGCGATTTCCAGGGCGCCGCCGAGGCCGACCGCCGCGCCGTCGAGACCCTCGGCGAGGCGCTGGCCGGCACCGGTCGTCCCTTCGTCCTCGCCTCCGGGCTGGTGGGCCTCAAGCCGGGGCAGGTGTCGACCGAGCGGGACATGCCCGCGGTCGACGGCTCGCCTGTGTCCATACGGTCGGCCACCGCCACGTCGTTGCTGGCGCTTGCCTCGCGCGGAGTGCGGTCATCGGTGGTGCGGCTGTCTCCGACCTGCCACGGCGAAGGGGACAACGGGTTCATGGCCACCCTGGTCGCCATCGCCCGGGCCAAGGGTGTCTCCGGCTACATCGGCGACGGCGCCAACCGCTGGCCGGCCGTCCACCGTCTCGATGCCGCACGGCTGTTCCGCCTGGCGGTGGAGAAGGCCCCGGCGGGTGCGGTGCTGCACGGCGTCGCGGAGGAAGGCGTCCCGATCCGCGACATCGCCGAGGTGATCGGCCGTCACCTCGATGTACCGGTCGCCTCGGTGGCTCCCGAGACAGCGGTGGAGCACTTCGCGTGGCTGGGCCGCTTCCTGGCGCTCGACGGCCCGGCGTCCAGCACCCTGACCCGTGAACTGCTGGACTGGCAGCCCACCGGCCCCGGCCTCCTCGACGACCTCGAAAAGGGCCACTATTTCCACACCCCTGCCACCGCCTCCTGACCACGCGGCCGTGCCTGCGGCCGGCGGAGGACAGGCCCGCAAGCGTGGCGACCGGACTGACCGCCGCCTTCCGGTGGACCGGCCGGGGATACGCTCCGATGCATCCCGGATCCTGATGTGTCGTACTTCTCGGGCCTTGACGGTGGGGTGAGCTTGCGGGTCGGGTTCGTTCGAGCCGGGCTCGCCGGACGAGCAGGTCGGGCCGTGGCTCCGGTCCAGTGGCGCGCATCCGGTCGCCCTGCCGCACGTACTGGATTCGATCGTGGCCACACCGATGGAGCACTCGACCGCACCCAGGCGCTGACGCTCGTGGTGATCGGTGCCGATGATGAACACGTCGCCACGGCCGACCAGTTGGCCGCAGCGCTGCGCGGTGCAGGACCGGCCAGGAGGCGAAGGGCGCTCAGGTGCGGACGAGTTCCAGCGCCTGCCTCAGGTTGTGTTCGGCGATGCCGGCCATGAACGACCGGTCGGGGAAGTCGCCGTCGAGGAGCCGTAGCGGCCCCGCGGTCAGCGAGAGCCGCTGGGCCAGCAGATAGAGCGCGAGCCGGTCCTCGTCCAGCCCGTCGGCCGCCAACGGCCCGTAGGCGTCGTGCAGGCGGATCTTCAGGAAGACATGCTCCCACTCGACGTCGAAGTACATCGTGCCCTCGATGTCGATCACCACCGGGTTCCCTTCCGGGTCCACCAGCACATGATCGGGGCCCAGTTCGCCGTGTACGACCGCGTACTCCGAGCGCGGCCGGACTGCCGCCGCCAGGCTCAGCAGCCGCTCTTCCAGTCGCTCGCGGGCTGTCGCGATCCGCGGGTCGCGCGACGCCGCCTCGGCGAGGTCCCGCAGGGCCCGCTCCAGTACGACGCCCTCGCACGACGTTCCGCGTGACGTTCCGCCTGCCTCGATCACGGCCACCTTGCCGTAGCCGGGCGCCCGATGACCCCGCATCGCCTCCAACGCCTCCCTGAGCCGGGTCATGACCGGCGCAGCCGCGCGGGGATCGCGGGCGAGCAGTTGCTCCAGGTTCTCGCCCGGGACGTCCTCGACGATCGCCAGGTCGGCCGGGCAGTGGGTGCCGTCGCGGTCGACCAGTCGAATCGCCGGGACGCTGACGCCGAGCGCATCAAGTCGCCTGTGCGCGGCCTCGAACAGGTCGAGGCCGAGACCGGGCGAGAACGGGTCGGTGAGGTCGTCGTCACCCTCGACCGTCGGCCAGTAGTTCTCGGCGTCGTCCCACAGGTAGGCGATCGCGGTCGTCGCATCGTCCATCAGCAGGCGGTACACGCCCTTTTTGCTGCCGCCCGCGATCCGCCGGACCGCCTCCAGCCGCCGCCCGGCGCCGAGCGCGTCCCGCGCCGCAGTCGCCAACTGCTCCCGCGTCGCTGCCCTGAGCTCCACGTCCCGAACCGCCCCTTCGTCACGACAACCCGCGCACCTTACGGGAGCGGCGATGCCCAGGCGATCGGTTTGTTCCGCCGATGGCGCCCGGGGGCCTGCCCCGTCGCCGTCCGCACTGGAGTGAGAGCCCTCAACACCAGTGCATCGGCGCCTTGTTCGACGCGTTCGGGCACCGCTCTGCCCCTTCCCTTCGACGAGTCGGGCTCCGCCGCTGGAGGCTGGGGCCGCCCCCGGCTGGCTGACGACCCGTCACCAGGGGGTGCGCGCCACGAGGCGCCGAGTTCTCAAGGCCGTGCATCCGCTGGTGCTCAACGCCCCAGGCCTGGGCGTCCGCCGCGAGGAAGTGCTTCGCGGATACGGGCCCAGGCCGTCGCCCAGTGGATGGAGATCGTGTGCTCGCCTTTCGCGGCTGATGCCGGCAGGCGCATGCCCATGTGTGCCGGCGTGGCGTCAGGCGGGCTGCGGGGCGGGCATTGCCGGAGCGGCCGCGACCTTGCCGGTCTCGAGCATCATCAGCAGGCCGCTGACCACCATGAGTGTCGCGGTCAGGCAGTGGACGCCGAGCGCCGTGGCCACGGAACCGTGGTGGGCCAGCACGGTGGCCATGTCGCCGTACGCGGCGAGGGCCTCCACCATCAGCACCCAGCCCAGCGCCCGACGCTGGCCCGTCACCAGCAGGATGCCCAGGACCAGGGCCAGGACCACGTCGCGGATTCCCTTGATGATCAGGAAGCCGCCACCGTCGCCGGACGGCCAGCTCGGCAGACCGAAGGTCGGCGCCGTCGTCTCCGGGCTCAGGATGAACTCCCCTCCGAACCAGAGGATGAAGAGGATGAAGGCGGCGACCAGGACGGTGTTGATCTTCTTCAGTAACACTGTTCTTCTCCTTGCGAGTCTTCGTCAGCTTGCTGAGTTCGATGAGCTTCGTGGAGCCTGCGGTGGCCGCATTCCGGATGTCGCGATTCGGCGGCCGACTGCCGTCAGGGGCGGGCGGGTGAGCCCGCGGGCTCAGGCGAGGGCGGCGACCAGCAGGGCGAAGGCGGCGATGAGCACGGCGACGCGGACGTAGTGGTAGCGATTCCAGCGGTTCAGCTGCTGCTTCCAGTCGGCGGGCCGGTTGTCAGGGGTCCACGTCTTGTTCCGGTTGTTGATCGGGACGAGCAGCAGAATCGACATGATCACGCTGAGGATCAGCCGCGCGCCGGCGGTGACGACGAGACCGGTCCCGTGGTGGTGCCACCCGGCGACGGCCCAGATGCCGGCGAGGACGAGTGAGCCGATGTACCAGAACGGCATGACGGCGCCGAGCATCCGGCCCCCGTGGGCATGGCCGAGTTGGCCGCTGTCCTCCGGGAGGGCGTCGAGGATCCGGTTGATGACGAAGGCGACGGAGAACTCCACCCCCACCATCACGCCGACGACCACGGTGGTGAAGACCTCGAGTGCGGTGAGCATGATGACCCCTCCTGAAATCTAGCATTGCTAGCGGATGAGGCAACGCTAGTACTACTGCCGCTCGATTGTCTAGCGGTGCTAGGATCGAATCATGTCGGTACAGGAACGCAAGCAGCGCGAACGGGCGGAGCGTGAGCGCCTCATCGTCGCGACAGCCCGCGAACTCGCGGAGCAGCAGGGCTGGGACGCGGTCACCACCCGCCGGCTCGCCGAGCGCATCGAATACAGCCAGCCGGTCCTCTACAGCCACTTCCGCGGCAAGCGCGAGATCATCGGCGCCGTCGCGCTCGAGGGTGCCGCCGAGCTGGCCGGCGCGGTGCGGGCCGCGACCGCTGCCGCGAACGGCACGCGCGAGCGGGTCGCTGCGCTGGCTCGCGCCTATCTGCTGTTCGCCGAGCGCAACCCGGCGGTCTACGACGCCTTGTTCCAGCTCGACGGCGGCCTTGCGTACGCGCAGGACGACACCCCGGAGCCACTGAAAGACGCCTTCGCCGCCCTGCTGGAGACCCTGGGCGAGGTCGCCGGGAACGGCGTCGAACCGGGGCTGTACACCGAGACGTTCTGGGCGGCCCTGCACGGCCTTGCCACCCTGACCCGAGAGGGACGGCTGCCGCCGGAGGACACCGAACAGAGGGTGGAGCTGCTGGTGGACCGGCTCGCCGTCATCTGACCCGTCGTTCAGGCCGGCCCGCAGCCGGGGCTCTGGGTCCTCCACCGCCGCCTGCTCCGGCGCAACGCGGCGCGGTCCGCTTTCCTGGCCGGGAGGTACTCGTATCAGCGAGCTGCTCGGCCCACGGAACGGATCGGAATGTCGTCCGCGGCTAGAGGCTTGGTTCTGGTCTTGTGGCGGATGCGGCCGCAACGGCCGTGGCCAGCGGGTCGCGGGCCGGGTGGCCGAGGAGGTCCGCGAGATCGGATGTGGTGCCGTCCAGGAAGCCGTGCCGGACCGCCGTGGCTATCGAGGCGAGCATGGGCGGCTGGAACGGCAGCAGCCCCGGCGTCTCCTCGAGCAGTCTGCGCCGGTACTCGCCCAGGCTGATGGCGCGGTGCGGGACCCCGAGCCGTCCGGCCACCTGCCCCGCCGTGACCGGCGTACCGACAAGGTCGTAGACGCGCCCGCCGTGATGTGTCGGATCCGACGCGACGATCGCCGCGGCGTCGGCGAGATCCTCGCGCGCGACGGCGGCCAGGGCGCCGTCCCCGAACGCCGTCTCCACGGCGTTACCGGCCCACATGAGCAGACCTCCGAAGAGTTCGGCGTAGAGGCCGTTGCGCAGGATCGTCCACGGCAAGCCGCTTGCCCGGACAAGGCGTTCGGTCGCCCGGTGCGCGAGGGCGAAACCCAGGTGGTCGCCGGCGCCGGTCAAGCTCGTGTAGACGACGTGCTGGACGCCGTCCCGGACGGCGGCGTCCAGCACCGCCGCGTGCCGCCCGACGACCTGGTCGTCCTCGCCGTAACCGGCGGAGATCAGCACCAGGGTCGACACACCGGTGAGATCGAGGCTCCCAAGGTCGTCGAAGTCGAGGTGCCGCGTCCCCGGGCCCGGCGTGCGGCTGCCGCCGCTCGCGATGACGTCACGGGCACGCAGGGCCGCAAGCGTGGCCGCGCCGAGGTTTCCGTTCGCTCCGGTCACCAGGATCATGTCAGTCGCAGTCTTCCGTCGTGGTTCTCATCGGTAACTACCATTGATCCTCGACCGCACAACCACCGGCCACAAGAAGGCAGTTCGATGTCACTCACGCACACCGGGGTAACCACCTCCCCCGCCGACCTCGAGCCCTGCGGACGCGAGGACCACCCCGACTGCGGCATCCGTGACGTCCTGGACCGCATCGGGGACAAGTGGTCGGTGCTCGTGATCGTCGAACTCGCGGGCGGTCCGCGCCGGTTCCGCGAGTTGCAGCGCGCCATCGACGGCATCTCCCAGCGCATGCTCACCCTCACCGTGCGCAGGCTCGAACGGGACGGCCTCGTACTGCGCACCGTCTACCCGAGTGTCCCGGCCCAGGTCGACTACCGTCTGACCGAGACGGGGGCCGGCCTGACCCACCTGGTCAAGGCGCTCGCCGACTGGTCGCTTGCGCACCGTGCCGTCATCGCCGAGGCGCGGCACGCGTACGACCGGGCCAATCCCGGCCACGACATCCACTGACGGGAGTCGTCATCGGCGCAGATGGGGGATCAGTGCCGGCACTCGGGCGCGGTAGGCGTCGTAGGACGTGCCGAACTGGCCGGCCATGAGGCCGTCTTCGACCCGGACCCGGCGCAGCAGCCACGGTATGGAGACCACCATCAGGGCGATCCAGACACCGAAGCCACAGGCGAGCATGGAGCCGGTGACCAGGCCGAGCAGGCCGGTGTAGATGGGGTGGCGGACCAGCCGGTAGGGTCCGTCGGTGCGCAGCTCGTGGTGGTCCCGGACCATCGGGACGCTTGCCCACATCGTGCCCAGAACCCAGCGGGCCCACAGCAGCAACGCGGTGGAGGCGACGGCGAGCAGGGCGCCCAGGAGGGCGAGTTCGGGCTGCCAGAACTGCAGATGCCGCCAGAAACCCCGCGAGTGGCGCACCAGCGTGGACAGGGCGAGGGCGCCCACTGTCAGCAGAAGCCGACGAGGCAAGGTCCGTCGCAGACCGCGCGCCCAGCCGCGCAGGCCGGCCTGGCTCTTCGCGCCGAAGTAGACGGCGCCCGCGATCCAGGCCACGACGAAGACCAGGACGCAGACACCGGTGAGAGCGACGAGCGCCGAGTGGAGTGAACCCATGCCTCAAGCCTGCTCCGCGCACCCGGTGGATCACCACCACCCATGGGTCGATGGAGAGGCCTCCACCCACGGGCTGAGGCGGCTGAGCCCGTGCGGTCAGCCCAGGGGGTTGGCGGTGTCGCGCAGGGCGGCGAGAGCTGGTGCGTACATACGGGTCCTGATGGTGGCGAGGGTGTCGCCCGCCTTGGCGGCCAGGGGCTGCGCGAGAGCGAGGGCCGTCGTCCGTACGGCGTCCTCGGCGACGGCGTGGTCGACGATGCCGGCGGCCAGCGCGTCATGGCCGCCGTAGCGGCGGGCGGTGACCATGGCCTCGTGGGCGGTCCGCGGCGTCAGGCGGGACTGGATGAGGGCGGACATCCCGGGCGTGAAGGGGATGTTGATGTCGGCCTCGGGCAGGCACCAGAAGCCGCGGTCGGCGCGCATCACGCGGAAGTCGTGGGCCAGCGAGAACATGGCTCCGGCGGCGAAGGTGTGCCCCTGCAGTGCGGCCACGGTGACCACCGGCAGGGACAGCAGCCGGGCGAAGAGCGCGTGCACGGAGACGACGTAGTCCTGGTGCTGGTCGGCGTGTGCGAACAGCCAGTCCAGATCGAGCCCGTTGGAGTAGAACTTGCCCGTCGCCGCGGTCACCAGCGCGCGGGGCCCCTCCGCCTTCTCCACCTCGTCCAGGGCGGCGTCGACGGCGGAGATCCAGTCGGGGTGGAAACGGTTCTCGCCGTCTCCGAGTTCGAGGACGTAGACGTCGTCGTGGCGGTCCAGTACGGGCATGGCGGCTTCCTCGGGCTGGGTGGTCACGGGCATCATTGCTACCCATGGGTAACTTACGGGTCGGTCGTAGAACGTGCAAGAGGTGGCCGACCGCCCATGTTTCGTCGCGCTGGCAGCCCTTGCGGTGGCGTGCTCTCCTGGAAGTGTCTGCAGGAGAGCACGCCGATGCGCCACATCCGGACTTCCGCCCTCGCTTCCGCCCGGTCGCCCGCGCCGACCGGAACGGGTGGGGGCCTGCTGCCGACGCGTGATCTGGCGGTCGCCTGGCTTCTGGTCGTCCTGATCGCGGTGCCCGCCTGGGCGCTGACCATCGGGCAGGCCCGGGACATGGGGGTCGAGCCCGGCACGATGGGGATGGCACTGCCGCTGTTCCTGCTGCTGTGGGTGACGATGATGGCGGCCATGATGCTGCCGTCCATGGCACCGGTGGCCATCACCTGGGTGCGGGGCATCGGCCGGCAGTCCTCCGGCTGGACGCGGACCGTGCGCACCGTCGAGTTCGTGGGCGGGTATCTGCTGGTGTGGACCGCGTTCGGACTGCTCGCCTACGCGGCCCTCGCCCTCACCGGCCGTCTGGTGGACGATCATCCGACCGCCGGCCGCTGGATCGGCTCGGTGGCCTTCCTGCTCGCGGGCCTGTATCAGCTCGGCCCCCTCAAGTACGTCTGTCTGCGGCACTGCCGCGATCCCCTCGGCCACCTGGTGCACTACGCGGGGTTCCGCCGGCCTGCCCGAGATCTTCGGGTGGGGGCCCATCACGGCACCTACTGCGTGGGCTGCTGTGCGGGACTGATGGTCGTCCTGGTCCCGCTCGGCGTGATGAACGTGGCGGCGATGGCCGGGCTCGCGGTGGTGATCTTCGTCGAGAAGCTGTGGTCCCGTGGTCCGCTGCTCGCGCGGGCCGTGGGTGTCGCCTTCCTCGTGCTGGCCGTGCTCGCCCCGTTCCAGGACTGGCTGCTACCGGGGCTGCAGGGGTCGATGCCGTCGATGGACGGCATGTGACTCACTTGCCCTCGAAGGCCCGCCCACCGGGCGCCCGTCGGCAGCTGTGGAAGCCCGCTTGTCTCCTTCCGTGAGGGAGACGGCTGCCATTTTCCCGCGATGATGGCGGCGAGCGTCGTCCGTTGGACATCGGCATATCGCGGTACGTCGTTCCGGACCCGACGAAAAAAGAAGTAGGTGCCCTGTGGAAGCGATCGGCCATGCGCTGTCCATCGCCGGGTCGATGACCTGGGAGGTCACCTGGGCGCTGATCCTGGGATTCGCCCTGTCGGCCGTGGTGCAGGCGGTGGTGCGCCGGTCGACGGTCGTGCGGCTGCTGGGCGACGACCGGCCACGCACCCTCGCCCGGGCGGCGGGGCTGGGGGCGGCCTCGTCGTCCTGTTCGTACGCGGCCGTGGCCCTGGCCCGTTCGCTGTTCCGCAAGGGCGCCGACTTCACGGCGGCGATGGCGTTCGAGATCGCCTCCACCAATCTGGTGGTGGAGCTCGGCGTGATCCTTGCGCTGCTCATGGGCTGGCAGTTCACGGCGGCGGAGTACGTCGGCGGGCCGATCATGATCGTCGTACTCGCCGTGCTGTTCCGCCTGTTGCTGCGCGAGCGGCTGCTGAGCCGGGCGCGGGAGCAGGCGGAACGCGGGATCGCCGGGTCCATGGAGGGCCACGCGGCCATGGACATGTCGGTGCGGGCAGAGGGCGGCTTCGCCCGGCGCCTGTTCTCCCGGGACGGCTTCACATCCGTGTCGCACATCTTCGTCATGGAGTGGGCGGCGATCCTGCGGGACCTGGTGGCGGGGCTGCTGATCGCTGGGGCCATCGCGGCCTGGGTGCCGGACGACTTCTGGCGCACGTTCTTCCTTGCGGACCATCCGCTCGCCGCCAAACTGATCGGCCCGCTGGTCGGACCGCTGGTGGCCATCGCCACGTTCGTCTGCTCGATCGGCAACGTGCCGCTGGCCGTGGTGCTGTGGAAGGGCGGCATCAGCTTCGGCGGGGTGATCGCCTTCATCTACGCCGACCTGCTGATCCTGCCCATCCTGAACATCTACCGGAAGTACTACGGCGCCCGGACGGCCGTCTTCCTCCTGGGCACCTTCTTCGCCGCGACGGCCGTCGCCGGATACGTCGTCGAGTTCGCCTTCGGCGGGCTCGGCCTGATCCCCGACCAGGCCGATGCCAGGATCCCCGAGCAAGGGGTCACCTGGAACTACACGACCTGGCTCAATCTCGTCTTCCTGCTGCCGGCCGCGACCCTGCTCGTCCGGTTCTGGCGCACCGGCGGCCCGGCCATGCTGCGGATGATGGGCGGCTCACCCGACGCCGGGGAACACGAGCACGAGCACGGGCACACCCACAGTCCGCGTGAGACGTGAGAGGGGGCCGTGGGATAACCCCCCTGCGCGTCGACCGGCCTGCCGGATGGTCGGCGACCGGGTCGCTCCACAAGTCTGGACGTGGTCATTTCACCCGTACGGACAAGGGAGTTCAGACATGCAGACCCGTCGCGCCGCCATGCTGTCGGCCATGGCAGCACTCGCCGTGTCCGTCGTCCCGGTGCGGGCCGCGGCCGCCGAGCCGCGCACGGCCGGGCCGGTGCGGCTGAGCCTGCCCGCGCCCAGCGGGCCGTACCCGGTGGGGACGGTCTCGCTGCGGCTGGTCGATGCCTCGCGTGCCGACCCCTGGGTCGCGTCGCGGCCGTACCGGGAGCTCATGGTCGGCATCCGCTATCCGGCCCGGACCGTCGGCGGCTGTCCGGCCGCGCCCCAGATGCTTCCCGGCGAGGCCGCCGGGTTCGCGGCCCTGAACAGCTTCATCGATGTGCCGAGCAGTCGGGTCGACTGGGCCGCCACCCGCACGCACGCCCACCAAGGCGCCCCGGTCGCCCGGGACGGTGGTCCCTTCCCGGTCGTCTGCTACTCCCCCGGCGCCGGGGACCCGCGCTCCCTGGGCACCACACTCTGCGACGACCTCGCCTCCCGGGGCTACGCCGTGGTGACCCTCGATCACACCTACGACGCCTGCGCCGTCGAGTTCCCCGGCGGCCGTGTCGAACGCTCCGTCCTGCCCGCGGAGTTCGCCAAGGCGTACCCGGACCAGCAGCGCATCACCGCCCTGTTGCGCAAGACCATGGCCGTACGTGTGGCCGACACGCGCTTCCTCCTCGACGCACTGCCGAGCGCGCTGCCCCAAGTCCTGTGCGGCGAACTGGACTTCGGCCGCATCGGCATGTTCGGCCAGTCGGCGGGCGGCTTCACCGCCCTGCAGACCATGCACGACGACCCGCGCATCGCAGCAGCCGCCAACCTGGACGGTGTGCTCGCGTACGTCCAGGAGGACAGCACCCCCGGCAACCTGTCCACCGTCGCCGCCGAGGGCCTCGACCGCCCCTTCCTCCTGATCGGAAAAGACGGCAACGACCTAAGCACGGTGCCCTCCTGGCGGGCCCTGTGGCGCAACAGCCGTGGCCGGCACCTGGGCTTGAGCCTGCGGGGCGCGCAACATGCCACGTACACCGACGCCGAAGCCATGATCCCGCAGATCGCCCGGCGGCTCGGCCTGCCCCGCAAGACCGTCGTCGAGAACATCGGCACCATCGCCCCGCGGTGCGCGATCACCACCCAACGGGCCTACGTCGCCGCCTTCTTCGACCGCTGGCTGCGGCCGTGACGACGACGGCCTGATGGACGGGACGTCCGGCTGCCATCCGGAAGCGCGGTACTTCTGAGAGCTGAGCGGCAGCTGTCAAGATCCGGGGAATCGGTGGCCTGAACCGATACCGACCGCTACGTTGTCGCTTGCCCACAGGCGCAAGGGGGCGGTGGTCGAGGGGGCCGCCGGTCCAGGACGAGGAGCGTGCCATGACCGAGGAACCGGCCGTCGACCGTGAGGCCGTGCTGGCACGGCTGGACCTGACCACCCCGCATTCGGCACGTGTGTGGAACTACTGGCTGGGAGGCAAGGACAACTACGCCCCCGACCGCGCCATGGGCGACCAAGTCCTGGAGTACTTCCCGGAGATCGTCGACTCGGCCCGGGCCGACCGGGCGTTCCTCGGCCGTGCGGTGCGTCATCTGGTCGGCGAGGCGGGCATCCGCCAGTTCCTCGACCTGGGCACCGGCCTGCCCACCGCGGACAACACGCACGAGGTCGCCCAGCGGCTGGCCCCCGCGACACGGATCGTCTACGTGGACAACGACCCGCTGGTCCTGGTGCACGCCCAGGCCCTGCTCACCAGCAGCCCCGAGGGCGTCACGGACTATCTGGACGGCGACGTCCACGAACCCGGACCGATCCTCGAAGGCGCCGCCCGGACGCTGGACTTCACACAGCCGGTGGCTCTCATGCTGCTGGGCATCATGCAGTTCGTCAGCGACGACGAGCAGGCGTACGAGATCGTCGACCGGCTCGTCTCCGCCCTGCCCTCCGGCAGCTATCTGGCGCTCGCCCATCCCACGGCCGAGGTCCACACCGAGGCCATGACGGCGGCGGTGGCCAGCTGGAACGAGCAGGGCTCGGCGCCGATGAAACTCCGCAGCCGCGAGCAGCTGCTGCGGTTCTTCGACGGTCTGGAACTGCTGGAGCCGGGCGTGGTGTCGTGCTCGCGCTGGCGTGCGCAGCAGCCCGAGGTCGGCGAGATCGTCGACGTGACACAGTTCTGCGGGGTGGCGCGGAAGCCCTGAGGCAGCCCTTGAGGGCCGGTCGTCACGACCGGCCCTCAAGAATGTCGTGGGCCTTGCGGACGGCCTCGCGGTTCCAGCGGCGCTGCTTCTCCAGCTTCGGCCGGTTCTCGGCGATGAGCTGGTTCTGGATGCGTACGTCGATGGCGTGGACGGCGCGGACGTAGCCGGTCCGCTGCTTGCAGCGGGCGTCGGCGGTCGCCGTCTGCTTCTCCAGGGCCGAGGGCGCGTCGGGGTCCTTGGGCCGCGCGGTCAGTCGTTCGTTCAGTTCCTCGCGCCGGCGGTCCTCGCCGAGCTGGGCATCCCTGGGCGTGGCGTAGTGGTGGCCCGCTGTGCGCATGCAGGCCGACCACGCCTGGTCCGCCTTCTTCCAGGCGGGGTCCTTCATGCCCTGCTGGAGACTCTTGGACTCCAGTTCCAGGACAGGGTCCCTGCGGTCCTGCGGGTTGCTTCCGTAGATCGCACGGTCCGCCTCGCCGAGACAGCCACGGCGCGGGATGCGGTGGCCGTGCACGGACTTCGGGTCGTCGCCGAAGAACTCACCGGTGAGCGCGAGGTATTGGGAGAGGGTCCATGTCCTCTGCGGGTAGCGGCGCTCGTACTCGATCCGCGCCGCGTGATAGCCGTAGCGCGCGGCCTGCCGGGGGTCCTGGACGCCGTAGCGGAAGTCGTCGTCGGCGTAGGCGACGGCCGTGAACACGCCGGTGCCCGCCGGGCGTCGGGGCCAGTCGGGCAGGGGGTCGATGTCGAGGTTCTTGAGGTCGTCGAACCCGAGGCGGACCATGCACTGCTTGGCGAGCGTCCAGCGGGCCGTGCCGACGGTGTGTCCGGCGTCGGACATGTCGTACGCGGCCAGCGGCAGGAACCGCGGGTCGCTCGACGAGGTGGGACCGGCCTCGGGCGTCGGCGAGTCGGACGGCTGCCCGCACCCCGCGAGGGCGAGGGTGGAGGCCAGGAGCAGTAAGAGGGGGACGGCTGCGCGCATGGGGCCAGCTCATCAGGGGCCGAGGGCGGCAGACCGTGGTGGAGGCCACAGTTCCGCGTCACAGCCGCATCACAGGTGTCGCATCCCGCCCCGGACGCGGCCGGCCGCCCCCACCACGGCCGAGGTGAGGGCGGCGCGGCGCCGGTCAGCGGGCCGCGAGAAGCTCCAGGGTGTCGATCACCCGGTTGGAGAAGCCCCACTCGTTGTCGTACCAGGCGACCACCTTGATGTGGCGGCCGTCGACGCGGGTGAGGGCCGAGTCGAAGATGGAGGACGCCGGGTTACCGGTGATGTCGGAGGACACCAGCGGGTCGTCGGAGTACTCCAGGACGCCGGCCAACGGGCCCTCGGCAGCGGCGCGGTAGGCGGCCAGGACCTCGTCCCGGGTGACGTCCCGGGCGACGGTGGTGTTCAGCTCGACGATCGAGCCCACCGGGACCGGGACGCGGATCGAGTCGCCCGACAGCTTGCCGTCGAGGCCGGGCAGCACGAGGCCGATCGCCTTGGCGGCGCCCGTCGTGGTGGGCACGATGTTGATGCCGGCGGCGCGGGCGCGGCGGGCGTCGCGGTGCGGGCCGTCCTGGAGGTTCTGCTCCTGGGTGTAGGCGTGCACGGTGGTCATGAAGCCGTGCTCGATGCCGGCGAGTTCGTCGAGGACGGCGGCGAGCGGGGCGAGCGCGTTGGTCGTGCAGGAGGCGTTCGAGACGACGGTGTGCAGCTCGGGGTCGTACGCGTCGGTGTTGACGCCGTAGGCGAGGGTGACGTCGGCGCCGTCCGACGGTGCGCTGACCAGGACCTTCTTCGCGCCCGCGTCGAGGTGGGCGCGGGCGGCCTTGGCCGAGGTGAAGCGGCCGGTGGACTCCAGGGCGACATCGACGCCGAGTTCGGCCCAGGGCAGCTGTGCCGGGTCGCGTTCGGCGAGGACCTTGATGCGCCGGCCGTCGACGACGAGGGTGTCTCCCTCTACGGTCACCGGGCGGCCGAGCCGGCCGGCCGTGGAGTCGTAGGCGAGCAGCCGGGCGAGGGTGGCGGGCTCGGTGAGGTCGTTCACGGCGACGATCTCGATGCTGCTGTCGCGTTCCAGCAGGGCGCGCAGCACATTGCGCCCGATGCGGCCGAATCCGTTGATGGCGACGCGAGTCATGACTACCCCTTGGTGTCTCTGCGGCTCGTCTGGGTTCACCACCAGCCTGGCGTGCGGGGTCCGTGCGTGGCCGTGGCGTGAGCGCCATGGTTCGAAAGGATCGCGCCAGGAGCCTGACCTGGCTATTCGCCTCGGGTGAAGGTGCGCCGGTACTCGCTCGGCGTGGTTCCCAGGATGCGCTGGAAGTGCAGGCGCAGATTGGCCCCGGTGCCCAGGCCCACGTCATTGGCGATCTGCTCGACGCTACGCTCCGAGCGTTCGAGCAGCTCACGGGCCAGGTCGATACGGGCGCGCATGACCCACTGCATCGGCGTGTATCCGGTGTCCTCGGCGAAGCGCCGCGAGAAGGTGCGCGGTGAGACCGCGGCGTGCTGGGCGAGGGCGTCGAGGCTGAGGGGTTCGTCGAGCCGGTGCAGGGCCCACTCGCGGGTGGCGGCGAAGCGCTCGCCGAGCGGTTCGGGAACGCTGCGCGGCACGTACTGCGCCTGGCCGCCGCTGCGGTAGGGGGCCGCGACCAGGCGCCGGGCCGCGTGGTTGGAGGCGGCCACGCCGAGGTCACCGCGCAGGATGTGCAGGCACAGGTCGATGCCGGAGGCGGCGCCGGCCGAGGTGAGCACACTGCCCTCGTCGACGAACAGGACGTTCTCGTCGACCTGGACCAGCGGATGCTTCTCGGCGAGGGCCCGCGTGTAGTGCCAGTGCGTCGTGGCGCGTTTGCCGTCGAGCAGGCCGGTGGCGGCGAGCGCGAAGGCGCCGGTGGAGATGGCGGCGAGGCGCGCGCCCCGCTCGTGGGCGGCGATCAGCGCGTCGACGACGGCCCGCGGCGGGTCCTCGCGGTCCGGGAACCGGTAGCCCGGCACGAACACGATGTCGGCCCAGGCGAGCGCGTCGAGTCCGTCCGCGACGTGGTACGCCAGCCCGTCGCCACCGGTCACAAGACCGGGCGCCGCCCCGCACACCCGCACCTCGTACGGCATGCTCGCGCGGGTCGTGAACACCTGCGCGGGAATGCCGACATCGAGCGGCTTCGCGCCTTCGAGGACCAGGACGGCGACGCGGTGGAGGCGGGCGGTGGACACGGGACCAGGGTACGAGGGCGGCGGGGCGGGCCCGGTCATCTGCGCCGGCTGTGCCGGGCGCGGGGCGAGCGGCCCGCCGACCGGGAAATGTCCCGCCCTGCTCGGTGACGGGCTGCGGCTCTTCGACGGGCTGGGCGCCGTGCGGGGCGGCCTCGAGCCGGTCCGCGTGGTCGACACACCCCTCGCGACCCACGTGAAGTACCGCCTGGTGAGGTGACTTACTCGCCCGGGTAGCGCACTCCGATGCTCGCGCGTACGGCGTCCAGGGTCGCCATGACCGCGAGAGTGCCGTCCAGCGGGACGTACGGCGACTCGGTGAGGCCGGCGCGCAGGCAGCGGGCCACCTCCCGTGCCTCGTGGGTGTAGCCGTTGCCCGGGGAGTCGGGCAGGCGGATCTCCTCGGGCTCGTGGCCCTGGCGGTGCAGGGCGAAGCCGCCTGCGTGGAAGAAGTCGCGGGCGAACTCGATGCGGCCGAGGGTGCCGTTGACCGAGGCGTGCTGGGCCGTCTGGGTGCCGAGAGAGCAGGAGAGCACCGCGACGGCTCCGCTGTCGTAGCCGAGCAGGATGCCGGTGTTGTCGTCGACTCCCTGCGGGTTCAGGTGCGCCCAGGCCGAGACGGCGTCGGGGGCGCCCAGCAGCAGGTGGGCGAAGGAGACGGGGTAGACGCCGAGGTCGAGGACGGCGCCGCCGCCCTGGGCCGGGTCGTGCAGACGGTGTGCGGCGTCGTAGGGCACGGTGATGCTGAAGTCCGCGTGGACGGAGCGGACTTCACCGATCGCTCCGTCGGCGATCAGCTCCCGCATCCGCAGCACGGCGGGATTGACGTAGGTCCACATCGCCTCCATCAGGAAGACGTTCCGCTTGCGGGCGATCGTCACCAGGTCCTGTGCCTCGGCGAGGTTGAGGGTGAGCGGCTTCTCGCACAGCACCGCCTTTCCGGCCTCCAGGCAGAGGGCGGCCGCCGCGCGATGCGCCGAGTGCGGGGTGGCGACGTACACGACGTCGACCTCGGGATCCTCGGCCAGGCCCTGCCAGCTGCCGTGGGCCCGGGCCATGCCGTGCCGTTCGGCGAATCTGTGGGCGGCATCGGCGCTGCGGGAGCCCACGGCGACGAGTTCGGCATCGTCGGGTATCAGGCGCAGATCCTCGGCGAAGGTGTGGGCGATGCCACCGGTGGCGAGGACACCCCAGCGGACGGGGCGTGTTCCTGTCATGGGCTCGGGCCCTTCCGTAGTGCGTCGCCACGATCCCGGCAGGCAGCCGTAAGGACAAATAACAAAGGCAAGGAGGGTAATTCACTCCTTGCCACTCTCAACTTATAGCGCACAGGGGGCCTTGCGGCAAGGCCCCGGTCGTATCGCAGAATCTCCAGCCGAAGCCGGGACCTGCGGAAACGCAGCCTTGTTCAAGGGGGATTCATGATCGACGTGATCATCGCCGGGGGCGGCCCGACCGGGTTGATGCTGGCGGCCGAGTTGCGTCTGCACGGCGTGCACGTGGTGGTCCTGGAGAGGGAGGCGGAGCCGCCCACGTATGTGCGTGCGCTCGGTCTGCATGTGCGCAGCATCGAGGTGCTGGACCAGCGCGGTCTGCTGGAACGATTCCTCGCGCACGGTCGGCGCCACGACAAGGTCGGCGGCTTCTTCGCCGCCATCGACAAGCCCTGGCCGCAGGGGCTGGACTCGGCGCATGCCTATGTCCTCGGCATTCCGCAGCCCACCACCGATCGTCTGCTGGCTGAGCGCGCGATCGAGCTCGGCGCCGAGATCCGGCGCGGCTGCGAGCTGACCGGGCTCAGCCAGGACGAGGACGGGGTGACCGCTCGACTGGCCGACGGCGCGCGGCTGCGTTCGCGGTATCTCGTCGGCTGCGACGGTGGCCGCAGCACGGTACGCAAGCTGCTCGGTGTCGGCTTCCCCGGCGAGCCCAGCAGGGTCGAGACGCTGCTGGGTGAGATGGAGGTCGCCGCGCCGCCGGAGGAGGTGGCCGCCGTGGTGGCCGAGGTCCGCAAGACGCAGAAGCGGTTCGGCGTCGGGCCCTTCGGGGAGGGGGTGTTCCGTGTCGTCGTACCCGCCGAAGGGCCGGCCGCGGACCGTACGGTTCCGCCGACCTTCGAGGAGTTCAAGCAACGGCTGCGGACGGTCGCCGGCACCGACTTCGGGGTGCACTCCCCGCGCCGGCTGTCCCGGTTCGGCGACGCCACCCGGCAGGCCGAGCGCTACCGGGTGGGCCGGGTGCTGCTGGCGGGCGACGCGGCCCACATCCATCCGCCGACCGGCGGCCAGGGGCTCAACCTCGGCATCCAGGACGCGTTCAACCTCGGCTGGAAACTGGCCGCCGAGGTGGTCGGCTGGGCACCGGAGGGGCTGCTCGACAGCTACCACACCGAACGCCACCCGGTGGCTGCCGACGTGCTGGACAACACCCGTGCGCAGATGGAGCTGATGTCCACCGAGCCCGGCCCGCGGGCGGTGCGCCGGCTGCTGTCGCAGCTGATGGACTTCGAGGAGGTGAACCGGTACCTGATCGAGAAGATCACCGCGATCGGGATCCGCTACGACTTCGGTGAGGGCCACGACCTGCTCGGCCGGCGCATGCGGGACGTACAGCTGAAGCAGGGGCGCCTCTACGAGTTGATGCACCGCGGCCGCGGGCTGCTGCTCGACCGGACCGGGCGGCTCTCGGTGGCGGGCTGGGCGGACCGGGTCGACCACGTCGTCGACGTCAGCCAGGAGCTGGAGGTGCCGGCGGTCCTGCTACGGCCGGACGGTCATGTGGCGTGGGTCGGTGACGACCAGCGGGAGCTGCTCGGGCGGCTGCCCACGTGGTTCGGTGCGGCCGTGAGGTGAGCACGGGCGCCGGGACGGAAGCGACCCTGCACCGAGGACGGCGAGTCCTGGCGCCCTTTCCGGTCCATCCCGGCCGAGATTCCAGGAGCCCGACCTGACCGCCTGTCTGGCGGGTCGTCCGTACACCGGTGTGACGCCCCCGGGCGGCTCTCCCACCGAACGTCAGTCCGTGGAGATCTGAGCGGCTGGGACAAGCGCATGCCCCGGTGTTCACCTGCGGCGCGGGGCCGGGGGCGGGGCAAGGCCGTCGAAGACGATGGCCAGCATCCGGTTCCGTACCCCTTCCTCGATGCGGGCGTGTGCGGAGGCTCGTGAGGTGGCGACGAGCAAGGCGTACACCTCGGGCAGTTCGGCGTCGTCCCGGACTGCGCCGGCGCGCTGGGCCTGCGCAAGCAGCGCACCGACGGCGCGACGCAGTCCGTCCGATGCCCGGGCGGCGTCGCCGCTGTCGTCCCCGCCGGCTTCTTGGAGGGCCTCGCCGATGGCGATCTTGCCGGTCGCGTCGGCGACCAGGTGGCGGAAGAAGTCGAAGAACGCCGCACCCGAGTCCGTGGCGTGCAACAGCGCTTCCGCCTGCGCCCGCAGGCGGTCGAAACGCTGCACCAGTACGGCCTCCAGGAGCGCCGCTTTGGTGGGGAAGTGACGGAACACCGTGGCGATGCCGACGTTGGCCAGGCGGGCCACCTCCTCGGTGGACGCGGACTCTCCGCCCCTGCCGAAGACCTCTTCGGCGACGGTCAGGATCCGCTCGCGGTTGGTGCGCGCGTCGGCGCGTAGCGGCCGTCTGCCGCCGTTCTCTGGGCTGTCCGGGGTGGTCATCGCGCTTTCACTCATCCGCCGCTTTCCGAAGTCGCGACTCCGTATAATCGGAGTCCGCACTTCGGATAGTACTTCGATGCCATCGCACGCCGGCACAGACGACAGGAGAGCGCCATGCCCCAAGTCCTCAGCCCGCGAGAGGTTTTCCTCGCGCTCGTGAACGGTGTCGCGGAGGGCAACTGGAAGGACCTGCCCGACCTGTACGCGGAGCAGACCCATGTCGTGCACCCTTTCGACCCGCTCCGCGCCGCCGCGCTCCGCACCCGCGAGGAACTGCGCGAACACTTCAAGCCGACCGATGGCGGCCCCCGGCTGCACCGCAGGGCCGCCAGCATCACGATCCATGAGACGACCGACCCCGAGGTCATCGTCGCCGAGTTCGAGTACCAGGGCACGGTCGAAGAGACCGGAGAGGCGTTCACGCTGCCCGGCATCTTCGTCCTTCGGGTGCGCGACGGCGAGATCGTCAGCTCCCGCGACTACTTCGACCATGTCACCGCCGCCCGAGTCCGCGGGCAGTTCGACACCCTGGTCGCGGCCGTGCGCAGACGCCTCCCTCCGGGGGGCTCCGGCAGTCGTCAACTCCCGTTGCCGGGCGCCGTACCGATCCAGCGGTGATAGGCGTCCATGTCGACATTACTGCCGCACACGATGGTGACCACATGGCGGCCGGAGAAGCGGTCGGGGTCTTCGAGGACGGCCGCGATGCCGAGCGCGGCCGACGGTTCGGCGACCAGGCCGGCGTGGTCGAGAAGCATCCGCATTCCGGCGATGATCGACGTCTCCTGGACCAGGACGGCGTCGTCGGCGACCAGCAGGAGGTCGTCGAGGACGGCGGGGATGGGACACCGGCCGGCGACGCCGTCGGCGATGGTGTGCGTCGAGTCGGTGGTGACGACACGCCGACTGCGCCAGGAACGTGTCATGGCCGGGGCGCCCAGCGGCTGGACGCAGATCACCTCGGCTGCGGGCGCCAGGGCCTTCACCACATGCCCCACGCCGGTGGCCAGTGCCCCGCCGCCGAGAGCGATCAGGACGGCGTCGAACGACGGCATGGCCTCCACCAGTTCCAGGCCGATGGTGGCCGCGCCCTCGCAGGTCTCGAGATCCAGGCTGTCCTCGAGCAACCGGATGCCGTCGTGGCGCGCGATGGCCGCCGCCCGCGCGCGGGCCGACTCGTGGTCGCCGTCCACCAGTTCCAGCGTGGCGCCCAGGGCGCGGATGCGATCGAGCTTGGCCGCGGTCGCGAAGCGGGAGGCCACGACGGTGACGTCGAGCCCGCGGCCGCGGCCGGACCAGGCGAGGGCCTGGCCGAGGTTGCCCGCGCTGGCGCACACCACGGCCCGCGAGCCCTTGGCGGCGAGCAGGCTCGCGACCAGCTCGGTGCCGCGGGCCTTGAAGCTGCGGACCGGGTTCGCCGTTTCGAGTTTGATGCTCACCGTGCAGCCGAGGGCGATCTCCAGCGCCTCGCAGCGGTACAGCGGAGTGTCGAGGAAGACGGGGTCGATCACGCGGCGGGCCGCCCTGATCCGGGCAGTGTCGAGGCGCGTCTGCTGCATGACACGGCAGGGTAGCCCTGCCTGGTCCTCGCCTTCCGTCACCTCAGCCTCGGACCAGCGCCAGGAGCGAGTTTCCGCAGGGCCTCCGGCTGAGTCCGGGCCGTGCTCGGCGCGTACGGTCGGCCCCCGGGGCGATAATCGGTTGCCCGTTCGCGAGGGTGGTGGATGCAATGGCCGGCATGATCACCCAGGTGCGCCCGCCGCGGCGGGATGAGATGAACCCGCGCGGCCCTGAGCGACTGCGGCCGCTTCGTCGCTCGGGCGAGGACGCCGTATGAATACGCACGCTTCCGCACCTGGAGTGGGCGGATCGTCCGTCCTGATCGGCGCTCTCGCTCCGCTGACTCGGCCCGGCTGGGTCGAGGCAGGCCAACACCTAGTCGCCGGGCTCGAGTTGGGCGTCCGCGAGGTCAACGAGACCGGGGGGATCGGCGGAAGACCAGTCGAGCTGGTCGTCCGGGACACCGCGGCCGATCCGCACAGGGCGGCGGCGGCCGTGGACGAACTGGCCGGCCTGGGCGTGGCTGCCCTGGCGGGTGAGTATCACAGCGTCGTCGCTCGCGCCGCTGCCGCCAGGGCCGACGCCCTCGGCCTGCCGTACCTCTGCTCGTCAGCGGTCCTCGACGCGCTCACCGACCAGCCGACGCGTTGGGTCGCCCGGCTCTCCCCGCCGCAGTCGCGCGGCTGGCGGACCTACGCGGACTTCCTGCTGGCCGCGGGCCACACTCGTATCGCCGTAGCGGCCCAGCAAAGTGTCTACTGGGCCGCCGGGACCCACCTTCTGCGCGAGCATCTCGCCGCGCGCGGCGGCACCGTCGTCGAGCTCGACATGAGCGCGCTCACCCCGGCGGCCGTGTGCGACGAACTCGTCGGGAATCGCGCGACGGCCCTCCTTCTTCTGGTCGGCCACCCGGAGCCCGCCGCGCCGATCGTCCGCTCCGTCCGCCGCGACCAGCGCCTCTCCGGGATCATGATGGGTGCCCCGGCCGGGCAGCCGGAGTTCGCCGAATGGACGAGGCTGCTGGGCGACGACGGCGCCGCGATTCCGTTCCTGCGCTACCTGCGCGAACCCCTGAGCCCCCTCGGTGCCCGGGTCGAGAGGGCCCTTCGCGAACGGCTGGCCGAAGCGCCCTCCTTCGTCGGCTTCGAGGGCTACGACACGATCGCCGTCCTCGCCGATGTGCTGCGCTCGCACGGCACGGACCGTACGCGCACCGCCGAGCCCTGGCCCCGGGTCGCGGTCGATGGCACCCGCGGGCTGATCCGGTTCTCCCGCGTACCGGCCATCGGCGTGTGGCAGTGGGCCGAGCCCCCGATCCAGGTCGTCGAGCGGGATCCCGGGCAGCCCGATCGGTTTCGGATCCTGCACACCGGCTGAGGGGACATCAGGACAGGATCTCGATGTACCCGTCGGTTCCGTGCACGCGGATCCGCTGCCCGTCCCGGATCAGCCGGGTGGCCTGCTCCACACCTACGACAGCCGGCAGGCCGTACTCCCGGGCGATCACCGCGCCATGGGTCATCAGGCCGCCCACCTCCGTCACCAGGCCCGCGATTCCCACGAACAGCGGTGACCAGCTGGGGTCCGTGAAGGGCGTGACCAGGATGTCTCCCGCTTCGAGCTCGGCCTGCGCCATGTCCAGGATGACGCGGGCCCTTCCCTCGACGGTCCCGGCGGACACCGGCAGGCCGATCAGGGCGCCGTCCGGTACGTCGCCGCGCCGGTAGGCCCCGTTGACGGCCTCGCCGTCCGAGGTGAGCACGCGCGGCGGTGTGAGCGCCTGGTAGGACCGGAACGCCTCCTTGCGCTGCTGGATGAGCCGGTCATCCACCTGGTGGGAGCGCACGACGTCGTGGAGTTCCTGGAACGTGAGGTAGAAGACGTCCTCCTGCTCGGGGAGCACGCCCGCCCGCACGAGCCGCTCGGCCTCCGCCAGCAGGGCCCGCTTGTAGACGAAGTAGCGGCTGATGATGCCGTACTTCGGGTACTCCCGGTATCCGATGAAGGCTCTGACCTGGTCGATCATCCGCTTGGTCGCGTCGGCCTTCCGGTCCCCGTCCGGCAGGTCCCGCAGGCGTGACAGCACGTCCTGTTCCTTCTGCTGTGCCTTCTGCCGCCCCTGCTCGAAGCGCCGCGCGGCGGCGCCCGGTTCGAAGTTCCTGACGTTGTCGAGGATCACGGGCACCAGAGTGCTGGGGCGCTCGCGCCAACGCGGCCTGGTGATGTCGATCTCGCCGACGCAGCGCATGCCGTACCGGTCGAGGTAGGCCTCGATGGCCTCGCGGGCTTCGGCCCCGCCCGTGAGCTTCCCCAGTTCGTCCAGGAATCCCTCGTCCTCGACGCCCTGCAGGAACGCCACCACCTCCGGATACGGGCGGATCACGTCGGCGACGTCCAGCAGCGCCAGTCCCATCTCCGAGGTGACGTTGTCAGGGGCGGACAGCGTGAGGGTGTCGGCCGCGTTCTTCTCGCCCAGCCATTCCTCCAGCTTGTCGTTGAGCCACCACGTGGCCTCCATGCCCGCCATGATCGCCTGCATGCTCAGCGGATCGCTGAGGACCCGCTTGTGCTCCTCGAAGGCCTCCAGCAGGAAGTCGAACAGCGCCGCTCCGGACCTGGTACGGATGTCGCGTTCCAGGGCGGCGATGGACGCCCGGCTGCGCTCGATCAGCTCGCCGACGATGGCCGGATCGGCCTCGGTCGGGGCGGAGGCACCGCCGGCCGGCGGCCCGACGGGGCCCGCGTCCGGGAGGGACGGGATGAAATCGCCCCGCTCCAGGACGGTTTCGAGGGCGTCCCTGATCAGCGGGTCACCTCTGCCGACAAGGTCCAGGAGAGCCCTGCGGCTCGCGGGCGAGGCCAGGCGACGGGTGGCGTCGACGAACAGCCTCCCGCCGGCCTCGTGCATCGGTGCCATGGCTGTCAGCTGCCACACGGAGATGCCCAGGGGCTTCATGGGGTCGGTCATCATCTGCTGATGGCCGACGGAGAGGTAGACGTGATTCTCCTCGTCGTCGCGCTCGGGGACGGGGAACAGCGTGGTGATCGGCCGGCTCTGAACGATCTGGAAGCCGTCCTCGACCAGGCACCACTCGATGTCCTGCGGGCGGCCGAAGTGCGCCTCGATCCGCCGTCCGAGCCGCACGAGTTGCACGGCCTGCGCATCCGTCAGGGCCGGCTGCTCCTGGCGCTGCGAGTCGATCGTCACTTCCTGCGTGCCGCCGGCCGACAGGGCCTGAACGGCGCGCTGTTTCACGGCGATCGTCCTGGCGACGACTTCGCCGTCTCGCACCTTGAAGACGTCCGGGTTCACCAGGCCGGAGACCAGCGCCTCCCCGAGGCCGAAGCCGGCGTCCACGGTGGCGACCTTCCGGTTGCCCGTGACCGGGTCCGCCGTGAACAGGATGCCGGCCGCATGCGGGAAGACCATCCGCTGCACGACCACGGCCATGTGGACCGTGCGGTGGTCGATGCCGTTGCGCTGACGGTAGGTCACGGCCCGCTCGGTGAACAGCGAGGCCCAGCACCGGCTGATGTGCCGCAGGATCGCCGAGGGCCCCACGACGTTGAGGTAGGTGTCCTGCTGGCCGGCGAACGAGGCCGTCGGCAGGTCCTCCGCCGTCGCACTGGACCGGACGGCGTAGGCGGCCTGCTCGCCGAACCGGCCGAGCGCGCGGGTGATCGCCGCTACGAGATCGGCGGGGACGGCAGTCTCTTCGATGGTCCGGCGGATCCGCGCGCTGAGCGTGCGGATCGCCTCCCGGTCGTCCGGGTTGGTGCGCGAGAGCTCGTCGAGCCGCTCGTCGATCGACGGCGCCTGAGCCAGGATCCGTCGGAAGGCGTGGGTCGTCACACAGAACCCACCCGGTACGTGGATGCCTTCGATCCGCGACAGCCCGCCCAAGTGCGCGCCCTTGCCGCCGACGACCGCGACACCCGTCTCGTCGACGTCTTGCAGGTCCAGCACGTACTGCTCGGTCACTGATTGCTCCCCGTTTCCGCAGGTTGTGGCACCGGCCGACGATTCTGCACGGCGACCGGGGCCTTGCGGCAAGCCCCCCAGTGCGCTATACGTTGAGAGTGGCAAGGAGAGGTCTCTCCTTGCCTTTGCTTTTTGGCCCGCCACCCCCAGGGACTCTTCGCCGCTGCTCGGGTCCTTCGCGTGAGGCGGCATTCTTCGTGCATGCGGCGGCGATCAGCCCGGTCGACGTGCTGGTGCGGCGAGCGGCTCGTAGTCGAACCAGTCGAAGTGCACGGTGCCGGTTGAGGCGTACATTCCGAGGACGCGGCCGGTGAAGCCGCCGGCGACCTCGGTGGACAGGTATCTGCCGTCGAGTGAGGCGAGTTCGGCGAAGGTGCCGTCCGGTTCCTCGATCCCCAGCGAGACGATGTCGGGGCCGGTGCGTGCGTCGCTCAACGTCTCGACGGCGGCGACCTCGACACGGAGGACCACAGGTCCGGGCGGTACGGGTCGGGAGGCCACGATGGTGCTCAACGGGCCGATGCGTGCGCGTACTTGAACCTCGCCGGACGCCGCCTCGATGTCGTAGTGGTGCTGCTCGTCGAGGCGTACGGCCAGACCGCCGCACCCCTCCCCCACGTCGATCAGGGTCCGCACCCGACAGGACAGGTGCTGCTGCCGTCGGCCGACGAACGTCACGTCGGTGTCGTCGAGCGAGGCTCCGCGGGCGCGCAGGGTCAGCCAGCCGGGCCGTGCCTCGGTGGTGCAGTCCTCCGCGGGGCGACGTCGCAGTGAGACCCAGCGCGGGGCCAGTTGGGTCAGGTCGAAGTCGTCGCGGACCGGCGTGACGGGGCCGGGCTGAAGCGGCCACGGGGGCGCGGGCGCGTCGAGGGACAGTTCACCGACGACCGGCCAGTCGTCCGCCCAGGTCACGGGCGCCAGGAACGTCTCGCGGCCCAGCACGTGCCAGCCCGGGGTGCCGCCGCCCGGCCGTACTCCGAGGAGCACCATCCACCAGGAGCCGTCGGGTGCCTGGACGAGGTCGGCGTGGCCGGTGTTCTGGATGGGATGGTCGGTGCCGCGGTGGGTGAGAATCGGGTTGGCCGGGCACGGCTCGAACGGGCCGTCGGGCGTGCGGGCGCGGGCGATGGAGACGCCGTGGCAGCGCTCGGTGCCGCCCTCGGCGATGAGCAGGTACCAGTAGTCGCCGATCCGGTACAGGTGCGGTGCCTCGGGGGCCTTGGCGCCCGGCATCCCGGACCAGAGTTTGCGTGCGGGCCCGAAGGTCTCCCCGGTGTACGGGTCGAGGCGGACCTGCGACACCCCGGCCACCGTGCACCAGCAGGTGCCGTCCTCGTCCCAGGCGAGGTCCGGGTCGATGCCGGGGACTTCGGGCAGCAGGACCGGATCGGACCAGGGGCCCGCCGGGTCGGTCGCCGTGACGAGCAGATTGCCGTCGCCGCTGACGTTGGTGACGATCAGCCAGAACCGGCCGTCGTGGTGGCGCAGGGTGGGCGCGTAGATCCCGCCCGAGGAGCGCGAGTCCGGCGGCAGGCGCAGTTGGCCGGGCCGGTCCAGCACGTTGCCGATCTGGGTCCAGTGCACCAGGTCCCGGCTGTGGAAGAGGGGCACGCCGGGGAAGTACTCGAAGCTGGAGCAGGCGAGGTAGTAGTCCTCGCCCACCCGGCAGATGCTCGGATCGGGGTGAAAGCCGGGGATGACTGGGTTGTTGACGGTGGCGGTGCGTATTTCGGACCTGCTCGACACCCTGATCGAATCCTTTCAGTTGTGGTGCAGTTGTACGACCACGATCGAGTAGGCCGGCACGGTCTGGTTGAGGGTGACCTGCGCTGTTTCGCAGCAGGCACTCGGCACGGGCCGGTTGTGCCGAGTGCCTGCTCGAGAGGCTCCCCGTCAGTGGAGACCGCGCTCCAGCCGCTCCGCGACCAGCTTCACGAAACGCGCGGGCTCCTTGGGCTGGCCGCCCTCCGCGAGCACGGCGAGACCGTGCAACAGCTCGGCCGTCTCCACGAGTTCGGTGCGGTCCTCGCGCTCCTGGTACGCCTGGTTCAGGCCCCGCACGAGCGGATGCGCGGCGTTGAGTTCGAGGATCCGCTTGGTGGGCGGGACCTCCTGGCCCATGGCGCGGTACATGTTCTCCAGCGCCGGGGTCAGGTCGTGGGCGTCGGAGACGACACAGGCCGGGGAGACGGTCAGACGCGTCGACAGGCGGACGTCCTTCACCTCCTCGGCCAGCTGCTCCTTCAGCCAGCCCAGCAGACCGGCGTAGGCCTCCGTCTGCTTCTCCCGCTCGGCCTCGGCCTGTTCGTCGCCCTGGACGTCGAGGTCGATCTCGCCCTTGGCTACGGACCGCAGCGCCTTGCCCTCGAACTCGCCCACGGCATCGACCCACACCTCGTCGACGGGGTCGGTGAGCAGCAGGACCTCCACGCCGCGCGCCCGGAACGCCTCGATGTGCGGCGAGTTCTCCAGGCTCTGCCGGGACTCGCCGGTCATGTAGTAGATGTCGTTCTGGCCGTCCTTCATCCGCTCCACGTACTGCTGGAGGGTGGTCGCCTCGTCCTCGGAGTGCGTGCTGGCGAAGGACGCGACGGCGAGCAGGGCGTCGCGGTTGTCGGGGTCGCCGAACAGCCCCTCCTTCAGTACGGCGCCGAACTCCCGCCAGAACGCCGTGTACTTGTCGGGGTCCTTGGCCTTCATCTCCTTGACCGACGACAGGACCTTCTTGGTCAGCCGGCGCTGGATCATCCGGATGTGCCGGTCCTGCTGGAGGATCTCGCGGGAGACGTTGAGCGAGAGGTCCTGCGCGTCGACGACACCCTTGACGAAGCGGAGGTACGGCGGCAGCAGCGCCTCGCAGTCGTCCATGATCAGCACACGCTTGACGTAGAGCTGGAGGCCGCGCCGGAAGTCCCGGGTGAACAGGTCGTGCGGGGCGTGCGCGGGCAGGAAGAGCAGGGCCTGGTATTCGAAGGTGCCCTCGGCCTGCAGGCGGATGGTCTCCAGGGGGTCGCGCCAGTCGTGGCTGACGTGCTTGTACAGCTCGTGGTACTCGTCGTCGGAGACCTCGTCGCGCGAGCGGGCCCACAGGGCCTTCATCGAGTTCAGCGTCTCGGGCTCGGGCTTGTCCTCGCCGTCGCCGCCCGGCTGCGGGACCAGCCGGATCGGCCAGGTGATGAAGTCGGAGTACCGCTTGACGATCTCCTTGATCTTCCAGGTGGAGGTGTAGTCGTGCAGCTGGTTCTCGGAGTCGGCCGGCTTGAGGTGGAGCGTGACGGCGGTTCCCTGCGGTGCGTCGTCGACGTTCTCCAGGGTGTAGGTGCCCTCGCCGCGTGAGGACCAGCGGGTGCCGCCGGCCTCCCCGGCGCGCCGGGTCACCAGGGTCATCTCGTCGGCGACCATGAAACCGGAGTAGAAGCCGACGCCGAACTGTCCGATGAGCCCCTCGGCCCCGGCGGCGTCCTGGGCCTCCTTCAGCTCCTTGAGGAAGGCGGCCGTCCCGGAGTTGGCGATGGTGCCGATGAGGTTGCCGACCTCGTCGTACGACATCCCGATGCCGTTGTCCCGCACGGTGAGGGTACGGGCGTCCGGATCGACTTCGATCTCGATGTGCAGGTCGGAGGTGTCGACGTCGAGGCTGTCGTCCCGCAGCGCCTCCAGACGCAGCTTGTCGAGCGCGTCGGAGGCGTTGGAGACGAGTTCCCGCAGGAAGACGTCCTTGTTCGAGTAGACCGAGTGGATCATCAGCTGGAGCAGCTGACGGGCCTCTACTTGGAACTCAAACGTTTCGGTCGGCATGGCTCGTGTGTCCTCGCAGGTCCCTAAAGTGCCAGGTCAGGTGAGATTCACTGTAAAACATGGCAGGCGGCGAACGGGGGGACAGGCGGTCAATGGCCCGCATGCCGACAGTAATTCGACCGCAGCATCTGGCGTAGCGCACGTGTCACCGGATATGTCATGTCTCGGTCATCGTCGGCACGCCCGTGCCGGAGTGAAGGGAACCCCCCCCCGTGCGCCTGCGCCCCCTGCGCGTCCTGTGCTGTTCCGCCGCCCTCGCCCTGTCCACGCCCGCCCTGCTGCCCGCAGCGGCCTCGGCGGCGGTGCCCGCGTCCTCGATCTACCTGCAGAACTACACCACCGGCCGCAACGCCGCCGACGCCGGCGGCACCGTTGCCGCGCACAATCCCAAGGGCAACGAGGACCACCAGCAGTGGACCCCGGTCGCGGTCGGCGGCGGCTACCAGCTGCGCAACGCCGACGAGTCCGGCACCTGCCTCGGCCGCAGCGGAACCTCCGCGGTCACCACGACCTGCGGCGCGGACGGCACGACCTGGACGATCACCTCCGGCACCGACAGCACGTACACCGTCACCGTCCCCGGCACCTCGCAGTACCTCACCGGCTCCGCCTCCGACGCCGCAGCCGTACGACTCGGATCGGCCGGCGACCTCGCCCGCTGGTACCTCACCCCGGTCGGCTATGCGACGTCGGCGATGCCCTCAGCCGACACCCGCACCCTGGACCAGGTCACCTTCCTGACCGCGCACAACGCCTTCGCCAACGGCGCCGACGGCAACTTCGCCACGTGGCCGGTCAGCTGGTTCCCCAACCAGAACTACGGCATCAGCAGGCAACTGGCCGACGGGGTACGCGGCTTCATGCTCGACGACTACACCGCGGGCGGGCGGGCCGTCCTCTGCCACAACAGCTGCGACGGCGTCAGCAGCCCCGTCCCGCTCGCCACCGACCTGCAGCGCATCGTCGACTTCCTCAAGGCCCACCCCGGCCAGTTCGCCACGGTCTTCCTGGAGGACTACGCCTCCTCCGACGTGCTGAAGTCCTCCCTCGGCTCCGTCAGCGGCCTCTCCGACGTGCTGTACCGGCCCGACCAGGAGGGCGTGGCCACCAAGGGCTGGCCGACCATGGCCGACCTCGCCGCCCGCGGCAAGCAGCTGCTGATCTTCAGCGACCGGACCCGGGCGAGCGACACCGCCAGCGGCTGGAGCACCCGCGACACCTTCGGGGTGATGTACCAGCGCGAGTGGACCGTGGAGAACTACTGGTCCATGGGCGGCGGCATCGGCGCCTCGGACTGGTCCTGCTACAGCCGCTGGGACACCCGCCCCCTCACCACGGACTCGCCGGCCTTCCACCCGCTGTTCGTGATGAACCACTTCCGCGACTACACCATGGGCTCCACCGCGCAGACCGACAACGGCAAACTCCTCAACCGGGCCCAGAACTTCTGCACACCCGCAGCCCGCAAGAAGCCCAACTACCTTGCCGTGGACCGCTACGACCTCGGTTCCCCGAGCCCGCTCACCACGGTGGGCAGCCTCAACACCTACATCCTCGCGCCGGGGCAGTGACCGCCGTCCGGTTGCGGAGGCGGTGTGGAATGCTGCGGTCCTAGGCACTGTCTCCAGCAGAGAGTGCACCCTGCCGGACGGACCGCCTGGAGCCCGATGACCACCGCAAGCCGACCGCACGACACGGACGCCCCCCGCGCGTGGTTCGGACACGAGGCCTGCGCCTGGACCGATTTCGGCACCGCCCGTGTCGCCTGAGCCCGACCGGACGGTCGAAGCGGAACGCGTCAGACGGGAGGTCCTCGACGAGGCCGCGGGCGCCGAGCCGTACATCCTGCGCGGTGCCCACATCACCGGGGCGTTGCTGCTGGACGGAGCGGAGATCAGGCGGTCCCTGCGGTTCGAGGCGTGCCGGTTCGACGAGGCCATCAGCCTGGAGGGGGCGACGACGCTCGGAGTGAGCGTCGTCGACTGCACACTGCCAGGCTTCCGGGCGCCGACGGCACAGTTCGGCGGACGGCTCGACCTGCGCCGCTCGGTCATCGGCGGGGACGGGCAGCACGCTCTGGAACTCGTGCACGCGGACATCGCGGGGGCGCTGCGGCTCGACGGGGCGCGGCTGATCGCGCCGGGCCGGATGGCGGTGGATGCCGGGGGTCTGGTGATGCGGGGCGGCGTGTTCTGCGAGGACGGGTTCGTCGCCGAGGGCGAAGTCTGCTTTCCCGGGGCCGAGTTGCCGGGCGGGCTGTGGATGCGCGGGGCACGGATCACGGTGGGCGCGCCGGACGCGTACGCCTTCCAAGGGGACATGCTCAAGGCGTCGACCGTGCGCCTGTCACGGGGTTTCACGACCGACGGCAGGGTGCGGCTGCGCAGCGTACGGATAGAGGACCTGCTGACCTTCGACGATGCCGAACTGCTCGGCTCCGGGACGTCGTTGATGTGCGTGGGGATGCAGGCAGGCGCGCTCGACCTGCGCTTCAGGTACCGGCCGGCGGGAGGCGTGAACCTGCGCACCGCGCACGCGGACCGCATCCAGGACGACCCCTCGACCTGGCCGAAGACGCTGGGCCTGGACGGTCTGACGTACGGCTGGCTCGGCGATACGGCGCCCACGCGGCGCGAGGACCTCGAGAACCGGCTGGCGTGGCTGCGCCACCAGCCCGTCTACGTCCCGCAGCCGTACGAGCAACTCGCCTCCCACTACCGCAGATGCGGGCACGAGGACGAGGCACGACGGGTGCTGCTCGTGCGGGAGCGGAGCCGCAGGGCGACGCTGGGCCCGGCGGGCCGAGCGTGGGGCTGGCTCCTCGACTCCACGGTCGGATACGGCTACCGCCCGTGGATCGCCGGGATCTGGCTGGCGCTGCTCACACTGATCGGCTCGCTCGTGTTCGCGGCGCACGACCCCGTGGCGAACACGAAGGGCGAGGACACGCCGTTCAACCCGGTCGCCTACACCCTCGACCTGCTGGTGCCGATCGGCGGACTCGGCCAACGCGACCACTGGCACTGGGCACAGGGCGGTGTGCAGGGTCTGGCGTACGCCCTCATCGCGATCGGCTGGGTCCTGACGACCGCCGTGGTGGCGGGGGTGACCCGGACGCTGAGCAGGAACTAGCGTCCGTCCGCCACCGCACAGGCCGGACGAAGCTCCACCCGCCGGTGGTCCCGCCGCGGCGCCGGCGCATCAGTCGGACCTCCCGAAGGTCCCGTCTCCCATTTTCTGTTATGCCAATTGACACACCGTTAAATGCAGACCTAGGGTTCAGCGCATGGAGGAGCGCAAAGGACGCGGTCGACCGCGGAAGAATCCGGAGCGGCTTGCGCGATGGACGCCGCCCGAAGGCTGGTCCCGGCTGGTCGCCTGGATCTCGCCCGAGGAGAAGAAGGCGCTCAAGAGGGTCGCCGTCGAGGCCGAGGTCTCGGTCGCGGACCTGGTCCGCGCACTGGCCGGCGGCCTGGCGTCCGGTGCCATCACCCACGAGGAACTGATCGGCCACGTCAGAAAGGGCATGCAGGTCATGGAGAAGATCCCCACGCTGTTCGAGCGAGACGGCGACTTCCGGGTCGTCAACCGGCCGCGCGCGGAGTGCGCTTGGGTGTTCGACGGCGAGGGGACTCCGACGGAGAAGCTGGACGGGACCAACGTCCGCCTCACGGTCCGGGCGGGCCGGCTGGTACGGGTGGAGAAGCGGCGCAACCCGAGCAAGCTGCAGAAGCAGCAGGGGATCAAGGACGGCTGGTACGTCGACACCGTCGAGGATGCCGCCGAGGACAAGTGGATCCTCGCCGCCGCCCGCAACACCGATGTCACGGCCTGGCCGGACGGCGAGCACTCCTGCGAAGCGCTCGGCCCGCGCATCCAGGGCAACCCCCTGCGGCTGGACGACCACCGGTGCGTGCCGTTCAACCTGGAGGTGCCGGTCTATCAGGGTGTGCCGCGCGACTACCTCGGCCTTCGTGACTTCCTCGCCGAACTGGAGAGCCGCTTCGTTCCCGGCGCCCTGGCCGAGGGCATCGTCTTCCACCACCCGGACGGTCGCCGCGCCAAGATCAAGCGCAAGGACTTCCCTCTCTCCGCCTAGAAACCAGGAGATCGCTGGAGATCTTGCTCCGGCTGCCGCGGAGGGGAACATCGCGCATGGAGACGCTGGTGGTGCTGGCGTTGGGCTTTGGCTTGATCGTGGCCGTGTTCCGCTACCTCGCTTCCGACGAAAGCGATGAGGACCCTCACCTGACGGCTCGTTTGCAGGCGCGGATCAAGCGGTTCGAGCGGTACGAGCGGCTCCCGGAGCCGGTGTTCGCGATGAGCCCCTCCGAGTTCGAGGAATACATCGCTGCTCTGTGCCGCCGCGACGGCTGCACCGACGTGCAGCGGGTCACGGGCGACCACCTGGGCGGCCGGCTGACCTGCTGTCTGCCGGACGGGCGGAAGGCTGCCTTGAGTTGGCAACGAGAGTGCGGGGACAGCTCTGTGGACGCCCACAGTCTCCGAAGGTTCGACGAGGCCGCTCGCGCAATCCATGGTGCCGAGGTGACGATCTGTGTCGTCCTGGGACCGCTCTCCAAGGGTGAACACAGGACCGCCGCTCGCCGTCGCTTGACGCTGATCGACGTCGACCGGCTCGAGTCCTGGATGCAGGGCAGGCCGTTGAGTGCGCTGCTGGTCCCGGTGACCGGCAGGCCGGGCACGAACCGCAACAGCGCCCACGACTGACAGGGCAAAACGTCGGGTGCCACCGAAGGAGCGCAGTAGTGAGTGACCGCCGTACAGAGCTGTCCGTATCCCCGGACAAGAGCCGGTTCGGGCGCGTGGCACTGGCCATCGTCCCGGCGGTCATCGTGCCGGCCATAAGCATGACGCGTCTGCTCGCGGGCGGGCGCGGCACCAGTGAGGGGCTCGGGCCGATGGCGGTACCCGCGGCCATCACCCTCGTCGCGCTCCCCTTCCTGTGGTACGTGGCCTATGCGGTCCTGCACACCGTGAACACGCATGTGGCACTCGTGGGCGGTGTCGTCCTGGTACGCAACTGGGCACGCAGGCTGACCGTCATCGATGGGCCCGGCTTCGTGGCCCGTACGCATGTCAACTCCAGCGGCATCGCCGGCGCGGTGCTCGTCGTGGGCGACGACCGCGCCGCCGTCATGCTCAATCCCCGCCAGTGGCGTGAGGCCGAACTCGACGAGGTGTGGCGTAAGGCGGCTCTTCCTCAGCAGTTCGGAGGTACGCCGACCCCACGTGAACTGCGCAAGCGTTACCCGACCATCCGGATACCTCTCTACATCCGGTATCCCGCCCTCGTCTACACCTTCTGGACCATCCTCGTCATTCTCTACATCGGAGTGGTGGTCAACGTCTTCGCCCGCATCTGAGGGCGCGGCGGCTGGCGGGAGTTCAGTTCGCGCACACCTGTCCGAGCTAGGGGGCCGCCGCGTTCGTCGCCGAGTTCGTCAGGGCATCGAGCTGGGCGGCGAGGTCGGGGTGGCCGGGGGTGAGGTGGGGGCGGGTGGCGTTGAGGGGGTGGATGAGGACGGCGGGGTCGTCGTGGGCGAGGGCCGCGTGCAGCTCGCTGAGCGGGTCGCGGGCCGCGGTGGGCAGGTCGGTGAGGGCGCTGATCTGGCCGGCGATGCGGCGCAGGTCGGCTGCGTTGCGGCGGGCCCAGGCGGCGGTGGTGCGTTCGGCGGCGCGGCGCTCGCGGGTGGCCTGGACGCGTTGTTCGCCGGTGGTGCCCGCGGGGCCGGGCCGGCCGCGCAGATAGCGGCGTTCGGCGGCCTGGCGGCTGGAGACACCGAGCGGGTGGGCGAGGTCGGCCCAGCTGGCACCCGCCTGCCGGGCGGTTTCGATCAGGCCGGTTTCCCATTCGGCGAGCTGCTCGCGTACCTGCCGCAGCAGCAGCAGGGAGGCGAGGGCCTTCTCCGGGGCGACCTCATGGGCGTCGGCGGTGTCGCGGTCCTCGTGCCGAGCGGCCTGCAGGGCGTCGTCTATGGCGTGCAGAGCTGCCGCGGCGGCAAGGAACGACGTCGGCCCTGGTGCGCCGATGCTGGACGATTTCGGCTGGTCAGCCGGGGTCATGAGCACCTCCTCAGGTATGTCATCCTTTGGACGACGCCTCGCTTGTCATCCATTGGATGACATGGTACAACGTTTTCAGTGAGGCGCATTGGCAGCAACTGCCCGAACCTTCCTGGAGGTGTTTTCGATGTTGATGCGCACTGACCCCTTCCGTGAGCTGGACCGGCTGGCGCAGCAGCTGATGGGCCCGGGCACGTGGTCCCGGCCGTCCCCGATGCCGATGGACGCCTACCGCGAGGGCGACGAGTACGTGGTGGCCTTCGACATCCCCGGCGTCAGCGCGGACGCGATCGACATCGACGTCGAACGGAACATGCTGACCGTGAAGGCCGAGCGCCGGCCCGTGGCGAAGGCCGACGACGTGCAGATGGAGCTGTCCGAGCGGCCCCTCGGCGTCTTCTCGCGCCAGCTCGTGCTGGCCGACACGCTGGACACCGAGCACATCCAGGCCGACTACGAGGCAGGCGTGCTCACTCTGCGCATCCCGATCGCCGAGCGCGCCAAGCCCCGCAAGATCACCATCGGTGTCGGGTCCGACCGCAAGGAGATCTCCGGCTGAGCCGGACAGCCGCAGACCGAACAACGGCGGAGGACAGGTACCTGATCTCCCCCCGGGGCCTGTCCTTCGTTCCCCGCGGACCGAGGAAGGGTGGCGGCCACCGTGACTGTGCGACGCGAGGCGTTCCTCAACCATGTGAAGGAACGAGGCGAGTACGCCACCCTGCAGGAAGCGGACCGTGCGGCCCGCGTGGTGCTCGCCCTGCTGGGCGCACACCTGGTCGGCGAGGTACGCGCCCGGCTGGCGGCGCGTCTGCCGGAGGATTTCGCCCTGATCCTGCTCAACCCGCTGCAGAGCGCCGAACCGCTGTCCCCGGAGCGGTTCGTGCGCGCGACCGCGGCCTGGATCGAAGGGGCGACCGAACAGACCGCAGCCTGGGACGTCAGCGCCGTCCTGTCCACGGCCGCCGACGCCGCCGGCGACGACCTCCTCAAAGAGATCCTGCTGCAACTCCCCGCGGGTTACGACCTGCTCTTCGGCCGCGTTCAGCCCACCTGACCACCCACCCACCGGTGACCATGCACCCGTCACCATGACCCCGTTGGCAGAAAGGCAACCACCGCAGTGATGTCCGACCACAGCGCACCGTTCCAGCAGCCCTATGGAGGGGCGTACGAACAGATGCTGGAAAAGGTCCGCTACGACGGCGCCTATCCCACCCGCGAGAAGGCCGAGCAGGCCGTCCGCCTCGTCCTCGCCGGGCTGGGACGCCAACTGACCGGCGACGAGCGCGTCGAACTCGCCGCCCGCCTGCCCCTCGAAGCCGCACGCATCCTCACCGCCCAGATCCCCGACACCCAGCCGCTGACCGGCTGGGCCTTCGTCAAGGACCTCGCCGCCCGCACCGGGGCTTCCCTCGCCACCACCCGCTGGGACACCGGATCCGTCTTCTCCGCCGTCGCGGCCTACGCCGGATCCGACCTCATCACCCGCATCCTGAGCCAGCTGCCCTCCGGCTACGCGCTGCTGTTCGGCCGCGCCGAACTCACCCAAGCCGCATAGCCGGGCCGCGTCTGTCCGGCGCCCCAGCATGCCGGTGACCGTGACGCGTGCGCGGGCTGCGAGGACCGCGCAGGGCGTCCGGCCACCGGCATCCTGCCCACCGCTCCGAGGACCGCAAGCAGAACACCGCTACCCGCACGCGCCCTCAGGCGCCGAACTCCTCGGCGACATCGCCCGGTTCGGACCGCACGTTCTTGGCCAGGTCGTCCGGCTGGGCCCGCACCTGCTCCCAGGCTCGGCGGGCCTGTTGCTCCAGGGAGAGCACACCCGGCGGGAGCGCGCCCACCAGGCCGTGCCGCTCCCGTTCCTCCCGTGTGAAGGCGACCCCCTTGTTCCGCAGCGCGTCGGTCAGCAGGGCCCGCCCGTGCGGGTCGTCGCGGCGCGAGGACATGGGTACTCCTCCGTCACCTGCTTTCCCCGCCCCGGAGTTCCCGTCCGGTCCGGCGGCAAACCGGACAGCGGCCGGGTCCGCATCCAGAGCCCGGCCGTAATTCGTTTGACCGAGACACGCCTCGACGCTGCACTGTGGCGGGGCACCGCGGGTTCGTGGTGCCGGAATCGCGGGGAGGCGGCGGCAGCAATGGAGATCCGTTCCACGACCGACCAGGACTTCAAAGTCTTCGTCGACACCATGCATGCCGCGTTCGGGCGCTTCCCGGAAACCCCGGCCGAGGGCGGCGGCGGGGTGTGGTGGGCGGCGCTCGAAATGGACCGCAACCTGATGGCCGTGACGGCGGACGGGCGGCCCGTCGGCACCGCCGGTGCGTACTCCTTCGAGCTCACGCTGCCCGGTGAGACCGTCGTCCCGGCCACCGGGGTGACCGCCGTCGGCGTCCTGCCCTCGCACCGGCGCCAGGGCGTGCTCACCGCGATGATGCGGCACCAGCTCACCGAAGTGCGGGCCCGAGGGGAGTTCCTCTCCGTACTGCTGGCCTCCGAGGCCGTGATCTACCGCAGGTTCGGCTACGGGCCGGCGACCTACACACAGCGGCTGACGGTGCCGCGCCACCAGGCCGCCCTCGCCCTCCCCCGGGCGCACACAACGGCCGAGGCCCCGGCGACCGGTTGGGACACCGGCTCGGTCGAGCTGCTGCGGCGTGCCGAGTGCGGGGAGATCCTGGAAGAGGTCTACGACCGCTACCGCCGCGCGCAGCCCGGTGCGCTGTCCAGGCCGCACCGCTGGTGGACCTCCGGCGCGGGGCAGCCTCCCATCGCTCCGACGTCGCGCCATGTGGCCGTCCACCGTGACGCCCACGGTGTCCCGGACGGGTACGCCAGCTACGCGGTCGGCGACGGCGACGTTTTGACGGTCGACGAGACCATCGCCGGCGACGACGCCGTCTTCACCGCCCTGGCCCGGTTCGTACTCGGACACGACCTGGTCCGTCAGGTGGTGTTCAAGCACATCCCGCCCGGCAGTCCGCTGCGCTGGCAGCTCGCGGACTTCCGCGCCGGCGAGGTGAGCGGTGACACGGACTGGCTCTGGGTGCGGCTGCTGGACGTCCCGCGTGCGCTGACCACGCGCGGTTGGGTCATGGACGGCGAACTCGTCCTCGACGTCGACGACCCGTTCCTGGGCGAACACGGCCGCTACCTGCTGACGGTGCGGGACAGCAAGGCCGAATGCGTCCCGACGGACCGGGAGCCCGACCTGTCCCTGGACGTGAGCGACCTCGGCTCGATCTACCTCGGCGGTACGGCCCCGAGCACGCTCGTGCGTGCCGGGCACGTCCGGGCCCACCGGCCGGGCGCGGCCGCCCTTGCCGACGCGCTCTTCCGCGGCGAGCGCTCCCCGCACTGCCTGCACTGGTTCTGACCGCAGTTCCGAAGTCACTTCCCAGATGGGTCGCGTGACGATCGAGGTGCCCTACGAACCGCTTCCGATGGACCAGTCGGCCGTGCGCCATGCGCATGGGCCCGACTCCGCCGTGCGGTCAGGCCCATCGGAGCCGGCTGTCGCAAAACGTGAATTGGCGGCCTCAGGGGCGCCCGAAACAGGGGCATGCACGGCCCCGGCGGGCCCCTTGGCACGCTCGGCCGCAGTGTGCGACCCGTGGGCCAACCATTCCTCGACAGACTCTCAGTTGCCCGTCCACGACCTCGGCAACAGGGCTCTGAGCTGGTGTTTTCCTGAATTCCGCTTAGGCTGGAGCGGTCTGCCGGACGCCAGGTGAGGGGGATTCGTGAGTGGGGAAGGCATGGGGTACGACGCTGCCCAGATCGAGGTGCTGGAGGGGTGCGAAGCCGTTCGCAGACGTCCGGGGATGTGGGTCGGCTCGACCGGGGAACGCGGCTTGCATCAGCTGGTGTTCGAGGTCGTGGGCCGGGCGGTGAGCGAGGTTGTGGCCGCGGGTGCTCGTTCCGTCGAGGTGACGCTCACCTCCGACGGCGGCGTGCGGGTCGCTGACGACGGGCCAGGGGTTCCCTTCGAGGCCCCGGCCACTGGGGACACCGGTGGACCGGGCCTCGAAGCCGAGCTGACCAGCCTACAAACCGGAGCCGGACCCAGTGGCCGACACCTCGTGGTCGTCGGCCACTTCATCGTGGGGCTCTTGGCCGTCAACGCCCTGTCGAGCCGGCTGACGGCCGAGGTGCGGCGCGAGGGGGTCCGCCGGGTCCAGGAGTACGCACGCGGCGTCGCTCTCGCCCCACCCTTGGCCGCGGGAGCCGCGAACGGCAGTGGGACGACCATCGCGTTCTGGCCCGACGCCGAGATCTTTGAGACGACGAGATGCTCGTTCGCCGTGCTCGCAGAGCGCTTCCGGCAGGTGGCTTTCCTCAACCCGGGACTGGAGATCGCGCTGACGGACGAACGCCCGGCGGGAGGGGCCCGGGCCGTGCGCTTTCGGTTCCCGGAAGGGGTGCGGGACTACGTGGCCGCCCTCGACGCGGAGGCCGGGGCAAACCTCCATCCGAACGTGATCGGCTTCGAGCGGGAGGACCCGCGGATGGCGGGGACGATGGAGGTGGCCCTCCAGTGGAGCGGCACCCGACAGGAGCGGGTGCGCGGCTTCACCAACAGCCGGCCCACTCCCGAGGGCGGCAGCCACGTGGACGGTTTCCGCGACGGAGTCGTGGCCGCGATCACGGAGTACGCCCGGAAGAGGGGTCTGCTGACGGCAGTGGATCCCCATCCCCTTGCCGACCTGATCGGCGAAGGCCTGACGGCGATCGTGTCGGTGAAGCTGGACCGTCCCGAGTTCCTCGGCGCCACCCGCGGACTGCTGGCCAACTCCGAGGTACGCGCCTGCGTCGGCGAGGCAGTCCAGGACCGTCTGGAGGCCTGGTTCGAGGGTCACCCGGAGCAGGCCATGGAGCTTGTCGACCGCATCGTCCGGGGCGTCCACCAGAACTGAACAGCTCCAGGCGACCGGCGCGAAGCTCATCCTGCGCCGTCCGGTCGCGCGGCGCTCAGTGCTGCCACGCGTCCGGGCCGCCGCCCCGCCACTCGACCAGCCCGGATTCCCGCACCCAGGCCTCGTCGGCGTCCTCCAGACCCGCGAGCCGAAGAAACTCGACGATGTCCAGCAGCCCGTATGCCATCCCGCGGAAATGATCGCCCACACGAACCCGCCGGCCGCCGTCCTCGGCGGGCGGGTAGATCACGATGGGCTGTGCGTCGGCCATGGGAACCAGGGTGCGCTGTGTGACGGCTGGGCGCATGTGGGGCGGTCGTGGCGCTCGTGGGGCAGCTGCGGCCTGGCGGGGGCTCTCCTCGGGTGACCAAGGACGCCCACCCTCGGCAGATGGCCGAACCGCGGGCTGCCGGGACGACGCGATCACCGCCCACGACCCTGCCGGACGCCGTTCGCCTGATCGGGTCGGGAGGCTTTGCCGGAGGCGCCTGGGGCTCGTCCTCCATACCGTGCCGCCACCCCGTTGCAGCTTCGCACCCCCTACGCGGTCATGGGCTCCAAGCACCTGGGCGCCGACGTCAACCTCCCTGGCCCACCGCCCGCATCGCCGTGATGGGCGCCGAGGGCGCGGTGGGCGTGCAGCGCGAACGTAGTCGACAATTCCATCGGCATCAGCAGCGCCGGCGCGGTGGTGGGCAGCCCCATCGTGGCCACCATCGCCACCGCGCTCGAACCGGGGGTCGCCGCGGTGCTGCCACCTAGGAACGCCGGCGGTACGGAGTTGTCGTCCAGGAAGGCTCCGAGCACGGGTGTCCTTGGAGAACAGGAAGCGGTCGGTGGCCTCGATGTTGGCGTTGGCGGGCAGGTAGCTGGGCAGGGCGGCCTCGCCTCCCGGATCCTGTACGGCACCCACGCCGGCGATGGCCAGCGGCGTCATCGTCTCGGGGTTGAGCAGGACCGGCGCGGACAGCGAGCGCGGCAGCACTCCGTTGTCGAGACCGGCCTGGACGGCGCCGTAACCAAGGCCGACGTCGCCGTGCAGCAACACGATGGGCTGTCCGGGCCGCGCAGTCCCGGCAGACAAGCCGTACGCCCTCTCGCACCACCGCGTGTTCAGACCATGTCAGGTCGCGCCAGGGGGTCCGCCTGTCCCCCAGCCGCAGAGGGATGTCCCCTCATCCCGCAGCCGGCTCGACGAACTGATTGGTGTCGAAGAGTTCGTTGATGTGTCCGCCGAGTTCGGACCAGTGCTGTGCGGAGAGTTCGGCGGCGGAACGGGCGTCGCCGGTGGCGCAGATCTCCACGAGCTGGTCGTGGTGCTCGATGGTGTTGCGGCCGCCCAGCAGCGTGGAGAACTTGCGGTACAGGATGCGGTGGATCTGCGGGTGCAGCTGTTCGACGATCCGGCTCAGTACGGGGTTGTCAGCCGCCCCGATCGGTACGGCATGGAAGCGGTCGTCGGCCGCGAGCGCGGCGGCGGTGTCGTTGGCGGTGACGGCCCGTTCGAAGTCCCGGTTGGCCTCGCGCATGGCGTGGAGGTCCTGCTTCGTCATGACGGGCACGGCCGTCTCGACGGCGAGCTGGTCGAGGGAGCGCAGGACCGCGAGGGTCTTTTCGACGTCACGGCGGTTGAGCGTGGTGATGCGCGTATAGACGCCGGGCTTGGCCTCGACGAGGCCGATGTCGGCGAGCCGGGCGAGCGCCTCGCGCACGGGAGTGCGGCTGAGGCCGAGGCGCTCGGCGAGCTCACCGTCCTTGACCTTCTCTCCGGGGGCCAGTTCGCCGCGCACGATGGAGTCGCGCAGGCGATGGAAGACCTCGTCGCTGAGGAGGCGGCGGGAAACGGGGCTGTCGAGTGACATATTGCGTACAGTACATCGCTCTACTCGGCCCCTCCGGTGGCGGCGCCCGTCCTGGCCCGGCGGACGAGGGCCCGGGCCAGGATCACGGCCGGATCGATGAGCGGGACGTCCACGGCGTCCTCGGGTAGCCCCAGCGGAATCTCCGTGCAGCCGGCGATCACCGCCTGCGCGCCCTGTTCGACCAGGCGCTGTGCGGCGCGGGCCAGCAGAGCGGTCGTCGCGTCGTTGTGGGCGCCGGATTTCACCGCTCGGATGGCGGTCATGACCTCTTCGTCCTGGCCGGCGTCGTCGGGCAGGAGCAGGCGGATGCCGAAGCGGTCCAGCCAGTCCTGGTACAGGCCCGCGCGGACGGTGCCGGTGGTGGCGAGCAGTCCGGCGGTACTCAGGCGCGGGTCCATGGCAGCGAGGTGCCGGGCGACTTCACCGATCATGTGGACGATGGGCAGGCCGACATGGTCGGCGATGCGGGGGACGAAGGCGTGCGCGGTGTTGCAGGGGATGGCGATGACCGTGGCACCGGCCTCGCGCAGCACGCGGCTGCCGTCGAGCAGCCACGGGGTGGGGTCGGGTCCGTCACCGAGCAGGGCCTGGGTGCGGTCCGGGATGGTGGGGTCGGACCAGATGACCGTGCGCAGATGGTCCTGGTCGCCGGCGCCGGGGGTCGTCGCGACCAGCTTGGCGTAGAAGTCGGCGGTGGCGGCCGGGCCCATGCCGCCGAGGATGCCGATGATCTCCGTGGTGGGGGCGCTCACTGTGCTGGTTCCTTGTGCAGGGACGGGGTCTTGGGCTCGGCTGGGGTGTGGCTGGTTTCGCCGCTGCCCCGTTTGGCTGCGCGCCGCTTCTCGGAGCTGTCGACGACGGTGGCGGCAAGGGAGTTGCCGACGACGTTCACGCCGGTACGGGCCATGTCGACGATGAAGTCGACCCCGAGGAGCAGGGCGATGCCTTCGGCGGGCAGGCCGATGGAGTTGCCGGCGGCGATGAGGACCACGATGGAGGCGGAGGCGACACCCGCCATGCCCTTGGACAGGATCACCAACACGCCGACCATGAGCAGCAGGGCAGGCAGGGAGGTGTCGGCGCCGTAGGCGTTGGCCAGGAAGACCAGCGCGGCGGCCTGGTAGAGGACGGAGCCGTCGGTGTTGAAGGAGTAGCCGAGGGGGACGACGAAGGAGGTGGTGGAGCGGCTGACGCCGAACTCCTCCAACTTGCCCATGAGGGGGGCCAGTACGGACTCCGAACTGCGCGTGACGAAGGCGATCCCGGCCAATCCCGCGATGGTCTTGAGCAGTTCGACGTAACGGATGCGGTAGATCGCGGCAATGAGCGGGAAGAGCGCGCCGATGACGATGGCCAGGCCCGCGTAGACCACCGCGATGAAGCCCAGCAGGCTGCGCAGGTTGCCGAAACCGTAGTGAGCGACGTCGTAGGAGATGAAGCCGAGCACGCCCAGCGGTGCGATGCGGATGACGTAGCCGACGACCTTGAACATCACCGCGGCGACCGACTCCAGGACGGCGGCGAAGGGCTCGGACTTCTCCCCGATCGCGGCCATGGCGATGCCGACGAGGAGAGCGAAGACGATCGCGCCGAGCAGATTGCCCTCGCCGAACGCGGCGAAGATGTTCTTCGGTACGGCGTGCAGGACCAGCTCGTGGAAGTCGATGCCCTGGCTCAGACCGTGCAGATCCTTGGCGTCGGCGCCGTGGACGGGGGCGCCCTTGCCGATGCCCGTGACCTTGGCCAGACCCACCGCGATCAGCAGGATCACGGTGGTGACGAGCTCGAAGTAGAGGATGGCCTTTCCGGCGATCCTGCCGACCTTCTTGACCGACTCCATGCGGGCGATGCCCAGCACGATGAGCGGGAAGACCAGGGGCAGGACGACGACCTGCACCAGGTTCAGAAACACGTCTCCGAGAATCTTCATCTGCTCGCCCGCGGCCGGGGCGAGGGATCCGATCAGGGCGCCGAGACCGACGGCGACGATCGACTGGATGCCGATCGGCACGTTCATGCATCGCCGCAGGAAGCCCGGCGGCCGGGTTGGTGGGGTGTCCGCGTGGGTGGGACGGCGGTGTGCGGTGTCCATGGGCTGCTCCTGCCATATGCAATATATTGCGTTCTGCGTGTTGGTCGGCAACACTGAGGCCGTACGTGGTGGCCTGTCAAGGGGCCCGCAACACGAGGAGCAGCGGATGGCCGTACGCATCGAGCACGACCTGGTCGGAGACAAGAAGGTTCCTGCCGACGCCTACTACGGCGTACACACCGTGCGGGCCGTGGAGAACTTCGCGATCACCGGAGCGACCATCGCCCAGTTCCCGGACCTGATCACCGCACTGGCCGCGGTCAAGCAGGCGGCCGCCCGGGCCAACCGCGACCTGGGGCTGCTGCCGCCGGACATCGCCGATGCAGTCGTCGACGCCTGCGAGGAGATCCGCGCCGGGCACCTGCACGAGCAGTTCGTCGTCGACCCGATCCAGGGCGGGGCCGGCACCTCCACGAACATGAACGCCAACGAGGTCATCGCCAACCGGGCCCTGGAGCACCTGGGGCATCCGCGGGGGTCCTACGAGATGATCCATCCGCTCGACCACGTCAACCTCGGCCAGAGCACCAACGACGTCTACCCCACCGCCGTACGGCTGGCCCTGGTCACCTCGCTGCGCCGGCTCGGCGATTCGCTGGGAGCACTGGCCACGGCGTTCGCCCGGAAGGCCGCGGAGTTCAGCGATGTACTGAAGATCGGTCGTACGCAACTCCAGGACGCAGTGCCCATGACGCTGGGCCAGGAGTTCACCACGTACGCCGTCATGATCGAGGAGGATCGCCGGCGCCTGAGCGAGGCCGCCGCGCTGCTGCTGGAGTCCAACCTCGGCGGTACCGCCATCGGCACCGGCATCAACGGCCACCCCCGCTACGCCGAACTCGCCTGCGCGTACCTCGCCGAGATCAGCGGTGAACCCGTCCGGCCCGCAGGCGACTTCATCGAAGCCACCCAGGACTGTGGTGCCTTCGTGCAGCTGTCCGGCGTCCTCAAGCGCGTGGCCGTGAAGCTCTCCAAGACCTGCAACGACCTCCGCCTGATCTCCTCCGGGCCCACCGCCGGACTCGGCGAGATCAACCTGCCGCCGGTGCAGGCGGGTTCGTCGATCATGCCCGGCAAGGTCAATCCGGTGATTCCCGAAGTCGTCAATCAGGTCGCCTTCGAGGTCATCGGCAACGACCTGACCGTCACCATGGCCGCCGAGGCCGGACAGCTCCAGCTCAACGCCTTCGAACCCGTCATCGCCTACAGCCTGCTGCGCTCCCTGACCCACCTGCGCGCGGCCGGCGACACGCTGGCCACCCGCTGCATCCCCGGCATCACCGCCAACCGCGCCCACCTCCACGACACGGTCCACCGCTCGGTCGGCCTGGTCACCGCACTCGCCCCGCACATCGGCTATGCCGCGAGCACCACGCTCGCCCGCCGGGCCCTGGCCACCGGCCGCCTGGTCAAGGACCTCGCCGCCGAGGCCGGACTGCTCACCGCCGAGCAACTGGACGTGATCCTGCGGCCCGAGAACCTCACCGGGCACTCCGCCCTGCCACCGGTTGCCGTGCGGTGACCCGCGCCCACCGGAGCAGCCACCGCACCTGTCCCCACAAGCTCAGGCCGTGCGCCACGGCTGCACTGCTCCCCTTCGGTCACCGATGAGTTTCGGCGTGCCGGACGGTCCAAGTCGGCACACCGAGACGAATGGAGAGCCCGATGGGCACGACGCGCTTGCATCCGATGACTCACATCGCCCGTCGCATGTTCGAGCTCCTGGAGCCGATCTGCCTGGTCACCTACTGCGCCGACGAATGCAACGAGGAGCTGGCCGCACTGGGCCACCGCACCTACTGGGACGGCTACTTCGCCAGCCGCGCCGCACCACTGGGACGCGTGGAGGCCCAAGTCGTGCACGCAGCCTTCTACAACTTCGCCGATGGGGAAGCCACACGGCACATCCCCAGCGCCTGGGAGACGATCCCGCCCGAGGCCTCCGTCGCCGCGCGGGAGCGGGGCAGCGCGGCCTCCCTACGCCGCATCCTCGGCGACGAGCTGACCGGCTCCCCCGGCCTGGTGCGCGCAGCCGACCTGACCACCAAGGCCGCCACGAGCGCCCCCACCGAAGGCCGGGTGATGTACGCCGGCATGCGCACCCTTGCGGTCCCGAGCGACCCCGTCGCCCGCCTGTGGCATTCCGCGACCATGCTGCGCGAGCACCGCGGCGACGGACACATCGCCGCCCTCGTCGGCGCACGCATCGGCGGCACGGAAGCCCATGTCCTTTCCGCGCTGGACCAGGGCATCCACCCTGCGGAGTCGTTCGGACGCATCCATCACCTGCCGAAACAGCGGCTGGCCGCCGTCATGGACGGCCTGCGCGAACGCGGACTCATCGACACCGACGGCCACTTCACCGACGCCGGCCGCGAAGTCAAACACCGCATCGAAGCCCTCACCGACGAACTCGCCACCCCGCCCTACGAATCCCTCTCCCCCGCCGAACTCGACGAACTGACCACCGAACTCGAACCCATCACCGCGACCCTGGTGGCCACAGGCTCGCAGTGACGCACAGCAACCGACGGGACGGATCTCGAGACGTTCCCGGCGGCGCTACGGGACCAGAACGATCTTCCCGGTGATGTGGCCGGTCATGATCTGGCGATGTGCGTCGGCGGCTTCGCGCAGCGGGTGGCTACCGGCGATCAGGACGCGCAGTCGCCCGGCCGCCACGGCTTCGGTGAGGTGCAGGCGGGCCGCATCGCGGATGTCCGTGCCGGGGTCTGCCCCGGGACCGCCGCCGAGGAGTCTGATGCCGGCCCGGGCACCGCGTTCGAAGGCCACGATGGTGGCGATGCGGGAGCGGTCCGCCACGAGTTCCACCGAGACGTCCACGGCTTCCTCGGTGCCCACCAGGTCGGCCGCGGCCCGGACGCCTTCCGGCGCCGCCGCCCGTACGCGGTCCGCCAGTCCTGGTCCGTACGCAACCGGGATCGCGCCCAGGTCGCGGAGCAGTTCATGCTTGGCCGGGCTCGCCGTTGCCAGGACGGTGGCGCCGCGTGCCACCGCCAGTTGCACGGCTGTCAGGCCGACTCCCCCGGCGGCGCCATGGATCAGCACCGTCTCGCCGGCTCCCAGGCCGATCGCTTCGAGAACATGCACGGCGGTGACTCCGGCGGCCATCAGTCCGCCGGCCTGCTCCCAGGACAGTCCGGCCGGCTTGGGCACCACGGACGAAGCCGGTACGACGAGTTCGGCGGCGTAGGCGCCCGGTGCGCGATAGGCGATCACCTCGTCGCCGACCTCCACCGGACCCGCGGGGCCGGTCGCGTCGGCGCCCACCGCGGTCACGACTCCGGCGGCCTCGGTGCCGAGCCGCATCGGCAGCCGTGCCGGGTCGGTTCCGAAGGCACCGCTGTACACCTTGTGGTCGAAGGGATTGACGCCCGCGGCACGGACCGCGATGCGTACCTGGCCGGGCCCCGGCTCCGGGACGGCGATGTCGATGACCGACAGGACCTCGGGACCGCCGTACGCGCTTGCCACTACTGCTTCGCTCATGTCCGGGGGCAACACGGGCCCGAAGGGGCGCATTCCGCCTGCGATCCTCTCACTTGCCGAAACCGGCGGTGAGTCCGCCGATCAGCTGACGCCGACCGAGGACGTAGAGGGCGAGGATCGGCAGTGTGGAGAGGACCACCGCGGCCAGGATCGCGGGGATGTTGATCGTGAACTCGCCCTGGAAGCTCCACACGAACAGGGGCAGGACCCGCTTGTCGGGGCTCTGGGTGAGGATCAGGGGGAAGAGGAAGCCGTTCCAGACGTTCAGGGCGTCGTAGATCGTGACCGTGATCAGGGCGGGGCGCGACAGCGGGAGTGCCAGGTTCAGGAGCATGCGCCAGTGGCCCGCGCCGTCGGCGCGCATGGACTCGTACAGCTCGTCGGGGATGTCCCGCAGGAAGTTGACCAGGATGATCACCGTGAGCGGGATGGCGAAGGCCGCCGAGGGCAGCACGATCGCGAGCAGGGTGTCGTACATCTGCGCCTTGGCGATCAGGTAGTACACCGGGATGATCGTGGCCTGCAGCGGGATGGCGAGGCCCAGCAGGAAGACGTTGAACGCCCAGCGCAGGGCCCGGCTGGTGCCGCGGACGATGGCGTACGCGGCCAGGAAGGACACCGCCAGGGTCAGCAGTGTCGCGCCGACGGTGACGAGGGCGCTGTTGAGGAGGTAGTGGGGGAAGCCGTTGTCCCAGACCAGGCGGTAGTTGGCCAGGGTGGGACTGGTCGGCAGGGCGAGGGGGTTGGCTTCGAAGAAGCCCTCGCGGGTGCGCAGGCTCGTGACGACGACCCAGTAGACCGGGACGAGGACGATCACGAGCCACAGCACACCGCCCAGCGCGCCGAGGGGGTTGGTGCGGCGCAGACGGGCGAGCCGGCCCGGCGTTCCCGCGGTCATGGGCGCCGGGCGCGCCTGGGAGTCGGTGGTCGGGGCGTGGGAGAGCGCGGACATCACATACCTGCCTGCTGGCTGCGCATCCGGTTGAAGCCGGAGAGGCGGAGAAGGGCGAGGGAGAGGAGGAGGCCTGCCACCACGAGGACGACCGAGATGGCGCTGGCGAGGCCCATCTCGTTGCTCTGGAAGCCGGTGATGTACATGTCCAGCGGCAGGATGCGGGTGGCGTAGCCGGGGCCGCCGCCGGTGAGGACGAAGACCAGGTCGAAGTAGGTGAGCGAGCCGACGACCATCAGCGTGGACGAGGTGACGACGGTGTAGCGCAGTTGGGGCAGGGTGATGTGCCAGAACTGGGCGAGCCTGCCCGCGCCGTCGATCGACGCCGCCTCGTAGAGGGCGGCCGGGATCTGCCGGGCTCCGGCCTGGTAGAGGAGTGTGTGGAAGGGCACGAACTGCCAGGCGATGACGAACACCACGGCGTAGAAGGCGAGTTGGGGGTCACCCAGCGACTACCGCTGGGGCCGCGTTGAGGAGACCCTCGGCGAGGACCCGTACCTGGTGGCCACGACCGGCACGGCCTACGTGCGCGGATTGGAGAGCGCCGGCATCATCGCCACCCTCAAGCACTTCGCCGGCTACTCGGCCTCGAAGGCCGCCCGCAACCACGCCCCCGTCTCCATGGGCCCGCGGGAGTTCGCCGACGTGATCCTGCCGCCGTTCGAGACGGCGATACGGGAGGGCGGCGCCCGCTCGGTCATGAACTCCTACGCCGACGTGGACGGCATGCCGGCCGGTGCCGACCCCTCCCTGCTCACCCGGTTGCTGCGCGAGGACTGGGGATTCGAGGGCACGGTCGTCTCCGACTACTGGTCCATCGCCTTCCTGCGCACCATGCACCGCATCGCCGCCACCGAGGGCGAGGCGGGCGCCCGCGCGCTCACCGCGGGCATCGACGTGGAACTGCCCGACACCCTCTGCTACGGCGAGCCCCTCGCCCAACTGGTCCGCGAGGGAACCGTCTCCGAGGACCTGGTCGACCGGGCGGTACGGCGCGTGCTGCGCCAGAAGGTCGAACTGGGGCTGCTGGACGCCGATTTCGCCCCGGCGGCGACCGGGGAGGGCCCCATCGAACTCGACCCGCCCGCGCACCGGGCCATCGCCCGCGAACTGGCCGAGCAGAGCATCGTGCTGCTGGACAACCGCGCGGGGCGACTCCCCCTGGCCGCGGACACCGGGTCCATCGCCCTCGTCGGCCCGTGCGCCGACGACGCCAACGCCTTCTTCGGCTGCTACTCCTTCCCCAACCACGTCCTGCCCCACCGCCCGGGGCACGACAACGGCATCGAGGCCCGCACCCTGCTGGACGCCCTGGCCACGGAGCTGCCCGGCACCCGTATCAGCCATGAACAGGGCTGCCCCGTCAAGGACATCGACCGCGGCGGAATCGACGCGGCGGTGGAGGCCGCCCGGCAGGCGGATGTCTGCGTCGCCGTGGTCGGCGACCGCGCCGCGCTGTTCGGCCTCGGCACCTCCGGCGAGGGCTGCGACGCGGAGGACCTCTCGCTGCCGGGCGTCCAGAGCGAACTGGTCGAGGCCCTGCTGGCCACCGGCACACCGGTCGTCCTGCTCGTCGTCTCCGGCCGCCCGTACGCACTCGGTGCCTACGCCGACCGCGCGGCCGCCGTCGTCCAGGCCTTCTTCCCCGGCGAGGAGGGTGGCCCGGCGCTCGCCGGAGTGCTGTCCGGACGGATCAACCCCTCCGGCAAGCTGCCCGTGCAGGTCCCGCGCACTGCTGGGGGCCAGCCCGGCACCTATCTGCACGCCCCGCTCGGCGGCAACACCCAGGGCGTGAGCAACCTCGACCCCACCCCCGCCTACCCCTTCGGGCACGGACGGTCGTACACGACGTTCGCCTACGACGACTTCGAGGTCAGCGCCGAGCAGATCGCCACCGACGGCGAGGTCGAGATCAGCTGCCGGGTCCGCAACACCGGCGGCCTCCCCGGCTCCGAGGTCGTGCAGCTCTACACCACGGACCCCGTCGCGCAACTGCCGCGTCCCGTAACGCAGTTGACGGGATTCGCCCGGATCCGTCTGGCGCCCGGCGAGGAGCGCAGGGTCACCTTCCGCCTGCACGCCGACCGCCTCGCGTACACCGGCCCCGATCTGCACCGCATCGTCGAACCCGGCGAGATCACCGTCCGACTCGGCGCCTCCAGCACCGACATCCGGCTCACCGGCACCATCCGGCTGACCGGCCCGACCCGCCGGGTCGGACACGCCAGAGCACTGCAGACGCCGGCCTACGTCGACTGAGCTGCCGCGCCTGCCTCGAACCGCCTGCGACGTGGGCCTACGTCCCCAGTCGCAGGCGGTCAAGGGCCCCCTTTGTGGTCAGACCCGTTCCAAGGGGCGGTGCGGACCGCTGGGCAGTTCCTTTTCGATCGTGTCCCCAGGGAAGACCACGCCGCCTTCCCTCACGATGCTCATGATTCCGGCCTTGCGCACGATGTTCCCTGCCTCGTCACGGCCGACGACCTGCTTCAGCAGCCCATCCTGGAAATGGTCGATCTGCAGGCAGGGATTGCGGAGGCCGGTGACTTCCAGGACCGCGGAGGCGCCGATGCGCAGCAATGTGCCGACCGGCAGAGCGAGCAGATCGATGCCGCGCGTGGTGATGTTCTCGCCGAGTTCGCCGGGCGCCACCTTGAACCCCTCCTCACCGACCTCGGCGAAGAGCTCTTCATGAATGAGGTGGACCTGGCGCAGATTCGGCTGGGTGGGATCCTGCGCGACACGCGAACGGTGCTTGACCGTCACACCGGCGTGCACGTCTCCCTCCACACCGAGACCGGCGAGCAGTCTGACGCTGTCCCGGTTCGGCTTGGTGAACGAGTAGTCCCCGTTGCTGCTGACCGCCGTCACTCTCCCGCTCATACCTCGGAACCCCCTCGTCAGTAACCGTGATCAGCCCCAGCCTAGCCAGGTGTGGCGATATGCAGCGCGTGCCGCAGGGTCGCCTCGCGCGGCGACGCTACGGCGAAGTAACGTGACGCTTCGTATCGACGTTCGAGATTCTGTGAGGCTGCGATGGGACATCCCGACCCCTTAGTGATCGACCCGACGGGTCGCGACATTCACGGTGAAGCCGCCCGTGTCCGCGAGCGCGGACCGGTGACCTTGGTCGAACTCCCCGACGGGGTTGCGGCATGGGCCGTCAGCTCCCCCGATCTGCTCAAGCGCCTGCTGACCGACCCGCGTGTCTCCAAGGACCCGCGCCGCCACTGGACCCGCTGGATCAACGGCGAAATCGCCCCGGAATGGCCGCTGTTCACCTGGGTCGCGGTGCAGAACATGTTCACCGCGTACGGCGGCGAGCACAAACGCCTCAGGGCCCTGGTCTCCAAGGCGTTCACCGCACGCCGCACCGCCGCGCTCCAGCCTCGTGTCGAAGAGATCACCAAGAACCTGCTGGACCGCATCGAGCAGGCCGGACAGGACGGGCGGGTCGTCGATCTGCGCGAAGAGTTCTGCTACCCGTTGCCGATCCAGGTCATCAGCGAACTGTTCGGCCTGCCCGAGGACCAGGGTGCGGAGCTGCGGGCCGTTGTGGACGGCATCTTCCACACCTCCGCCACACCGGAGGAGGTCACCGACATCTACACGCGGTTCTACGCGGCGCTCGCCAAACTCGTCGCTGCCAAAAGGGAGTCACCCGGCGACGATCTGACCTCCGCCCTCATCGCGTCGCGGCACGACGAGGGCGGCACCCGCCTCAGCGAGCAGGAACTCCTCGACACCCTGGTCCTGATGGTCAGTGCGGGCCACGAAACCACGGTCAACCTCATCGACAACGCCATTCACGCACTGCTCGCCCACCCCGACCAACTCGCGCTCGTCCGCAGCGGCCACGCCTCCTGGGACGACGTGATCGAGGAGACGCTGCGGGTCGAGGCGCCGGTCGCCAGCCTGCCGCTGCGATACGCCGTGGAGGATCTGGCGATGAGCGAGTTCGGCGGGCCCGAAGGGGTCGTGATCGGCAAGGGTGAGGCCATCCTGGCCGCGTACGCCGCAGCCGGACGCCACCCCGGCAAGTACGGCGACGACGCGGACCGCTTCGATGTCACCCGCGTCGACAAGGAGCACCTGGCCTTCGGCCACGGCGTGCACTACTGCCTGGGCGCCCCGCTGGGGCGGCTGGAGGCACGGATCGCGCTGCCGGCGCTTTTCGACCGTTTCCCGGATCTGCAACTCGCGGTGGCGCAGGGCGAGTTGGAGCCGGTGGATTCCTTCATCTCCAACGGCCACCGCTCCCTCCCGGTACGCCTTCACTGACCGTTCCGAGCACGCCCGCAGCGGGGTCCTCCAGCCGAGCCGGGTCCTCACTCACCGCACCCGGCTCTGGCGCCTGCTGTCGACGGTGGCCGCAGCGCCGTGACGAGTGAGCTGGGCCGCGGATCAGGTCGCCGTTGCCGGGCCGGGCGGCAGGTGCACCGTCATGATCAGGTGGCAGGTCTCGGTGCCGGCCCCCCGATAGGTGTGCGGGGGAGCCGGGCGCCCCCTCATTGCCGGCGTCGCCGCTATTGCTGGTGGCTGCGCGTGCGCGACCTGGGTAACAGCGCTGACGCCGATTGCGGCGGCGAGAATGAGCAGCTCACAGGTTCGACGGCTTTTTGCGGGGGTTGGGATGCTGACAGGGATCGTGATCGACGCGCTGGATGTCGCGCGCTTGGAGCGTTTCTGGTCGGACGCGACGCGGGGCCGAACAGGCGGCCTGGAACTGCGATTCGTGCCGACGGCGAAGCCGAAGACGGCGCGCAAGAACCGACTGCACCTCGACCTGGCCGGGGGGCCGGACTGGGAGGCCGAGGTGGCGCGCCTGCTCACACTCGGTGCAACGCGAGTCGACATCGGCCAAGGGGACGTCCCGTGGGACGTGCAGGCCGATCCGGAGGGCAACGAGTTCTGCGTGCTGCGTCCCGGGCACCCCGGCGTGCTCGCCGACTGCGGCCTCGTCGCGATCTGCCTCGATGTCGCGGAGGAGGACCGCTACGCGCAGTGGGCCTTCTGGCAGTCCCAGGCGAACTGGCACGCGGCCGAGTCTCACGACTGGGGCGTGCGGCTGCGCCGGCGGCCGACCAGCGTGGTCTCGCTGGTGATGGGGCCGCCCGCGGCGCCGAAGGAGGCGCGGAACAGGCTGCGGCTGGAGGTCACCCAACCCGACTGGGAACCCGGCGAGTTCCTCGACGCCGGTGGGAACGAGTTCCACGTCACCGGGTGACCCGCCGCCCTCAAGGGCGCTCCTTCGCGGCCGTTGAGCAGGCGGGCTGCTCATCCCGGCAGGAGAGTCGTCCGGGTACCGACTCCAGGCGTGCGCCTACCGCTTCCGGACGGCGTAGGTCAGGTGCGTCACCCTCGGGGAGGTCTCCGCACGGACCGGCTCCAGGGCCACGCGGCCCGCGTCCACGCCCTCGAACAGGCGGATTCCGGAGCCGAACAGGACGGGTGACAGCGCGATCGTGAACTCGTCGACGAGGCCGGCGTTCAGGTACTCCAGGATCGTCGCGCCCCCGCCCGCGATGCGGACGTCCCGGTAGCCGGCGGCCTCGCGGGCCTGGTCGAGTGCGGCCTGGATGCCGTCGTTGACGAAGTGGAAGGTGGTCCCGCCCGGCCGCTCCCAGGGGTCACGCTTCTCATGCGTGACGACGAAGACCGGCGTGTGGAACGGCGCCTCCTCCGGCCACATCTGCTCGCCGGCGTCGAACATGCGCTTGCCCATGACGCTCGCGCCGGTGCGCTCGAACGTCTCGCGCACGATGTCGTTGTCACGCCCTTCCTCACCGCCCTCGCCCAGCTTCAGGTTCTCCCGGAAGAACCGCAGCGGAAAGATCCACTGCTGCAGTTCCATCCACTGCTGCCCCATCAACTCCCCGAGGGACCCGGGCGCGATGAACCCGTCCAGCGACATGGAGACGCTGAAGAACACCTTCCCGGCCATCAGTTCTCTCCCTCACGAAGGAGCTCGGTGGCGTAGGTGGCCAGGTTGCTCAGGGTCTGCCGGCCGCCGTCGATCGCGTGGTACTTCTCGACCGCCTCGTCGCGCAGTTCCTTGGTGGGGAACACCGTGCGCATCTCGATCCGGGTGGCCGCACCGTCGGGCTCGAACGTCAGGACCGACTCGAAGGCGTTCGGATCGTCGCGGGACTCACCGTGGAGCAGCGCGATCCTCTCCGGCGGAGAGATCTCGGTCCAGGAGATCCACTCGGGGTAGTCCGTCCCGTCCGGTCCATGCATCACGAAGTCCCACTCCCCGCCGACGCGGAACTCGAACGACCGCGTGGTCGTGGTGAACCCGTCCGGCCCCCACCACCGCGACAGGTGCCGGACCTCGGTGAACGCCTCGAACACCAGCTCCCGCGGAGCGTCGATGACCCGGGAGATGACGATCTCGCGGTCGGCCGTCGCGGACCGCGCCGACACTCCTCGTCCCGTCGCGCTCATCAGCTACTCCTCCTGCCGTACCTGTTTCAGGTCCTGCACGTATGCGTCCAGCCGGTCGAAGCTCTCGTTCCAGAACCGCTCGAAGCCACCGGCCCACTCGTGGACCGGCCGCAGCCCGCGGGCGTCAAGGCCGTACAGACGCTGCTTGCCCGCCTTGCGGTCCCGCACCAGCCCGACCTCCCGCAGCACCCGCAGGTGTTTGGACGCGCGCGGCTGGGTCATCCCCAGCTCCCGGGCCAGCTCGGTCACCGGCCGCTCACCCGCCCGCAGCAGCACCAGGATCTCCCGGCGCTGCGGCTCGGCGATCGCGTTGAAGACGTCCGACGTCGTCGCTGCTCGTGCCATGCATCCATCGTATGCCCATATCGGCATGCGTCAACCGGAGTGAATCAGGCGGGTTGCGAGATGAGGAAGTCATCCGCCAACTCTCCCTCCAGGCCGAGGCGCTGCGCCAAGGTGTTATGGCGTTCCCGTCGCCCGCCTGTTTCCGACGCAACCCTGGATCACTTCTGCCACCTGCCCCACCGCCGGTGAATCGTGCCCCGCGCGGCGTGCCAGTGCGAGATCCACCGTCTCGGTCTCGACGAGCGGCAGGTAGGTCACACCGTCGAGGCGGAGGCTCTGTACCGACTCCGGGACCAGGGCGACCGCGTTGCCGGCGGCCACGAGCACCACGAGGGTCGCGGTCTCGCCGACCTCGATCAGGGTGGCGGGTTCGAAGCCGGCCCGGGCGCAGGCTGCGAGAACCCGGCCGTGCATGGAGGAACGGTCGCGGGAGGGGTGGACGACGAAGGGCTCGTCGGCAAGGGCCGCGAGCGGGATTTCGGCGCGATCCGCCAGCGGATGGCCGGTGGGGAGGACGGCCACGAGCCGTTCGGACCGCAGCGGTGTGAGGGCGACGGCGGCGTCCACCGGGGTGTCGGTGCGCAGCAGGGCCAGGTCGTAGGTGCCGTCGAGCAGGCCTTCCACCAGTTCGGGCTTGAGCAACTCGCCGCGCAACTCCAAGGAAACGTCCGGCAGTTGTGCCCGCACCGTACGGGCGATCCTGGGCAGGATGTCGTAGGTGGCGGTTCCGACGAAACCGATGGACACGCGTCCGGCGCGGCCGGTGGCGAGCAGGGCCATCTGTTCCTCCGCCCGTTCCACCTCGGCGAGGATCGACCGTGCGTAGCCGGCCAGGTGGCGACCGGCGTCGGTGACTTCGACGCGCCGCGTCGACCGGTGGAAGAGCGGGGTGCCGAGTTCCCGCTCCAACTGCTTGATCTGCTGGGAGAGGGCCGACTGCGCCACGTGCAGGCGTTGGGCGGCGCGGCCGAAGTGGCACTCCTCGACGAGGGTGAGGAAGTAACGAACGTGCCGAAGCTCCATGACCACAGCTTATCTGCGTGAGTGATGGATTGTGCGCAACTGAGTATTGGACGAGATCAATCCGGGGATCCTACGGTGCGTCCATGGTTGCCAGCTTCATTTACACCGCAGTCAGGACGCCGTTCGGACGGTTCGGTGGGGCACTCGCCGACGTCCGGCCCGATGACCTCGCCGCCATCGCCGTCTCAGGTGCCCTGGCCAAGGCACCGTCTCTCGACCCGGCCCTGATCGACGACGTGGTGTGGGGCAACGCCAACGGCGCCGGCGAGGACAACCGCAATGTCGGCCGGATGGCCGTCCTGCTGGCGGGCCTGCCCACCTCGGTGCCGGCCACGACCGTCAACCGGCTCTGCGGCTCCTCGCTGGACGCGGCGATCATCGCCTCGCGTGCCATCGAGAGCGGTGACGCCGAGATCGTCCTCACCGGCGGTGTCGAGTCGATGACCCGTGCCCCCTGGGTCCTGCCCAAGCCGTCACGCGCGTTTCCTGCCGGCCATGTGACCGCCGTGTCGACGACCCTGGGCTGGCGGCTGGTCAACGACCGTATGCCCAAGGAGTGGACCGTCTCGCTGGGCGAGGCGAACGAGCAGTTGGCCGACCGCTTCGCCATCGGGCGGGAGCGGCAGGACGAGTTCGCCGCCCGCTCGCACCAGCGCGCGAACGACGCCTGGACCGCGGGTTTCTACGACGACCTGGTCGTTCCGGTCGTACAGGACGGTGAGGTCCGTCTCCGCGCCGACGAGGGCATCCGGCCGGGCTCGACACCGCAGAAGCTGGCCGGGCTCAAGCCGTCGTTCCGTCCCGACGGCGTCATCACCGCGGGCAACGCCTCCCCGCTCAACGACGGTGCGTCCGCCGTGCTGATCGGCTCGGAGAGGGCCTCGCAGCACATCGGTACGGCGCCGCTGGCCCGGATCGCCGGTCGCGGGGTGTCGGCGCTGGATCCGCAGATGTTCGGGTTCGCGCCGGTCGAGGCGGCTGAGCGGGCCCTGAAGCGGGCCGGGATCTCCTGGTCGGACGTGTCGGCGGTCGAGCTCAACGAGGCTTTCGCCGTGCAGTCGTTGGCCTGCGTGGACGCCTGGAAGATCGATCCGGCGCTTGTGAACACCAAGGGCGGCGCCATCGCCATCGGCCATCCGCTGGGCGCCTCGGGGGGCCGGATCCTCGGCACGCTGGCCGCGCGGCTGCGCGAGTCGGGGCAGCGGTGGGGTGTCGCCGCGATCTGTATCGGCGTCGGACAGGCCCTCGCGGTCGTCCTGGAGAACGTGTCGGAGACGAGCCGATGAGCGTTCAGGTGTGCGCGGACGCCGACGAGGCCGTGGCGGGCATCGAGGACGGGGCGACCGTGCTGGTCGGAGGTTTCGGCATGGCCGGGATGCCGGTCGAGCTGATCGACGCGCTCATCCGGCAGGGCGCGAGCGAGCTGACCGTGGTGTCGAACAACGCCGGCAACGGCGACACCGGGCTGGCCGCGCTGCTGGCCAAGGGCCGGGTGCGCAGGATCGTGTGCTCCTTCCCCCGCCAGTCGGACTCGTGGGTCTTCGACCGGCTCTACCGGGAGGGACGGATCGAGTTGGACGTCGTACCGCAGGGCACTCTCGCCGAACGGATACGCGCGGCCGGCGCCGGCATCGGGGCGTTCTTCTCCCCCACGGGTGTCGGTACGCCGCTCGCCGAGGGCCGGGAGACCCGCGAGATAGCCGGCCGCACCTACGTCCTGGAGTACCCCATCAGGGGTGATGTCGCGTTGATCGGCGCGCACCGGGCGGACCGCATGGGCAACCTCGTGTACCGGAAGACCGCCCGCAACTTCGGGCCGGTCATGGCCACCGCCGCCACCACGGTCGTGGCACAGGTCGGCGAGATCGTCGAGGTGGGTGCGATCGACCCGGAGGCCGTGGTGACACCGAGCATCTACGTCGACCGCATCGTACGGACGGGAGGGCCGGCAGCATGAACACGAGCACGGCACCGGTGGAGCACCTCGACCGCGGGCCGCTGGACAGGGGCGAGATGGCCGCCAGGGTCGCGCGTGACATCCCGCACGGCTCCTACGTCAACCTGGGCATCGGCCTGCCGACACGGGTCGCCGACCACCTCCCGCAAGGGTCGGGGGTGGTGCTGCACACCGAGAACGGCATGCTCCACATGGGCCCCGCGGCCGGCCCGGATCTGGCGGACCCCGATCTCACCAACGCGGGGAAGATCCCCGTCACCGAACTGCCCGGAGCGGCCTACTTCCACCACGCCGACTCCTTCGCGATGATGCGCGGCGGGCACCTGGACATCTGTGTGCTGGGCGCGTTCCAGGTCTCGGCCGTCGGTGATCTGGCCAACTGGCACACCGGCGCGCCCGACGCGATCCCCGCCGTCGGCGGCGCGATGGACCTCGCGATCGGCACCAAGAAGGTCTTCGTGATGATGACGCTGTTCGCGAAGGACGGCTCGCCCAAGCTGGTGCCGCAATGCACGTACCCGCTGACCGGGCTGGGCTGCGTCGACCGCGTCTACACCGACCTCGCGACGTTCCGCGTGGGCCCGGAAGGCGCCACCGTCGTGGAGACATTCGGCATCGCCTCTGCGGATCTCGCGGCGCGCCTGGACATTTCGCTTCCGTCGCTACGGCCGGATGCCGCCTGAGGGTCCCGAACAAGGTCACCGGGCGGAGGCCCGCGGCTGCCCCTCGAAGGGCTGTGCGAGCTACCTGGTCTACCCTCTCTACTCGGCCGTGGCGCTCCTCGGCTGGTGCCCTGAAGGAATCGCTGTCAGGAGGATCGTTGGATCACGACGAGCGGGTCGACCGGCCCGGAAGCCACGGCGAACACCGGATGCAGCGTGAGTTGGGCACACTCGACCGCGCGGACCGGTTCTACGACGAGCAGGTACTGGATCGGCTGAACCCGCAGATGCAGGAGTTCGTGGCCCGCCAGGAGATGTTCTTCCTAGCCACGGCGGACAGCCACGGTGAGTGCGACAACACATTCCGGGCCGGACCGCCCGGTTTTCTAGGGGTACTTGACGAGGCCACCCTCGCGTACCCGGAGTACCGCGGGAACGGAGTCATGGCCTCGCTCGGCAACATCCGGGAGAACCCGCACGTCGGCATTCTGATGATCGACTTCTCTCAGGACCGTATCGGCCTGCATGTCAACGGCCGGGCGCAGTTTGTCGCGGACGAGGCGATGCGCCGGAGGCATCCGCATCTGCCGGTAGACCCGGTGCCGGGCCGCCGCCCCCAGATGTGGGTGGAGGTCGAGGTCGAGGAAGCCTACATCCACTGCTCGAAGCACATACCGCGCCTGGTCAAGGCACCGCTGCGGCAGAGCGCGAACGGCGATGCGACCGCCGGCGGTGAGCAGGCCTGGGGCACGGACGACGTCAAGCGCAAGGGCGGCGACTACTTCGGCGCCGCGGCCGAGGCAGGGAGGCGGCTGCCTTCCCGCTGACGAGCGGCCTGCGAGTCCGCTACGGCAACACCCCGGGCATGCCGCTCCGGGGCCCGGGTGCCGTCGGTTGCCACGTTCTGTCTCCCGCCGGGCATCCGAGCGGACGTCGGAGACGTGCGTTTCGTAACGCCCCCGATTCACCGGTCATCCGATCGATCCCGCACACCGCCGCGCGCGCCATGCTCCCAGCATGACTGACACCCCCCGACCCCCTTCCACAGAACCCGAGCGCGCGCCAGAACCGGCCGCCGGCTCGGGCGGCGCGAGCCGTAGAACCGTCATCGCCGCCCTGGGCGGTGCGACCCTCGGAGCGGCCGCTCTGGGGCTCACCTCCGGACAGTCGGCCGTGGCCGCAGGCCGGAACGGCGCTGCCCCGGCCCAGCAGGCCGCCGACTGCGTCCTCACGCCCGAGCAGACCGAGGGGCCGTACTACCTGGATCTGGAGACGGTCCGCAAGGACATCACCGAGGGCAAGTCCGGCGTGCCCCTCACCCTCCGCGTCAAGGTGATCAACACCGCGACGTGCGCCGCGCTGCCCGGCACGGCGGTCGACATCTGGCACTGCGACGCTCTCGGCGTCTACTCCGGCTACGTGGCCGGCGGCTCCACCCCGGACACGACCTTCCTGCGCGGCGTGCAACTGACCGACTCCGGCGGCGTCGCCGAATTCACCACCATCTACCCGGGCTGGTACGTCGGCCGTGCCCTCCACATCCATGTCAAGACGCATGTCGGCGGCACCGTCGCCAACGGCAAGTACCGGGGAGGCCACGTCTCCCACACCGGTCAGCTCTACTTCCCGGAGACGTACAACAGCAGGGTCGCCGCCTTGGCCCCCTACCGGAGCAATACGGCCACGCGCACGCTCAACGCCAGGGACGGCATCTACCGCAACGGCGGGTCCTCCACCCTGCTGACGCTTACGCAGGTCGGCAGCGATCTCGGCAAGGGAGTGACCGGCACCGTCGTGCTCGGCATCGATCCCGACGCCGTGCCCTGACGGTGCCGACGCCCGAGCGGTAGCCGGTCCGCTGCGACGGCGCCGGCTACCGCCGTTGAGCCATCGGCCGCCCATGCATGCCGCCCGGAGTCGCGTATCCCAGTGCGTCGATGACGGATGTGAACCTCGCATCAGGGCATGGGCGGCCGGAATGCGGGGATGACCGGAGCATGACATGTGAGTCGTGCGGTGCGCCGCTGACCGATCGCCCCCGCAGTGGTCGTCCGGCTCGCTACTGCTCCGGCGCATGCAGACAACGGGCGTTCCGGCGACGCTCGGCGCGCCCGGATTCAAGCCGGGCGCAGACCGCCATGTCGGCACCCGCGCAGAGCGCTGCCTCCTCGGCCACCGCGCAGGGCCGCGGCCTGCCACAGGCCCTCGACTCCTTCGTGGGCCGGCGGGCGGAACTGTCGCGGCTGCGTACACTGCTGGGGACGTCGCGGCTGCTGACCCTGACCGGTGCCGGGGGCGTGGGCAAGACGCGGTTGGCGCTGGAGTTCGCCAGGGGCCTGCCCGGCCGCCACGGGCAGGTCGACCTGGTCGAACTCGACGCGCTGCGTGACGGTGCCGCGCTGGCCCAGTCCGTCGCCGCCGCGCTGGCCGTGGGGGAACGGGCCGGACGATCCGGCGTCGACGTCCTGGTCCACGCGATCGGCGACGCCCGTCGGCTGCTGATCCTGGACAACTGCGAGCATCTGGCCGAGCCGTGCGCCCGGCTGATCGCGCGTCTGCTGAGTCACTGCCCTCGGTTACGGATCCTCGCCACCAGCCGGGAGGCCCTGCGGGTGCCCGGGGAGACCGTGCTGCGCGTCGGCGAGCTGTCACTGCCGCCGGCCGACGCCGGGGACGAGCCGGACGTCCTTCTGCGGGCGGACGCCGTCCGGCTGTTCGTCGAACGTGCCTCTGGCTGCTCGCCAGGGTTCACGCTGCATCGCGGAAACGGCGGGACGGTCGCCGAGATCTGCCGCAGACTGGACGGCCTGACGCTCGCCGTCGAACTGGCGGCCCGCCGCGCCGGAACCCTCGCACCGCTCGACATCCTGGCAGGACTGGGCGACCAGATGACCCAGCTGTCCCTCCTGTCGGGCGGGCACAGGACCGGCCCCGGGCGCCACAGCGAGCTGGCCGCCGCGATCGACTGGAGCCACCGCCTGCTCGATCCGGCCGAACAGGCCGTCTTCCGGCGTCTCGCGGTTCTCGTCGGCGGGTTCGACACGGCGGTGGCGCGGGCGGTCTGCGCCGACGAGGCTGTCGCCCCGTCGCGGATACTCGGCATCCTGTGCGCCCTCGAGGCCAAGTCCCTGATCGCACGTCTCCCGGGAGACGCGGCGGGAGACGCGGAGACCGCGCGATTCAGACAGCTGAGCACCATCCGCGCCTACGCCCTGGAGCGCCTGCTCGCATCCGGCGAGTTGCACAGCACCAGGCGCCGGGTCCTCGTATGGCTGAACGGACTGACGGACCGGGTCGACGGCGAGGTGTTCCCCGACCAGGCCGGCAGCCCGCTGGCCGTGGAACGGGACAACCTCGCGGCGGCTCTGGCCGACACCACCGGTCACGACGGCGTCTCACGCCCACGGCTGGAACTGGAACTGGCGCGCGTGCACTACGAGCAGGAACAGCCGTCCGCCGCCCGCGCGTTACTGACGGGACTGCTGCGGGAAGACGGCGTCAGGGCGCTCGGCGGAGCGGTACCGGCGCTCGCGGCGCGCGTGGCCTGCCAGCGGGCCGATCCGGCGCAGGCGCTGGACCTCGGCGAGCAGGCGGTGGCCGTGGAGCGCAGGCGCGATCACCCCGCCGGACTTGCCAACGCCCTGGACGCGCGGGCCGCGGCGCGCCTGTGCCGGGGGGAATTCGACGCGGCCGTAGGCGATCTGCGGGAGTGCCTGGAAGTCGTCGGCACGCTGGGAAGACCCAGGGACACCGCATGGTGCACCCATCACCTGGCCTGGGCGCTGCTCCAAGCGGGCGGGGCGCCGGAGGCCGACACCCTCATGTCCCGCTGCCTGCCCGTGCTCAGAAGCCACGCTCCGTGGAACCAGGTCGCGGCCGCTCTGCACACGGCGGGCGCCGTGCGGCTGGCCCTTGGGCACCTGGAAAGCGCCGAGGCGCTGTTCGGCGAGGTGCTGCGGATCGTCCCCGAAGCCAGTTTTCACGCGCTCTACCCGGTGGAGGGCCTGGCGCTCGTGGCCGCCGAGAGCGGAGACACGCGACGGGCCCTCCTGCTGTACGAGGCCAGCGCGCAGGCACGCCGCCGCCTCGACACCGTCTCCGAGGCACCATGGCGACGGCAGGTGGAACGAACGGTGACCCGTATCAGCACACGCCTGCCGACATCCGCTCGGGACGCGGCCGTCAGCGGCGGCCGTCGGCTGCCCGCGGATCGCCTTGTCGCGTACGCGCTGCGGACAAGGAGCGCCGACCACGGAACGGCGACGCGCGCCGTAGAGGGCGTCGACGGCCGATCGGCGCTCACCGGAAGGGAGTTCATGGTGGCCGAGCTCGTCGCCGATGGGCTGACCAACCGTCAGATAGCCGAGCGGCTCGGTCTTTCGATCCATACGGTCGCCACACACCTGGACAAGGTGCGCGACAAGCTGGGCTTACGGTCACGCACACGGATCGCCCTGTGGGTGGCCACACGGGCCAGGGCCGGAGACACGTCCGCGTGACGCCTCACCGGTGCGGTCGGAACTGACGCAGACGGCAGCGGTGCCGGTCCGCTCGAACGTTGCCGGGCGGGCCGGCGTCGTAGCAGTAGCCGTCTTCGAGGGAGTCGTCATGACCGCCGTACGCTTTCGTCCCCGGGTCCTCTCCGTCTCCGCACTGGTCGGGGCCCTGCTGTGCGCGACCGCCGCATGCGGTTCCGGTGAGCCGCGGGCCGCCACCGCGCCCGTGCGCACGACCTGGCAGGAACCCCAGTCATACGCCTACACGCTGACCTCCACCGCCCAGGTCCTGGCAGGGACCTTCCGGGTCAAGGTCCGCGACGGCAAGGTGACGGAGGCGGTCGGCGTCGACGAGGACAGCCGGCGGCGGGTACGGGAGCTGCCCGGTGAAGTGCCCACGATCGGCGAGCTGTTGAAACGGCTGGCCAAGGCCCGCAGCGACAACGCGCACACCGCGAAGGCGGAGTACGCAACCGACGGGCATCCCCTGCGGATCACCCTGGACTGGGACCAGAACGCCATCGACGACGAAGCCCTGTACGTGATCAGCTCCTACAGGCCGACGCCCGCCTGACTCCTCTCGTCGCCACGTGCGGCGCGGAAATGTCCCGGTCTGCCTCGTCGTCCACCAGACGGGTCGGGCCTCGCGCAATGCGCCCCGGTCGCGCCTCGGTCCGTTCGGACCGGGCTGCACTCCCCCTCAAGCCTGCGGGCGGCTCGGCTGTATCGCGGGCAGCCCGTCCACCGTCGCCGTGAGGACAGACAGCAGTCGGGCGAGTTCTCCCTGGTCGCCCAGGGCGTCGAGGAGCCGGGTCTGGTCGGAGTGGACGCGAAGGGCGGCGCGCTCGTGGAGGATGCGGCCGCGGACGGTCAGGTGGAGCAGGACGCGGCGGCGGTCGCCGGGGTCGGGGCGACGGTAGACCAGGTTGCCGGCGACCATGCGGTCGACCAGCTTGGTCAGACTGGGCGCCGGCATGAGGACGTGCTCGGCGATCTCGGTCATCGGATGGCCCTGCCCGTCCGCGACGGCCGCCAGGACGCGCCACTCCTCCACCGAGCAGCCCTCCTGCGCCAGCACCCCCGCCAAACGCTGCACGAGGCGTCGCTCGGCATGGCTGAGCAGGTGGGCAAGGTCCGGCGAGGAGGATTCGGACGGCATTGCCGGTGTCCTTCCACTAGGTCTACTGTGCGGGCAGATCACGAGCCTCTGCGAGGGCGCCGGGGCCCGGACCGGGATCCGCGCGCCCCATGCCCTCACGGAGGTGATCTGTGCATCCGGTGCCGCCCAGAGGGAACGGCGACACGAGCACGACGCTGGTCGTGGCTCTGGTCGTCCCGTTGCAAGGGCCGGCGGGGGTCTTCGGCCCGTCCTGCGAACTGGCCGCGCAACTGGCCGTGGAAGAGCTCAACGCCGTGGGCGGCGTGCTGGACCGGGAGGTCAGGCTCGTCACGGTGGACGGCGGGGGATCGCCCGAGCAGGTGGCTGCCGAGGTCGAGGCCCTGGTGTCGCTGGGCGCCGTCGACGGAGTGCTGGGCTGGCACACCTCGGCGGTCCGCCAGGCACTGCTGCCACGGATCGCGGGCCGGGTGCCGTACGTCTACACCGCCCAGTACGAGGGCGGCGAGCGCACCCCCGGAGTCTTCCTGACCGGCGAGACCGACGCCGCCCAACTGCTCCCCGCGATGCGGCTGTTGGCCGAGGCGACCGGGGCGCGGCGCTGGTGCACGGTGGGCAACGACTACGTGTGGCCGCGGGTGACCGCTCGTGCCGCGCGACGGTATGCCCGCGCCTGTGGTGGCCGGGTGCGGGACGAGGTCTTCGTGCCGCTGGGGACGCACGAGTTCGGGCCAGTGCTGCGCCGGGTCGAGCGGAGCGAGGCCGACGCGGTGCTGATGCTGCTGATCGGGGACGACGCGGCCCGCTTCAACCGGGCGTTCGCCGCATACGGTCTTCACCAGCGGTGTCTGCGCCTGAGCACCCACATGGACGAGAACATCCTGCTGGCCACCGGCGCCGAGGCCACCGAGGGGCTCTGGGCGGCGGCCGGGTTCTTCGAGACGCTCGCGACCGCGGAGAGCCTGGACTTCAGCGCCCGTTACGCGGCCCGCTTCGGGGTGCAGGCACCCGTCGTGGGGAGCCTCGGCGAGTCCTGCTTCGAAGGGGTACGGCTGCTGGCGGCGCTGGCCGAGCGGACCCGGTCGCTGGACGTCCGGGCGATGTGCGCCGTCGCGGACACGGTGTCCTACGAGGGCCCGCGGGGCCTGCTGCGGCTGGACGGCAACCATCTCGCCCAACGGTTGTATCTGGCCCGGGCGGACGCCTTCGACTTCCACATCGTCGCCCAACTCTGACTCCTCGCCCTCCCGTTGGGGCTGGTCAGCGCACCTCTCAGGCCGCTGTCCCGTGTGGCCGTTGACAATACCCTGCCGCAGAAATACTTTCTACGGGAAGTATCAAGCGAGGCAAGCCGCCATCCATGACGCAGGCCGCGCCGGGCACCGCCCTCCCGCCTTCCCACCCCGGAGGCGCGAGACAGGCACCGACGAACCCCCGCCGGACCGTACGCAATCGCGAAATTCACCCCAACCTCCGTAAACAGCCGTCACCCACCCGGCGCTCGACAGAGAATTGCGCCAGGAATCCGCACGGGACTCTCACCTTTCGTCGCGGACAGCAACAAAGTGACCAGCTCAGAAGGCACATTCAGACACTCCGACCAGCCTTGTTCAATTCCGGATGCCCTATTTTCTACGCGCGTCACACAAAGGGCCCGTCAAAGAACTCCCTTTTAAAGAACGGGAAACGCCCGAGAAACAGAAGGACCCGACTCTTCCCTGGAAACACCCGGAGTCATCCGGGTCGTGGCCCATCGTCCGGAAGAGGGAAGAGTCGTGACGGAGATCGTCGACAAAGAAGCGCCACCGGCGAGTGCGGGCGGACGGACGTACAACAACTGGGCGCAGAACGACACGTTGGAGGACTACTCGCTGCGCTACGCGCCGAAGTCCTTCCGCCGCTGGACCCCCTATGTGGTGGCAACCACGGCCCTGGGCGGCATCGCTTACCTCGCCGACTTCGCCATCGGCGGCTCCATCGCCATCTCCAACGGCTTCTCCAGCGCCATGGTGGCCATCCTCGCCGCGGCAGTGGTCATCTTCCTGACCGGCATCCCGATCTCGTACTACTCGGCGAAGTACTCCATCGACATGGACCTGTTGACCCGGGGCGCGGGCTTCGGCTACCTCGGGTCCACGCTCACCTCGGTCATCTACGCCAGCTTCACCTTCATCTTCTTCGCCCTCGAAGGCTCGATCATGGCGCAGGCGCTGGAGCTGGGGCTGCACATCCCGCTCGCCGTCGGCTACTTGATCTGCTCCCTCATCATCCTGCCGCTCGTCATCTACGGCATGACGGCGCTGTCCAAGATGCAGGTGTGGACGCAGCCGGTCTGGCTGGTGCTGATGGTCGCGCCGTTCGTGTCCATCGCCATCCAGGAGCCGGGCAAGTTCTCGCAGTTCACACACTTCGCCGGCAACTCCCCCACCGGCTCCGGCATCAGCATGCTCGGCATCGGCGCGGGCGCAGGCGTGGCGCTGTCCCTGATCGCGCAGATCGGCGAGCAGGTCGACTACCTGCGGTTCATGCCCGACAAGACACCCGAGAACAGCAGGAAGTGGTGGGGCGCGGTGCTCTCGGCCGGCCCGGGCTGGGTGGTACTCGGCGCGGCCAAGCAGATCGGCGGGGCCTTCCTCGCCTTCTACATCGCCGGCAGTGTGGGCCTGTCCAAGGCCAACGAGCCCATCCAGCAGTACGTGCACGGCTTCAAGACCTTCGCCGCGCCCGTGGCCCTGGGCCTGGCCACGTTCTTCGTGATCCTCTCCCAGATAAAGATCAACTCGACGAACGCCTACTCGGGTTCGCTGTCCTGGTCGAACTTCTTCTCCCGGCTGACCCACCGTCACCCCGGCCGGGTCGTCTACATCTTCCTCAATGTGGGGATCGCCCTGGCCCTGATGGAGGGCGGCGTCTTCGGCTTCCTCAACACGGTGCTCGGCTTCTACTCCAACGTCGCCATCGCCTGGATCGGCGCGGTCGTCGCCGACCTCGTCATCAACAAGCCGCTGAAGCTCAGCCCCTCGTACATCGAGTTCAAGCGCGCCCACCTCCACAACTTCAACCCTGTCGGCTTCGGTTCGATGCTCATCGCCTCGGCCGTCTCCATCGCCGCGTACTTCAACGCCTTCGGCGACTACGGCAAGGCGTACTCCCCGTTCATCGCCCTGTTCCTGGCCATGGTGCTCTCGCCGCTCTTCGCGGTGCTGACCAAGGGCAAGTACTACATCGCCCGGGTCGACGACCTGGAGGAGCCGCTGCTCGGCGCCGACGGCCTGCCGTCGGCGGTCACGCTCACCTGCACCGTGTGCACCACCGACTTCGAGCGGCCCGACGTGGCCAACTGCTCCTTCCACTCCGGGCCCATCTGCTCCCTGTGCTGCAGCCTGGAGAAGGACTGCCACGACTCCTGCAAGAGCGGCGCCGGTACCGGACCAGTCGTACTCGCCATGCCGACCGTCCGATCCGCGGACTGACCCCACCCGCACATCCATGGGTGATCGGCTCCGGCCCGCGTCCTTCGACGCGGGCCGGAGCCGATGCCGGCTGTCCTTCGGGCGGTGGGTCCCCGCCCTGGCCTGCGCACCACCGCCACCCGCGAACTGCCCGGAAACCCTGCCCCCCGTACAAGTCGGAGCCGAGGGCCGTTCAGTTCCCGGCCATCCCGGCGATATCGAGGCACCGGAAGCGCGGGAGGAGCACGAGCGCGCGCAGGCCATCGACCGCGCCCCCACCCGGGGCGGGGGCGCGCGTCCGGCCGCGTCGCGCCGGGTATCCCTCGGGCAGTCCCTGCGGCCGGCGGTTTCGGACACCGATGCGCCGCGACCCCACATTCACGGAGGTGGAGCAGCATGCCCGAGACCAACGGACTGGAGCCCGTGGCGACCTTCTGCGGCAACTGCGACTGCGGTTGTCCCCAACTGTTCGTCGACCCGAACGCCCCCGCCGAACAGCGAATCACCCTGACCGACGACTTCGGCCAGCGTGTGCAGATGAGCGCTGACCAGTTCTCCCACCTGGTCTCCGACGCCAAGGCCGGCAAGCTCGACGGCATCGCCGTGGCCTGATCCCCGGCCACCGCGACTCCGGTTGTCGTCGGCCCCCGGTGATCGCCGGCGACCACCATCACGAACTACGCACAGGTCCCACGCACAGCTCACCGCGGCACCCGCCGCCGGCGGAGGGCGACTTAACGGTGGCCGAACGGCGTAGCGATGCCGCGGCAAACGGCGGGGCCCAACTTACCTGTACATGACGACGGGTCGGCTCAGGTCCGCACGGCCGGTGATCACGACTCGGGTCCGGCGGCTGGTCCGGTCCCTGGTGGTGTGCGCTGCGGTGTCGGCGGTTTCCCTCGCAGGTGCCGCAAACGCCTCGGCGCATGCCGCCCTGCTGTCGACGCGCATCACGTTGACCTTGGGCGAGGGAGTGGGGATCGCCGACGACTCGATCCAGGTCTTCGGCCCGAGCGGCAGCCGTGTGGACGACGGCCCCCCACAGCACGCCGAGGGCGGCGACGCGATCGTGCGCGTGGCGCTGCGAAGCAGCCGGCCGCACGGGACGTACACCGTGGCGTGGCACGTCGTGTCCGCCGACACGCACCCGGTGGCCGGGGCGTTCCTCTTTTCCGTCGGCGCTGCGTCCGGTCGTGTCACGGCCCCGCGGACCAGGTCGCCGAACACCGTACAGACCACCGCCATCGACGAGGTCACCCGGACCAGGACGGTGCGGATCCCCGGAGAGGGACGGTAAACCTTGGCCCACGTCGTCCCGCTCACGGAGCATTCCCGCCGCCACAGACCCGCAACTCGCCCATGCCCCGGGGAAGTTCACCACCCGGCGTCGGGGGCACTACGGAGCCTGCGGGCCGCCGTCTTCGCCGCGGTGTGCGTGACGCTCGCGGCGGCCGGACACAGCCTCGCGGGACATCCGGCCCCTGCCTTGTGGGCCGAGGGCGTCGCCTTCGCCACGGTCTTCGCCCTCGGCTGCCCGCTAGCGGGCCACGAGCGGTCGCTGACCGGGATCTGCCCCGCCATGGCCGCGGTCCAGGTCGGCCTGCACATGTTCTTCGACGCCACGTCCCTTCACACCGGGCCCGCCACACCTGGTGCACCCGGCTCCATGACGGCGTCCGTGATGACGCAGCACGGAGCCGACGGACGGGCGATGACGGCGCACGCCGCGGCGGCACTGGTGGCCGCCTGGTGGCTGCGGTGCGGTGAGGCGGCCGTGTGGTCGCTTCTGCGACAAGTTGCCACGCTGGCCCGCGGTTCCGGCCTCCGGTGGCCGGTGACCGTCGCCCTCGCCGAGCCGCCGTCCCACGCCGTCGTCCGGGGGCGTGACGCGCGGCAGCGGTGCATGCGGCAGCTCCTGCTGCGGCATGCCGTGACCCGCCGGGGACCTCCTGCGAGGGGGCCGGTCACGGCCCGCCCCGGTGAGCCGTCCTGGTACGGCTCCTTCACCCGCCCCGGCCACGAACGGCGGCCCCCTCGAGTTCTCCTGCTCCCGCTGCTACGACACCTGGCGGTCGCCCTTCGAGCCGTACGTCATCGGCACGCCGCTGATCTGCACCGTCCGGTAGAGGCTGACCTTGCGCAGGTCCTGGACTGGTCGGCGGTGGAGGCGTTGGCCGCTTCGGCTGACGTCCTTCTCCGGCCTGGGCAGGCACAGGTGCAGGCCGTTCAGCGTCGCGCGTCGTAGGGGCGATGGTGCAGGCGGGCGGCCAGGACGGCCACGTCGTCCTCGGCGTGGCCGGCGTCGAGGCGGGTGAGCATGGTGTCGAGGACGTCCTCGACACCCGCGCCGCCTTCGATCCCGACGCCCGACAGCCGGGCCAAGGACTGATCGATGTCCTCGCCGCGACGCTCGACGAGCCCGTCCGTGAAGAGCATCAGCGTCTGGGACGACTCCAGTCGGTAGGTGGCCGATTCGTAGCCCCCCAGGCCGGTGCCCAGGGGCGGGCCGACAGGAATCGGCAACAGGGCGGTACGACCCTGTCCGTCGATGACGGCTGGGGGCAGGTGTCCGGCGCTGGCCAGGGTCACCTGGCCGCGGTTGGGATCGAGGCGCGCGATCAGGCAGGTGGCCGGTCGGCGGTCCGGCTCCCTGGAGGCGATGTCGTCGAGCTGGCGCAGGACGCGGTGAGGTGGCAGGTCGGCGGAGGCGATGTAGCGCAGGGAGGAGCGGTAGGCGGTCATGTCGACGGCCGCCTCCAAGCCGTGTCCCATGACGTCGCCGACGATGAGCAGGGTCCGGCCGAAGTGCAGCCGGACGGTCTCGCACCAGTCGCCGCCGACCACGGCGCTCTGGCCGACCGGCAGGTAGCGGATGGCGACGTCCAGGTTGGGGTGCGGGCGGCCGGGGTCCGCCAGCAGGGCGCGCTGCAGCTTGCCGACGATGCCGCTGACCTGGTCGTGCTCCCGGGCGTGCCGGATGTGGGAGGCGGCGTGCTCGGCGAGAAAGGCGAGGAATGCCGCCTCCAGGCCGGTGAAGGGTGCGCCGTCCCGGGCGCACACAAGCGTGCCGTAGAGGTGCCCGTTGGTGGCCAGTCGCACGCACAAGGCGGGGCCGGGCCCCTCCGGCGCCGGGCAAGCAGCCCTGTTCTCCTCCAGCCCCGGCGCCTCCTGTGTCGCAGGGGCGGCCCACCGGGCATCAGGCAGGACGGCCGGGTTCCCGCTGACGGCTTCGTATGCGACGCCGGTCTGCGTTCTCGGCCGCAGCAGTGCCGCCGTTCCGCCCGTCTGCCTGGCGGCCTCACGAGTCAGCTCCCCGCACGTGGTGCCTTCGTCCAGCGTGGTGCCGATCCGAGCCGCCGCCGTGCGCAGCGCGGCCAGCTGCGATGACACGCCGAGATCCTGGGCGGGCAGGACCGGGTGCGCGACAGGCTCCTCCGCCGCCGGTTTTCGAAGCGAGTGGAACCATCCCACGACACCGAACACCCTAAAAAGGAATAAACAGACATAAGAAAGCTACCTGACGCCGAACGCCCGCACGGACCGCGCGCGGGCCGGCGCCCAGCAGTGGACGCAGGAGACGACCTCAGGCATGCGAGGTCGGCAGACTCACGGTGACCAGGGCTCCACCCGTCGGCCGGTTGGCCAGGGTCACACGGCCGCCATGGGATTCGGCGATCATCCCTACGACGAACAGGCCGAGCCCGGCGGCCCGCACACCGGGGAGCCGGTCCGGTGGTGGACCGGCGAGCACGGCGCGCGGGAACCCTTGACCCTGATCGTGCACGCGCAGGTACATCACGCCATCGGCGCGGTCGGCGCCCAGGGTGATACGGCCCGGGCCCGAGGGCCCTGAGTGTCGCAGGGCGTTGTCCAGGAGGTTGTGCAGGACCTGGCGCAGGCGAACCGGATCGAGGTCGGCCGTCGCTTCGGGGAGGCCGGCAGGTTCTACGGCGATGGTCGCTCCCTGGGCGATGGCACGGGTCCGGAACGCGTCGGCCGCGTGGGTGAGCAGCGGCTCGAGCGATACGGGCTCGCGACGCAGCGGGAGTCGGCCTCCTCGGGTACGGGCGAGGACGAGGAGATCCTCGGCGAGACCGACCAGCCGGTCGGTCTCGGCGGTGGCCGACCGTACGGCGGCTTCCAGCTCGGCCCGGTCGCGCGGACGTGCCGTGGCCAGTTCGAGCTGGGCCCTGAGCAGCGCCAGGGGCGTGCGCAGTTCGTGTCCGGCCAGGTCGACGAAGCGGTGCTCGCGCTCCAGGGCCTCCTGGAGGCGGGCGAGCATGGCGTTGAGCGTGTCCGTGAGCCGGGCGAGTTCGTCCCGGGCCGGCGGAACGGTCAGCCGCCGCTCGGGCTCGGTCTCGGAGATCGCGGCAGCCTCCCGGCGGATGCGCTCGACCGGGCGCAGCGCGGCGCCCGCCAGCAGCCATCCGGCGTACGAGGACGCGAACAGGGCGAGCGGACCGCCGGCGAGCAGCAGGAGCAGAAGTTGGTGCAGGGCCTCCGCGCGGTCGCCGAGCGGTGCACCGACCACGAGGACGGCGGGCTGAGGGACCGGACCCGGCAGCCGGACCGGCACGGCGAGGAGCCGGGCCGGATCGTCGACACCCACGACTCGGCGGTCGAGGGAGACCGGCTTGTTGACGGCGCGGGTGGTGCCCGGCGGCAGCATCGGCGCCGCCGCGACGGCGGGGGTCGTCGCCACCACGTCGCCGCTCGGCGACAGGATCTGGCCGAACGACTCGTCGGGGTCGATGAGCCCGCGTCCCGCGTCCAGCGGCGCCCGTTCACGCTGGGTCAGCGAGCTGACCGAGGCCGCTGCCCGTGCGCGCAGGTCCAGGTCGATGGCGCGGGTCAGCTCCGTACCCATCCGGGTGTAGAGGAAGGCGCCCAGCGCAGCCATCACCGCCGCCATCCCCAGGCAGAACGCGAGGGTCAGCCGGAGCCGGACGGGCAGCCTAGAGAACGCCCTGAGCATGGCCGGCCTGCTTCGCGCGGGCTGTCCGGTCGGCCGAATCGTCGCGCAGCCAGTAGCCGGCGCCACGGGATGTGCGCAGGGACTGCGTTCCGAAGGGCCGGTCGATCTTCTGCCGGAGATAGCCGACGTACACCTCCACGACATTCGAGTCCGCGTCGAAGGTGAAGTCCCAGACGTGCTCGATCAGTTCGGACTTGGAGAGCACCTGGCCGGGCCGCCGCATCAGGCATTCCAGCAGGGCGAACTCCTTGGCCGTCAAGGTGATCGGCCTGCCGTCGCGGACCACTGAGCGGGTCGCCGGGTCGAGGCTGAGATCGCCCACGGTCAGCACGGCGGGCCGCTCGCGGGCGCCACGGCGTATCAGGGCGCGCAGCCGGGACAGCAGCTCGGCGAGCGCGAAGGGCTTGACGAGGTAGTCGTCCGCGCCCAGGTCGAGGCCCCGTACACGGTCCTCGACGGCATCGCGTGCGGTGAGCAGCAGCACGGGCGCCCACGAGCCGGCGGCGCGCATCTCGCGCAGCACGCCGAATCCGTTCTTGCCCGGCAGCATCACGTCCAGGACGATCGCGTCGTAGTCGCTCTCCCCCGTGTACCAGAGGCCGTCCTCGCCGGTGGGGGCCACGTCGACCGCGAAGCCGTTCTCCACGAGGCAGCGCCGCAGCAGCTCCGCCATGAGGGCTTCGTCCTCGACCACGAGAATCCGCATGGCGCCTCCTCGGACAGGCCCTGCTGCGTCCAGCGTAGTGCGCGTGGATAAGAGGACGCTGAGCCGACGAGGTGAGGCGCGTGGCCCGTTTCAGGATCCCCTTAGCCCCGGGCGAGCAGGCTGGAAGCCCACCGCCCGACCAGGGAGTCGCCATGATCCGCATATCCACGGGCCGCTCCGACGCGGCGCACACGGCGCTGGCTCTCACCGTCGTCGGCTGCGCGGCCGTACTCGTCACGACGGCTTGTTCGCCGAGTTCGAGTCCGCACCACCAGGCGACGGCGGCCACCCCGTCTCCCCACAGTTTCTCGGCGACCGTCGACAACCCGTGGTTCCCCCTCACCCCGGGACGGACCCTGGTGTACAGCGGCGTCAAGGACGGTGCGAAGTCCACCGAGTACCTCACCAGCAGCCGGGAAACCCAGAAGATCACCGGCATCCCCTGCCGTGTCGTACTGGACCGCCTCTATATCGGCCGCACGCTTCACGAGGCCACGCGCGACTACTACGCCCAGGACGCCACCGGGAACGTCTGGTACTTCGGCGAGGACACCGCCGAACTCGATGCCCAGGGCAACATGGTCTCCACCGAGGGAACCTGGCACGCCGGCCAGAATGGCGCCCGGCCCGGCATCTTCCTCCCCGCCCACCCCGTGCCCGGGGCCGGCGGGCAGCAGGAGTACTACCCCGGCCAGGCCGAGGACCACTTCCAGGTCCTGAATCTCACCTCCCGCGTGTCCGTCCCCTACAAGAACTTCTCGGGCACCCTCCGCACCAAGGAATGGACACCACTGGAGCCCGGCGTCGTCGACAACAAGTACTACGTCAAGGGCATCGGCACGGTGAAGGAGATCACCGTGAAGGGCGGTCCCTTCGAAGAGAACGTGCTGGTCGCGGTCAGGGGTTAGGGGCGCGGGAGCACCTGGCGAAGGAGGGGGGACCCGGGGTTCTGCTGGCCGGCCCGACGTGGTGACGATAGAAAAAAGGCCTGCGCCGACAGCGTTCTGCACGCCGTCACCCGCCAGCCCGCGATGCCACACAGGAGTGCGCCATGGGAACGTACGAGGATGTCTTCCGCTCCAGTACCGAAGACCCGGAAGCCTTCTGGCTGAGGGCCGCGGAGGGCATCGACTGGGATGTCGCCCCGCAACGCGCCCTGGACTCCTCCGGTGCGCCCTTCTACCGCTGGTTTCCCGACGGGCGGCTCAACGTCTGTTTCAACGCGCTCGACCGGCACGTCGAGGCCGGCCTGGGCGACCAGCCCGCTCTCGTCCACGACTCCCCCGTGACCGGCACGCGGCGTAGCTACACCTACGCGCAGCTGAGGGACGAGGTGGCGGCCTTCGCCGGAGGCCTGACGCGGCTCGGGGTGGGGCACGGCGACCGGGTGGTCATCTATATGCCGATGATCCCCGAGGCGGCCATCGCCATGCTGGCCTGCGCCCGCATCGGTGCCATCCACTCGGTCGTCTTCGGCGGGTTCGCGCCGCCGGAACTCGCCGTCCGCATCGACGACGCCACCCCGAAGGTGATCGTCTCCGCCTCCTGCGGCATCGAGGGCAAGCGGGTCATCGCGTACAAGCCGCTGCTGGACCGTGCGATCGAACTCGCCGGGCACCGGCCGGAGAAACGCGTGATCGTGCAACGGCCGCAGGAGCGGGCCGAGTTGGGGCCGGACGACCTCGACTGGGCCGACCTGGTCGCCACCGCGACGCCTGTCGACTGTCTGCCGGTGGCCGCGACGGACCCGCTCTACATCCTCTACACGTCCGGGACGACGGGAAAGCCCAAGGGGGTCGTCCGCGACTGCGGCGGCTACGCGGTGGCCCTGCACTGGTCGATGGGTGCCGTGTACGACATCGGCCGGGGCGAGACCATGTTCACCGGCTCCGACGTGGGCTGGGTGGTCGGGCACTCGTACATCGTCTACGGCCCGCTGCTGGCCGGCGCCACGACCGTCCTGTACGAGGGCAAGCCGGTCGGCACACCGGACGCGGGCCAGTTCTGGCGGGTCGCCGCCGAGTACGGCGTCAAGACCATGGTCACCGCGCCGACTGCCTTCCGGGCGATCAGGAAGGAGGACCCCAAGGGCGCCCTCGCCGCGGAGTACGACCTGTCCCGCCTGCGCTATCTCTTCCTCGCCGGCGAGCGCCTCGACCCCGAGACCTACCACTGGGCGAGCGCCCTCCTCGACATCCCGGTGATCGACCACTGGTGGCAGACGGAGACCGGCTGGCCCATCGTCGCCAACCCGGTCGGCATCGAGGCCGCCCCGGTCAAACCCGGCTCGCCCACCCGCGCGCTGCCGGGCTGGGACGTCCGCGTACTGGACCCCTCCGGACAGCCCGCGCCGCCCGGCGTCGACGGCGCGATCGTCGTCAAACTCCCCCTGCCTCCGGGGGCGTTGCCCACCCTCTGGAACGACGACGCGCGCTTCATCGGCTCCTACCTCTCAGCCTTCGACGGCTACTACCTCACCGGCGACAGCGGGCACATCGACGCCGACGGCTATGTCTTCGTCATGGGCCGCACCGACGACGTCATCAACGTCGCCGGACACCGGCTGTCCACCGGCAGCATGGAAGAGGTCCTGGCCACCCATCCCGATGTCGCCGAATGCGCCGTCATCGGCGTCGCCGACGACCTCAAGGGACAGATTCCGCGCGGTCTCGTCGTCCTGAAGGCGGGCACCGTCCGCGAACCGGCCGACGTAGAGGCCGAACTCGTCCAGCTGGTGCGCGAACGCATCGGCGCCGTCGCCTCCCTGAAGGACGTCGCCGTCGTGCCGGCCCTGCCCAAGACCCGCTCCGGGAAGATCCTGCGCAAGACCATGCGCGGCATCGCCGACGGCCTGGACGAGCCCATCCCCTCCACGGTGGACGACCCCAGCGTCATCGAGGACCTGCGCCCTGTGCTGCGCCGCGGCCCCGGTCACCACGTGTGAGCAATGCCCCCCGCCGACGGGCCGGATCCGTGACGCGGGCCCGTCCGTGGTCGTCCGCGGCATGCAGGACCCTGCCGCGGACCCGGGTCATCCCCGGCCGTCGGCGGGGGCGAGGACGATGTCGAAACGGACCTGTGTCCAGGTGCCGTCGACGGCCCGCCCGTCGGGGGTCGGCGTGCCCGCCGGACGCCGGTCGAAGTCCTTGACCAGGGACTCCTTGACGCCGAAGACCGTGTCGGAGTCGAGCAGCTCGTCACCCCGGACGAAGATGTGCGTGACCAGGGTGCGGCAGCCGGGTGCCTCGACCATGAAGTGCAGGTGCGAGGCCCGCATCGGCGAGCGGCCGGTCGCCGCCAGCATCCTGCCCACCGGGCCGTCGTGCGGGATCGGGTACGGCGTCGGTGTCACACCCCAGAAGCGGTAGCTCCCGTCGGCCTGTGTGAACAGGTGCGCGCGGGCGGCCACCCGGTCGTCGTCGTACTGGACGTCGTAGAACCCGTCCTCGTCCGCCTCCCACACCTCGATCTTCGCCCCGGCGATCGGGGCGCCGTCGGTGTCGCGGACGGTTCCCTCGACCCAGCAGGGCTCGCCGGCGGCCCCGAAGGACATGTCCCCGCCCGGCTCGATCGTCGGGGAGCCCGCCACGAAGAAGGGGCCGAAGACGGTGGCCTCGGTGGCGTCGCCGTGGGCCTCGTTGTTGATGGCGATCGTCTGCATCGACGCCCCGAGCGTGTCGGAGAGCAGGATGAACTCCTGGCGCTTGTCGTCGGTCAGATGGCCGACGGCGGTGAGGAACTCGATGCCCTTGTTCCACTCCTCCTCGGTGAGGCGGACGTCGCGCAGGAAGGCGTGCAGGTGCTTGACGATCCCCTGCATCAGCTCCTTCAGGCGCGGATCCTGGCAGGCGTCGAAGGAGCGTTGGACGCGCGCGATCAGGTCTTCCTCCCGGGCCGCCTGCTCGGAAGACACATCGTGGAGCGTCATACGGCGTCACTTCCTTCCCAGGCCGCGCGCAGCAGCGCGGTGAGGTTCTCCTCGGTGACATCAGTGGGGTTGCCGGCGGGGACGGCGGCCAGGACGGGGGCGACTGCCCGTGCGATGCCGTCCTCGGGCATGCCGTAGTCACGCAGCGCGCGGGGGGCGTGGAGCGTCGCGCGCAGTGCGGTGAGTCCCGCCACCGCCGTTCGGCTGCCGAAGGCCTCGGCGATGCGCCGCTCGGTCTCCGGTACGGCGGGGGCGTTGAAGGCGAGCACGTGCGGCAGCACCACCGCGTGGGTCTGGGCGTGCGGCAGGTTGAACATTCCGCCCAGCACATGACAGATCTTGTGGTGCAGGCCCGAGCCGGCCGAGGCGAAGGCGACGGCGGCCAAGTAGGCGCCGTACAGCGTCTGTTCGCGCCCTTCCAGTCCGGTGGGGGCGGCGGCCACGGCGGGCAGGCCCTGGGCCAGAGCGCGGATTCCCTCGGCCGCAAGGGCCCGGTCGATCGGGTCGGCGCGCGGCCCCCACATCGAGTCGACGCAGTGGGCCAGGGCGTTGAGACCGCTGGCCACGGACATCTCCACCGGCAGGCTCGACAGCAGCGAGGCGTCGTAGACGATCGAGCGCGGCAGGACCCGCGGGTCGACCCCGGTCGTCTTCACCTCGCCCTCGGTCAGGCCCCAGACGTTCGTCGCCTCCGAACCGGCGTACGTGGTCGGGACGGCCACGATCGGCAGGCCGGTCGTCAGCGCCACCGCCTTGGCCAGGCCGGTCGTCGAGCCGCCGCCGACGCACACCAGCGCGTCCACGGCACCCTCCGTGGCGGCTTTCCGGGCGCGCTCGGCGACGTCGACCGGGACATGCATGACGACCTCGTCGTGGCGCACCGCCACCGGCAGGTCCGCCCCGAGGCGGTCGGCGAAGGCCGCCTCCGCCGGTGCGGCGATCAGCATCACCTTCGTCGCCCCCAGCGCAGCCACCTCGGCGGCCACCGCGGCCGGTGCCGCGCCGGGGGCGAAGACGACCCGCTGCGGCAGAGTCTCGTGGATGAACCGCACGCTCACACCTTTCCGAGCAGCTGGGCGAGGGCGCCGCGCAGGGCCGCCTCGGGGTCGTCGGCGAGGCTCATCGAGCGCCAGGCGACGTGTTTGTCGGGGCGCACCAGGATCGCTCCGGACTCCTCGACCTCACGCAGCTTGGCCCAGTCGTAGTAGAGGTCCGTCACCTCGCGGCCGGGGCCGATCACCACGGTTTCGAGCGGGATGCCGAGGTCCCGCCCGACCTTCTCGGCGGCACCGGCCCAGTCCTCACCGGCGATGCCCGTGAGCAGGGTCCAGCGGGTGTACGGCGCCAGGTCCATCAGGGCGAGTTTGGTGACGTTGTCGCCGACCCAGGCGTGCGGGAGGTGCGCGCCGGGGCTGGTGGACATGACGTGGTAGAGGTCCTCGTCCCGGCTCGGGGCGGGGCGGGTGCCGTCGGAGACGACGGCGGCGGACTCGTAGAACTGGCCGAGCTCGACGCCGTGCGCGTTGAACTCGTAGTTCTTGGTCTCCATCGCCGCCACCAGAGCGGCCCGCTTGGCCGCGCCCTCCGGGGTGTTGGCCTTCCGCTCCTCGATCAGGGCCCGCATCTCGTCCTCGTCCTTGGCGTCGAGGACGCCGAGGGCCTGGAAGAGGTCGACGAACTCGCGGCTGGACTTGTTGGCCCGGGTGACGATCCGCTTCGCGACGGGCGCCCGCTCCACCGAGTACGTCTCCAGCAGCGAGGGGTCGGCCTGCCCGCGCAGCACGGCCGCCAGCTTCCAGGCCAGGTTGTAGGAGTCCTGGACGCTGGTGTTGGAGCCCAGGCCGTTGCTCGGCGGGTGACGGTGGACGGCGTCTCCGGCGCAGAAGACACGGCCCTTGTGGAGGTGGGTGGCGTACATCTCGTTGTTGCCCCAGAGGCTGGTGCCGGTGATCTCGACGTCGAGGTCCGGGATGCCGAGCAGCTGCCGCACGATGCGGATGGCCTCGGTCTCGTCGACCACGGGGGGCTCGGAGTTGATGTCGTACCCCCATACGATGAGCCACTCGTTCCAGGGGCGGACCATCCGGACCAGTCCGGCGCCGATACCGCCGACGTTGGCGCCCGGCTGGATCACCCAGTACAGGACCGAGGGCCGGTGGCCGACGTAGGACGCGATGTCGGCCTTGAAGGTGATGTTCATCGAACCGGCGATGTCCATCGCGCCCTCGTAGGGCAGGCCGATGTCCTCGGCGACCCGGGAGCGGGCCCCGTCGGCGCCGATGAGGTACTTCGCGCGGATGTCGTACTCCTGACCCGTGAGCCGGTCACGGACCCGGACGGTGACGCCCGTGTCGTCCTGCGTGTGCGAGAGGTACTCCGTGGAGAAACGGGTCTGGGTGCCGCGGACCGTGGCGTTCTTGACGAGGATCGGTTCGAGATAGGTCTGCGGGATGTCGACGGTGAGGCAGGGCGAGGCCAGCCGGTAGTCCGCCTCCCGGTCGGGCCGGGTGCCCCAGGTGTGGATACGGCCGATCTCCTCGCCCGCGATGGAGGTGCAGAAGACGGTGTCACCGACGAGCTCATGGGCGGTGGCGTCGGCCAGCACCTGGTCCTCGATCCCCATGTCGCGGAAGATCTCCATCGCCCGCTGGTTGGTGATGTGCGCCCGGGGTGTGTTCGCGGTCCACCGGTACTTGGTGATCACGATGTTGTCGATCCCCAGGGTCGACAGGAACAGCGCCGCCGAGGCGCCGGCCGGACCGGAGCCGACGATCAGGACATCGGTCTCGACGTGCGCCGATGTCGGGAGTTCGGTCGCTCGCTGACCGTCGTTGAACTCGGGCATGGGGCCTCTCGCCTTCTTCTCGCGCCGCTTTGAAGGCAGCGTGCCCCCGGCCGCGACCGCATCGGGCGGGACGGGGTGGAGGACGGCCGAAATCCGTATGACGCGGCTGTTTCGAGGGCGCTTCGTCGCTGTGGCGAGGGTGGTTCGCCCGCTTTCGTTCAGTCCCGCTTCGCGGCCGTACGGCGCAGCTCGCCCGCGGTGATGCCGAACCGGGCGTGGAAGGTCTGCGAGAAGTGGGCGACCGAGCTGAATCCGCACCTGGTCGCCACCGTCGCCGTGCGCACCTCGGCGGCGTCCGGTCCGGTCAGCAGGCCGTAGGCGGCTTCGAGGCGCCGGCCGAGCACATAGCGCGGGAACGTCGTGCCCGCGTCGGCGAAGACGCGGGTGAGCTGACGGACGCTGATGCCGACGGCCTCGGCGACCTCGGGGGCCGACAGGCGCGGATCGTGCAGCCGGTCCTCGACGAGGGCGCAGGCGAGCGCGCGATGGACGACGGGCGGACGCGTGGCCCCGTCGCTCACGAGGACGGACGCGAGGTCGACGAGGGCCTGCTCGTCGGGCCGGGTCGCGCCCTGGACACCGACGGCGCGTCCGACGAGACGGGCCAGCGCGCGGCCGTACGGGTTGCTCTCGTCACGCCGGACGACAAGCGGTTCCCCGAGGTGCACACCCTCCGGCAGCGCACGGCGGTCCACGCGCACCGCCAGCTCGTCCAGCCCCTGGCCGAACCCGCGGACGAAGCTGCCGTCCGCATCGCAGACCAGGACGTCGCCGGGGCGGATGACCTGCCGCCGGCCGGCCTGCTGGAACAGCGCCTCCCCGCGCAGGGAGACATAGATCGCCACGGAACCCGTGGGCCGTCGTTCGATGAGGTCGGCAGGGCGCTCGACGACGTGGGCGGTGGTGCGGACACGCGCCAGATGCACCCGCCCGAGGTCGAGGTTGTCCTCACGCGCCCGGAAGTCCTCACCGCCCGGTGTACGGCACATCAGGGCGATCAGGGCGTCGGCGTTGTGCTCCTCCCAGGCCCGCAACCGCTCCACCGACGGCAGGTGCGCCGTCGAGAACACCTGCGCCGGACGGGGCGCTGCTGCGGGTGCCAAGTGCATGGTTCAGAGAGTAGATCCGCAATCCGGGGTTCCCAACCCCCGGGGATGCCGGCCCCTCCTTGCCCCTCGACGGCGACCGCGCCTCGAAATGATCCGAAAAAAGATCCCGGCTCGCGGCAACCCTGTGCGGAGCCTGTGACAACAGGGAAGCAGATCCGGCCAGTCCCGATGGCCGAGCCCGGCTTTCCGCTCATGAACGGCATGCAAGGAGAACAGTCCTCCATGAACAACCCCACGAACGGCGGGCGCCGCGGGCGTCACCGCCGCCGCTGGACCGCCACCGGTCTGCTGCTCGGCGTGCCCGCCGTCCTCGTGCCGTATCTCCTGTACGCGCAGGAGGACTCGCAGGCCGCGACGGTCGACGGCGACGCCTACTACCGGCTGGTCTCCGTGCGCAGCGGCAAGGTGCTGGACGTCAACGGCTTCTCCACCGCCGACGGCACCCGTGTCCAGCAGTGGGCCGACCAGAGCACCGCCAACCAGCAGTGGAAGCTGAAGTCCGCGGGGGACGGCTACTACGAGCTGGTGAACCGTAACAGCGGCAAAGTGCTCGGCATAGCGGGCGATTCCACCGCTCAGGGGGCCGCCGCCGAGCAGCAGACCGACCGTTCCTCCACCTCCCAGGAGTGGAAGATCAAGGAGGTGAGCGGTACCGACGCCGTCACCCTCACCTCCCGCAGGAGCGGCCAGGTCCTGGACGTCTCCGGAGGCTCCACGGCCCAGGGCGCGCCGATCATCCAATATCCCAGCAGGGGCAGCTCCAACCAGCAGTGGAAGCTGGTGAAGACGGCCGAGACCCGGACGGCCGGGACCGGCGGCGCGCAGACCACGGCCGCGGCAGGACCGTATGTGTGGAAGAACGCCCAGGTGGTGGGCGGCGGTTACGTCACCGGGCTGGTGTTCAACCAGAAGGAGAAGGGCCTGTTGTACGCGCGCACCGACATGGGCGGCGCCTACCGCTGGGACACCGCGGCCGAGCAGTGGATCCCGCTGACCGACTGGCTCGGCGAGAAGGACTGGAACCTGCTGGGCATCGACTCGCTGGCCAGCGACCCCGTCGACCCCAAGCGGCTCTACCTCGGGGCGGGCACTTACACCAACGAGTGGGCCGGCAACGGCGCGATCCTGCGCTCCACCGACCGGGGCCGCACCTTCCAGCGCACCGATCTGCCGTTCAAGCTGGGCGGCAACGAACCCGGCCGCGGGGCGGGCGAACGGCTCGTGATCGACCCCGCGGACCACGCCACCCTGCTGCTGGGCACCCGCAAGAACGGCCTGTGGCGCAGCACCGACTACGGCGTGACATGGCGTCAGGTCTCCTCGTTCCCCGTCAAGGACGGGGCGGGCAGCGGCGCGGGCATCTCCTTCGTGACGTACGGCCCGGCCGGCAGCAACACGGTCTATGTCGGCGTCAACGACAAGGACACCTCCCTGTACCGCTCCACCGATGGCGGCAGCAGCTGGCAGGCCGTCTCCGGGCAGCCCACCGGCCAGATGCCGCAGCACGATGTGGTCTCCGGTGACGGATCGCTGTACCTGACGCAGCAACAGCATCGGCCCCATGGACGCGACGGCGGGCTCGGTGTGGAAGTACACCCCGTCTCGCGGGGTGTGGAAGAACATCTCGCCGTCGCAGGGTGGTTACGGGTTCTCCGGTCTGGCCGTCGACGCGCAGAAGCCGTCCACGGTGATGGTCACCACCCTGGACCGGTGGTGGCCCGAGGACGAGATCTACCGGACCACCGACGGCGGCACCACCTGGAAGGCCCTGGCCGACAAGTCGCAGCGCAACGCCTCCGTCGCTCCGTACGTCGGCACCCACACCGGGCACTGGATGACCGCGCTGGCCATCGACCCCTTCGACTCCGGGCACGCGTTGTACGGCACCGGCAACAGCATCTGGCGCAGCAAGGACGCCAATGCCTCCGACAGCGGTGGCACCAGCCACTGGGCCTCCGGGGCCCGCGGGCTGGAGGAGACCTCGCTGGCGGACGCGATCGCGCCTCCCGGCGGCGCCACCGTCATCACCTCCATGGGCGACCAGGGCGGCTTCCGTCACGACTCCCTGACCGAGGTGCCCGCCGGACGGCTGAAGAACCCGCTGATGAGCAGCAGCACCGACATCGACTTCGCCCAGTCGGCCCCCGCGGTGATGGTCCGCGTCGGCACGGGCGGCGCGCAGGACGGCGCCTACTCCACCGACGGCGGCAGCAGCTGGAACGGCTTCACGGCAGAGCCGGTGGGCAGCGCGAACAGCGGCCATGTCGCGCTCGCGGCGGACGGCTCCACCATCGTGTGGACCGAGGCCGGCCAGGCCCCGTACCGCTCGACCGACAAGGGCGCGAGCTGGTCGAGGGTCAGCGGCCTGAGCACCGACGCCGTGGTCGTCGCCGACCGCTCCTCGGCCAGGATCTTCTACTCCCTGTCCGGCGGCACTCTCTACGCCAGCACCGACGGCGGCGCGACCTTCACCGGCCGTGCCACCGGCCTTCCCTCCGGCCGGCTCACGGCCGTCCCCGGCATCGCCGGGGACCTGTGGATCGCCGGCGGTGACAAGGGGCTGCTGCACTCCACCGACGGCGGCCGTAGCTTCACCACGCCCGGCTCGGTGCAGTCCGCCTCCGCCCTCGGCTTCGGCAAGGCCAAGCCGGACACCGGCTACCAGGCCCTGTACCTGATCGGCACGGTCAAGAACGTCACCGGAGTCTTCCGCTCCACCGACAAGGGCGCCACCTGGCTCCGCGTCAACGACGACGCCCACCAGTGGGGCGCCATCGGCAGCATCGGCGTCATCACCGGCGACCCCGACACCTACGGCCGCGTCTACATCGGCACCAACGGACGCGGCCTTCTGTACGGCGACCCGTCCTGACCCGACGCCCGAGCGGGGCCGCAGGCACCACGCCTGCGGCCCCGCTCGCTTCGTCCAACTGATTGGTCGTCAACTCCTTTCGCCGGTACGGCGCTTGCTGACGAAGTAGACCACCGCGGCGACGGTCGGATTTCCGACGAGGGCGCGTTGACAGCCGTCGCCGCTCAGGAGGCCGTCCTCGTCCGCGACGCCGGGCCGGAAGCCGCGGAGGAGGGTGCCGCCGCGGACGTGGACGAGGAGGTTGTCGACCGGCGCGTCCATGAAGGCGTACAGCGGAGGCACGACGACGACCCGGTACGGCGAGCCCTTCACCCGGCTGCTCGGCGCCCTGCCGGGACTGCCGCCGCTGGAAGCAGCAGACGGCGTCGGCGCCCCGGGCCACGGCAGGACGCGTTTCAACCCGAACGCACCGGCCGGAGCGCCGTGGAGCAGGGGACGATCTAGGCTGGAGGCAGCCGCTGGAAACCAGCCCTGACGGGCACGGACGTCCGGACGGAGGCATGGCGCGTGGAGATGGCCGGCAACCAGGACTCCCCCACTGCCGTTGCCGTGGTGGGTCCCGACGGCTTGGTGAGCGGCTGGAGCGAGGGGGCCCGGCTGCTGCTGGGCTGGACGGCGCAGGAAACCGTCGGCCGCCCCGTGACCGATCTGCTGGTCGACCCGCCGCCACCCGGCTTCCCCGAGGACTACGGCACCGGCCCCGACCCCACGGGCTTCATCCCTTTGCGCCGCCGGGACGGCTCCACACTGGACGCCGTGGTGGCTGCTCACCCGTTGTTCGGCCCCGACAGCCGGGGGCTGGGCCACGCGCTGACCATCCAGCGCTGGGGACGCCGCCCGGTGATCGCCGACCGGGCCTTCGAGCAGAGCCCCTTCGCTCTGGGCGTCTACGACCCCGAGCTGCGGTTCCTGTGGATCAACGCCTCCTCGGCCCGGGTGATCGCCCACACCGAGGAGCAGGTGCTCGGCAGGAAGTACCGCGAGCTGTTCCCCGAATTCGACCGCACGCTGTTTCCCGAACGGGACGACAAGCCCTACACCGACGCCCTCGCCCAGGTGGCGAGGACGGGCGAGCCGATGCGTCTCATCACCGTCTTCCGTCCACTCGGCAGTAACTACGCCAACGCCTGGGCCACCAGCATCTGGCCCGTCCGGGACGCCGAGGGCAGGGTCCGTGCGATCGCCAACTGGGGATTCGACATGAGCGCCGAGTACTGGGCCCGGCAGCGCCTGCTCCTGCTCAACAAGGCCAGCGGCGGCATCGGCCGGACACTCGACGTGATCGGCACCGCCCAGGAACTGGCCGACACCTCCGTGCCGGGATTCGCCGACCTCGTCACCGTGGATCTCTTCGAGGAGGTGCTGCGCGGGGAGGAGCCGCCCTCCGTGGCCGCGTTCAGCCCCGGAGAGACGATCGTGCTCAGCCGTGCCGCCCGGCACAGCGCGAACGAGGACACCGACCGCGCTGCCGGGCCGACGACGCCGGTCGGCCACACTCCCGGTTCTGTCGCCGCCCGCTGCATGGCCACGGGCAGGTCCACGGTGGAACTCGCCGCCGAGCCCGGCGAGGGCGGCGAATGGGCCTTCGGACCCGGTCTCGCCGCCGACCCGGCCCACTGGCCACCGGGCAACCCGGTGATCGACGAGTCCCTTGCCGCGGAGGGGCTGACCGGCCGGATCACCGTGCCGCTCCGGGCCCGCGGTGCGCTGCTCGGCGTGGTCGCCTTCTCCCGCCTGGACCGGCCCGAGGCCTTCACCGCCGACGACCTGATCCTCGCCGAGGAGCTGACCGCCAAGGCAGCCGTCGCCATCGACAACGCCCGCCGGTACTCGCGTGAGCGCACGACGGCGCTGACCCTGCAGCGCAGCCTCCTGCCACAGGGGCTGCCCAAACAGGAGGCGGTCGAGGTGGCCTCCCGCTATCTGCCCGCCGGGACCGGCGCGGAAGTGGGGGGTGACTGGTTCGATGTCATTCCGCTGTCCGGCGCCCGGGTCGCCCTGGTCGTCGGCGATGTCGTCGGTCACGGACTGCACGCCTCGGCGAGCATGGGCCGGCTGCGCACGGCGGTCCGTACCCTCGCCGACGTCGACCTGCCGCCGGACGAGCTGCTGACGCACCTGGACGACCTGGTCCTCCACCTCGCCAGCGACCTCCAGGCCACCGGCGACCTCCAGGCGACGGGCGAGTCAGGGGCCACCTGTCTGTACACGGTCTACGACCCCGTCTCCCGCCGCCTCACGCTGGCCAGCGCCGGCCATCCCCTGCCGCTGATCATCTCCCCGGACGGCACCTGGAGCCCGGTACCCGCCCTTCCGGGGCCACCGCTCGGCATCGGTGGGCTGCCTTTCGAGGCCACCGAGCTGGAGCTGCCCGAGGGCAGCCTGCTGACCCTGTACACCGACGGGCTGGTGGAAAGCCGTGAGCGCGACGCCGACCAGCGGCTCGCCGAACTTCAGCGAGCCCTGAACCCCTCGGCCGCCTCACTGGAGGCCCTGTGCGACACGGTGATGGACGCCATGCTCCCCGAACGCCGCACCGACGACGCCGCCCTGCTCCTCGCTCGCACGCGCGCGCTGGATCCCCGCCACGTCGCCGACTGGGACGTCGAGCCCGACACCGCCCAGGTGCCGCGCGCCAGGAAGTTCGCCGTCGACCAGGTGGACGCCTGGGGCCTGGAGGAGGCCGCCTTCGTCACCGAGCTGGTCGTGAGCGAGCTGGTCACCAATGCCATCCGATACGGCGAGCCGCCGATCAAGCTGCGGCTGATTCGCGACACCTCCCTCATCTGCGAGGTCTCCGACGCCAGCAACACCGCTCCGCACCTGCGCCGGGCCCGCGCCTTCGACGAGGGCGGCCGAGGTCTGTTGCTCGTCGCCCAGCTCACCCAGGGCTGGGGCACCCGGCACACGACCAACGGCAAGACCATCTGGTGCGCGCAGTCCCTCCCCGTGCCCGAGCCGTACTGAGCGCCGGGTCAAGGACCGAAGCCGTCCTCCACCTTCTCGAAGAAGAACTCGTGTTTGAGGAAGGAGACGTCGTACTCGTGGCCGGCCTGCGGTGGCAGCAGTTGGGAGGCCTGGAACAGACGCCACCCGTCGTGCAGTGCGGCCAGCCCTGTGGCGTAGGGCGGCTCGTCGCTGTCGCCGGTCGTCGGACGGGTCCGGCCGGTCCCGTCGTACCGGGACCAGCCCACGACGTCGGAGTCCAGCGCCGACGTCGCGAGGTAAAGGACCAGAACCTGCTGCCTCATGCGTGACTCCCCTTCAGGGTCGGCCGGTTGCTGACGCGCGTGACCCAGTACTCGACGTCGAACGAGTCGTCACCGGTCAGCGCCCGCCACAGCAGGGCCCGGTTGTAGATCTCCAGTCGGGCCGTGGCCTGCTCGTACCACGGGAAGTAGGTGTTGAGTTCGGCGGTCACCGCAGGGTCGTCCAGGTCGGAGAGGTCCCACAGACGCACCTGCGGCACGGTCGGGTTGAGGCGGAGCTTGTACATGTAGCGGCGGCGCGCGGTGTCGTTGCGGCGGCCACCGTGCCAGATGCCGTGGTGCACGAGCACGACCGTGCCTGCCGGGCAGGTAAGACGGGTCTGCCCCTTGAGGTTCTGGACGCGGCCGACGTCCGTCTCGTTGATCCTGCGCAGATGGCTCCCGGGCACGCTCAGGGTGCCGCCCATCTCCGCGGTCACCTCGTGCGGGTAGTACATGAGCTGGATGTCGAACGCATCGGGCCGCACGTCGATGATCGCGTCTGCGTGGAGCGGCTGCGCCTGTCCCTCGTGCGGCTCGCGCACATGAACCGCCTGGTGGTCGACGGTCGGCCGGGGGCCGACCAGGCTCTCGACAGCGCCCGCGACAACCGGCAGGGCCAGCAGTTCGTGGACGAAGGTGTCGGGCGCGAACGCCCCGTCCAGCGGAGTGCCGTAGGCCACTTCCTGCAGGCCCTCGGCCAAGGCCGCGATGGCCCGTTCATTGATGTCCTGGGGCACCACCCCGTCCAGGCGCAGGAATCCCTGCGCGACGAAGCGCGCCACCTGAACCGATGTCAGGAGTTGCTTGCTGGTTGGCATGCGACGAACGTACGTGTCCCGGACCGCTGCGTCGTGGGCTGAAATCATCCACTGCTGGTAGTTTTCCATCCTCATCGGAGTGGTGCCGGTCAGCCGACCGGGCTGAACGTCCACAGCAGGTTGGTGCTCTGCTGCCAGGTCCACTGCTTGGTCACGGACCCTGAGGCGACTGTTCCACCGCTGTCGAGGACCAGTCCCGTGCTGCGGTTGGCGATCGAGTACTGGCCCTGGCCGCGGTGGGTGATCCGCCACTGCTGCGTGTCGCTGCCGTCCCAGGCCTTCTGTCGGGCAGGGTCGCCGTTGGTGGTGGAGCCCCAGCCGTCGGCGACCATGCCGTTGGTGCGGTTGACGAGCTTGTAGTAGCCGTTGCCGAGTTCGATTGCCTGCCACTGGAGATTGGAGTTGTCTATCGGCTGCCACTGCTTCAGATTCGACCCGCCGGCGACATTGCCGCCGCTGTCCAGCGCCAAGCGGCTGGTGACATTGGTCAGGCGGAAGTACTTGTCGGGCCTGAACGTCACCTTCAGTGATCTGATCGCGTCATTGTTGCCGGTCGCCACAAGGTCGGGGGTGTTCGAGGTGAACGTCCAGGCGGTGCCGGTGAAGTTGTCGCCGGCGTAGCCCGTCACCTGGTAGCCGTCGGGTACCAGGACGGAGGAGGCCATGGCGGGTTCCAGGCCGGCGGCGGACAGCTGGGAGGAGGTGTAGCTGCCCAGCGGCAGGACGACGCTGGCGCCTTGGTAGTTGACGTTCTCGAACACCGCCGGTGAGACCCTGATGGGCATGCCCTGGACCTCGACGCACACCACGGAGACGTTGGTGTCCGGCGCGGTGGCCGGCACGGTGACGTCGATGGTGCCGCCGCTGACGGTGTAGGAGAGCGAGGCCGAGGGGTTGTTCAGCAGATAGACGCGGCGGATCGGGTTGTCGAGCGCCGGAATCCGCAGCTGGCCGTTCGTGGGCCAGGTGAAGACATGGGCGAAGAGCTTGCCGTTCTTCTTGGTGACCTTCCCCCACGCCGGTTCGGTGGCGAACGGGCTGCCGCTGGTTCCGTGGATGCTGTCGCTGTACGTCGACATCCATGAGGCCAGGCCGCTCAGGACGCTCTCCGTTCCGGTGGTGACCAGGCCCTCGCCCGTGGGGCCGATGTTCAACAGGTAGTTGCCGTCCCGGGAGACCACCGTGACGAGCTCTTGGACGATGTCCTTCAAGGGTCTGTAGCGGGTCTCACGCCCCGCGTTGTAACCCCAGGAGCCGTTCATGGTGGCGCACTTCTCCCACTGCCGAGCCATCGGCTCGGCGGGTATCCCGAACTCCGCGACCGTGTAGTCGCCGAGCCCGAGGTCCCGCTTGACCCGTTCGTTGACGATGAGACCGGGCTTGCGGGCGATCAGCCAGTTGTAGAGGTCGACGCCATCCGATTTCAGCCACCAGTCCGTAAGGGTGGGACTGGAAGGCTCGCCGGACCAGTCGCCGTCGAACCACAGCAGTGCCGGGTCGTAGCGGTCCAGCAGTTCCTGGAGCTGCGCCTTCATGTCGGCGATGTAGGCGGTGCGCGCGGCCTGCGAGGACATCGTGGTGAAACCGCCCTGGTAGCGGTCGACCTGTGACGGATGGTTCCAGTCGAGGATCGAGTAGTACAGGCAGAACTTGATCCCGCGGCTCTCGCACTCCCTCTTGAGGTCCCCGAGCAGGTCGGTCTGGAAGCCGCTGTAGTCGTGCAGGTTGTACAGCTTGGTGCCGGTGGTGTCGGTGAAGCTCGCCACGTCGGAGTCCCACATCGCGAAGCCCTCGTGATGTTTGGCGGTGATCACGAGGTACTTCATGCCGGCGTTCTTGGCCAGTTCGGCGACGGCGGCGGCGTTGAACCGGCTCGGGTTGAACTTCTGGCTGACCTGGGTCTGGTAGCTCGCCTTGCTCCACCGCTCCTGGTCCATCGCCCACTCGCCGTGGCCGAGATACGAGTAGGACCCGAAGTGGATGAACATCCCGAACCGGGCCTGGTACCACCAGTCCATCTTCGAGGGGACGGTGTACGCCTCCGCGGTGGAGGGCCACAGGACCTGCGGCAGCCCGAAGGCCGCCACTCCCCCGGCGAGGGCGGCGGCCTTCATCAGAGAGCGTCTGCTGAGGGAGGCAGGGGACATGGCGCGGCTCCATGGGTCGAGGGGGGATGTCGGGGCGAGACATCGGATGGATTTATAGGAGACATGGGATGGCGGCGTCCATAGCTGGGGCGAGATTGACTCAAAGAGGGAACCAGAAAGGCCTTTTGGGGGATCCATGGAGGCTCGACGCCCCACACCCTCAGAGAGTGAAGCGCCATACATAGGATCTATCATGTGAACAGGTGGGGCCATGCCCTGGGGGCGCCGGGGCCGGGGGTGGTCAGTCCGGCTGCGGATGTCCGATCAGCAGGTCGTAGCCCGGCGGGAGTTGGAGCAGGACGCGGTTCGTCAGGTCCTCGCCGGCGATGTCGGCCACGACGCTGAGTACGGCGCTGACGTCCCAGGTGGCGGTCTTCTCCGTGGCGCCTTCGATCCAGGCCGCGGTTGCCCGGATGAACCGTTCGGGCGACAGCGGTTCATGCGCCTGGAGCGGGTTGAGCAGGACGTACGCCAGCGTTTCCGGGAGCCGGGCGGCCAGCTCGGCGCGCACCTCACCCACCAGATGTGCGCCCAGCAGGGCCATGACGACCCGGGAGACTCGTTCCGCCTCCTGCTGCGAAGGGTATTCACCGCGTTCCTGGACCGCGGCGATGAAAGCATCCCAGTGCATGCGCATGACGTCCTCCGTCAACGGCGGGCCACCGACGGATGCGGTCGGTTCCGCGCGGGTTCCTCGCGGTGGAGCCGGCCCGGTGACCTCCACGGTGGCCGGACGCAGTAGTTGCTCGCCGAGCCGGTATCCCGAACGGAGGACCGTCGAGCACACCAGGCCGTCCCGGTCGGAGACCTGGTACGTCAGGGCGTCGTGCCAGACGGGGTCGAACGGATCGCCCACCTCGCCGAACGACGTGACGCCCAGCGATCCGAGCTCGCTCTTCAGGCTGTCGGCGATGTCCTTCAGGCCGGGCGTGAGCGGCTCGTGCGCGCACGCCCGGTCGACGGCGTCCAGAACCGGCAGCAGCGCCCGGAGCACATTGGCCACCGCGATCTCACGGACGGCCATGCGGTCCCGCCGCACCCGCTTGCGGTAGTTGTCGTACTCGGCCTTCACCCGCTGCAGGTCGGCGGTCCGCTCCTCCACCAGGCGCCGCAGCTGCTGCAGTTCGGTGCTCTGCGGCTCACTCCTGGTCATCGTCAGCCGGCCTCCGGCTTGTCGTCGTCGACGATCTCGGCGTCCACCACCTCGTCCTCGGACGAACCACCTGCGGACGCGTCGGCCGCACCCGTCGGCTGCTCGGCCCGCGACTTCTCGTACAGGGCGGTGCCGATCTTCTGCGCGGCCTGCGACGCACGGTCGATCGCCTGCCGGATCGCCGCCGTGTCCGTGCTGTCGTCCTTCAGCTTCTCCTTCAGGTCGGCCAGCGCGGTCTCCGTCTCGCTCTTCGCGTCGGCGGGGATCTTGTCCGCGTTGTCCGTGAGGAGCTTCTCGGTCGAGTAGACGAGCTGCTCGCCCTGGTTGCGGGTCTCGGCGGCCTCCTTGCGGCGCCGGTCCTCCTCGGCGTGCTGCTCGGCCTCGCGGACCATGCGGTCGATGTCGTCCCTGGGCAGCGCGGAGCCGCCGGTGACGGTCATCTTCTGCTCCTTGCCCGTGCCGAGGTCCTTGGCGGAGACATGCATGATGCCGTTGGCGTCGATGTCGAAGGCGACCTCGATCTGCGGCAGTCCGCGCGGTGCCGGGGCGATGCCGGTCAGCTCGAACATGCCGAGCTTCTTGTTGTACGCGGCGATCTCGCGCTCGCCCTGGTAGACCTGGATCGTCACCGACGGCTGGTTGTCCTCGGCCGTGGTGAAGATCTCCGAACGGCGGGTCGGAATGGTCGTGTTGCGCTCGATCAGCTTGGTCATGATGCCGCCCTTGGTCTCGATGCCCAGGGACAGCGGGGTGACGTCGAGCAGCAGGACGTCCTTGACCTCGCCCTTGAGCACACCGGCCTGCAACGAGGCACCGACGGCCACGACCTCGTCCGGGTTGACACCCTTGTGCGGGTCCTTGCCGGTCAGCTCCTTCACCAGCTCGGTCACCGCGGGCATGCGCGTCGAGCCGCCGACCAGGACGACGTGGTCGATGTCGGACACCTTGATCCCGGCGTCCTTGATCGCGTTGTGGAACGGCGCCTTGCAGCGGTCCAGCAGATCGGCGGTCAGCTGCTCGAACTGGGCCCGGGTCAGCTTCTCGTCGAGGTGCAGCGGTCCCTCGGCGGACGCGGTGACGTAGGGCAGGTTGATGGTGGTCTCCGACGAGCTGGACAGCTCGATCTTCGCCTTCTCCGCCGCCTCGCGCATGCGCTGCACGGCCATCTTGTCCTTGGACAGGTCCACGCCGTAGTGGTTCTTGAACTGCTTGACCAGGTGGTCGACGATCCGCTGGTCCCAGTCGTCACCACCCAGGTGGGTGTCGCCGTTGGTGGCCTTCACCTCGATGACGCCCTCACCCATCTCCAGCAGCGACACGTCGAAGGTGCCACCGCCGAGGTCGAAGACGAGGACCGTCTGGTCGTTCTCCTTGTCCAGCCCGTAGGCCAGCGCGGCGGCCGTCGGCTCGTTGATGATCCTCAGGACGTTCAGGCCCGCGATCTCACCGGCCTCCTTGGTCGCCTGTCGCTGGGCGTCGTCGAAGTACGCGGGCACGGTGATCACCGCGTCGGTGACGTCCTCACCCAGATAGGACTCCGCGTCCCGCTTCAGCTTCTGCAGCACGCGCGCGGAGATCTCCTGCGCGGTGTACTGCTTGCCTTCGATGCCGCCGTGCTCCGGGAACCGCCACGCGTGATCCCCCATGTGCCGCTTCACGGAGCGCGCGGTGCGCTCCACGTTCGTCACGGCCTGCCGCTTGGCGACCTCGCCGACCAGCACCTCGCCGTTCTTGGCGAACGCCACCACCGAGGGCGTGGTCCGTGTGCCTTCCGTGTTCGTGATGACCGTGGGCTCGCCGCCCTCGAGGACCGCGACCACCGAGTTCGTCGTTCCCAGGTCGATACCGACCGAGCGCGCCATCTTGCTCTTCCTCCTCACCCATGCGCTGCTTCACGTTTCCGGTCAGTCGGCGTCATCGGGACGGCCGCTCCCACCGGACGGGACCGGCGCGCAGCAGGGGCGCGGGGCGGGCGGCCCCGAGCACCACCACGAACCGCCGGGCGGGACCGACCGGCCGCACGAACACCGGCCTGCGGTCGTCTGCCCGCTCCGCCGCCCGCTCGTACCTCCGGTCGTAGGCCGCGCGCAGGACCGGATCGCGAAGCGTTTCGTACGCCGCCCGTGCCTCACCGAACCGCTGGGCGGTGGCCGCGTCCACACGCGTGTCGGGGCGCAGTTCCCACACCCGGGCGCGGAAGGCGGAGGTGATCGCCTGGCCGTCGCCGAGGGCTCCACGCCCAGCACCGCATACAGGTCCGCTCCGCGGCCTGGCGCCTGCATCCCGGCCATCTCCTCACCCCTTGCGACCTGCTGGTTTCACCCCTACTTGCCTCATTTCCGAGATAAAACTTGAGTCCCGTCTTGTCAAGTATGGGAGGGGAGAGGCAGAGGGTCCACCAGGCGGCACACCGGAGCCGGTCAAGCCATGGCGGCGCCGAGCGGCGGCTCCTACCTCTGCGCGTTGACGGCCTGGCGGTGCCGATCAGGTGGGCACGTTCTGGCGGTAGGGCCGCACCGCGCGGCGGGCGATGGCGAAACGGTGCGTCTCCGACGGGCCGTCGTAGATCCGGAAGGGGCGTACCTCACGGAACAGACGGGCGAGGGGTGCGTCGGCGGCCGAGACGCCGAGGGCTCCGCAGATCTGGACCGCCCGGTCGACCACCCGGTTCACCGCCTCCGCCACGAAGGTCTTGGACACCGAGGAGAACTGGGAGGCCGCGGCGGAGCCGGTGTCCAACTCCCAGGCCGTACGCAGGATCAGGGCGCGGCTCGCCTCGATGTCGATCTCGGAGTCGGCCAGCATCTGCTGGACCATGCCGAGGTCTCCCAGCGCCGAGCCGAAGGCCATCCGGCTCCCGGCCCGCTCCAGTGCGATGTCCTGGGCGCGCCGGGCCGCTCCCAGCCAGCGCATGCAGTGGGTCAGCCGGGCGGGAGCGAGCCGTACCTGGGCGCCCTCGAAGCCGCGGTCCACCGCCCCCAGCACCTGCCCCTCCCCCACCACGCACCCGTCGAAGACGATCTCGCTGTGCCCGGCGAAGAGCGACTCGTCGAGGGTCTCGATCGTCCGGACGAGGCGCATGCCGGGGGTGTCGGCGTCCACCAGGAACATGGTGGCGCCGCCCGGGTCGCCGGGGCCGCCGGAGGTACGGGCCATGACGATGGTGAACCCGGCTCCCTGGGCACCGGTGATGAACCACTTCCGCCCGTCGATACGCCAGCCACCCGGCACCCGGGTCGCGGTGGTCCGCAGCAGGCGGGGATCGGCACCCGCTCCGGGAGCCGGTTCGGTCATGGCGAAGCAGGACCGCGTCTCGCCCGCGGCGAGCGGGCGCAGATACGTCTGCTTCTGCTCTTCGGTGGCGACCTTCTCCAGCAGGTGCATATTGCCTTCGTCCGGGGCCGCGCAGTTCAGCGCCAGCGGACCGAGCAGCGAGTAACCCGCCGCTTCGAACACCACCGCCTGGCCCCGCAGGTCGAGCCCGTGGCCGCCCCAGCGCTTCGGTACGTGCGGAGCGAACACCCCCGCGTCACGGGCGGCTTTCTGCAAGCTCTCCCGTACGGCCTCGGGGGCGTCGTGCACGGACCCACCGCATTCGCGCTCGGCCGGGACGGCCACCTCGCGCACGAACTCCGCGGTGGCCTCGGCAAGTTGAGCGACAGTCGGGTCGACATCGAACTGGATGGGCACGGGACCTCCCGCCGACGGGCGTACGGGCGTCCTCAGCCGTCGCCTTCTAGAAACTGTATAGCGTGTTTAGTATCTTGCCCGGAAGTCCCCGGCCGCGGGAAGACGACGGGAGAGGCACCCATGAGCCCGACAGCGAGTACCGGCCCGGTCCGCACGGTCCGCCATCCCGACGGCGTCGTCGAGCTGAGGCTGGACGATCCCGGCCGCGGGAACGCCCTGGATCTCAGCACGGCCGAGGCACTGCGGGACACGGCCCTGGAGGTCGCCGCGGACCCGGGCGGCGCGGTCCTGCTGCGGACGACGGGCGGCAGCTTCTGTGTGGGCGGTGACCTGCGCGCGTTCGCCGGCCGCGGCACGGAGACCGGGGCCTACGTACACGCCGTGGCGAGCGCCGCACACACCGCGATACAGGTCCTGTACGAGCTGCCGGTGCCGCTGGTGACCGCCGTGCGCGGCGCGGCAGCGGGCGGCGGGATCGGCCTCGCCCTCGTGGGCGACATCGTCCTGGCGGCCCGGTCCGCGCGGTTCCGGCTCGCGTACACGGCGATCGGACTCACACCGGACTGCGGGGCGTCGTGGTTCCTGCCGCGCCTGGTGGGCCCGCGCAGGGCGGCGGACCTGGTCCTCACCAACCGGGTCCTGACCGGTGACGACGCCGAACTGTGGGGCCTGGTCTCCCGGTGCGTGCCCGATGCCGAACTGGACGACACGGCCCACCGGACCGCGGCCGACCTGGCCGCCGGCGCGGGCGGCGCACTGCGCGCCGCGAAGGGGCTGCTGCGCCTCGGCACCGGGGACGATCTACGTCGCCACCTCGCCGAAGAAGCGCGCTCCATCGCCGCCCTCGCGGACGGCCGGGACGCACAGGACCGCATGACGTCGTTCCTCGCGGCGAAAAGTGTTTCTTGAGTCCCTCTTCACTAACCCGCCTGCCGGGGCGTAACCTCCGGGCAACACAGAACCGAGCAAAAGGTGTGGCGATGCAATCTGCTGCCGTGGACCTTCCGGACGCGTCCGACGAGCCCCTCACCGAAGCCGTCGTCGACCTCGTTCTGCGTGGCATGTGGCGCGGCCGTCCGGCCTCCGAGCTCCGGCCGCTGGTGGACGCCGGGCTGGCGACGGTGAAGGGGCCGGTGGTGCTGCCGACCGAGCGGGCCAAGTCCGCCGTCGCGCGGTTGCTGCGGGTTCCCGCCGGCTCCGAGCAGGAGGAGCTGATCACCGCGGCGTACGAGGCGTTCCTGCCGGTCAACCGGAAGATCCGGGACGTGTGCACGGCATGGCAGTGCCGCCCCGACGGCACGGCCAACGATCATTCCGACGACGTCTACGACGCCGGGGTGCGCGAGTCGCTGGAGGACGTGCACGAGGCCATCCAGCCCGTGCTGCGCCGGCTGGACCGGGTCCTCGCGGGCAGTGGGCGGTACCTGACCGACCTGGAGGACGCCCTCGACCGCTTCGACGACGGCGCGCCGCAGTGGCTGGCCTCGCCGCTGTGCGACTCGTACCACACCGTATGGATGCGGCTGCACCAGGAGCTGCTGCTCGTGCTGGGCATCAGCCGGGCCGAGGACGAGGCCCGTGAAGAGGAGCTCGTCACCAGGGGGCTGGGGTGAGCGTCACCGACCGCGAGGCGGCGCCGCCCCCAGCGTCCGAGACGCCTCTCCTGTCCCCCGGTACCCCTGGCCGGATCCTGGTGCCGTACGGGCAGGGACGCATCCGGGGCCTGGACGCCGGCGAGCTGGGCGCGCACGGCGCGGCGATGGACGGGCTGGTGGCCCTCGGCCTGCCGGTCGTGCCGGGGCTCACCGTGCCCGCCGCAGCCGCGGCCTCGCTGTGTGAAGCCGCCACCTCCGAAGCCGCCGTAGAGCTCGTCGAACAGCTCTCGGGACGGCGGATCGGGGATGTGACCCGGCCGCTGCTGCTGCGTCTGTCGGCGAGCGCGCCGACCGAGATCGCCGGGCTGCCGCCGGATCTGGCCTGTCTCGGTGTTGCACCGGACACGGCCGACGGCCTGTGCGCCGTGATCGGGCAACCGGACGCGTTGCACGAGGTGTGGGCCGCCACCGTACGTGTGATCGCCGAACACGCCCTGGACGTTCCCGGTGCGCTGCTCGACGACGCCCTCCTGGACACGCCGGAGCCGCGGGCGCGGGTCGAGGTGCTGCTGTCCCTGGTGGCGGAGCACGGCTCCCGGCCCTTTCCCGACGACCCGGCACAACAGCTGGCGCTTGCCGCCCACGCCCTCCTGGCCCGGTGGGACTCACCGCGCGCGCGAAGGTCCCGCCGGGCCCAGCGGCTTCCCGCCGACCTGGCCCTCGCCCTGCATGTGCAGGCCCTGCGCATCGGCCCGGCGGACCACTCGGGCTACGGCACCGCCGTCAGCCGCGATCCCGAGACCGGGCGCCTCTCCCCGCAGGGGTCCTTCTTCCGCGGGGTGCGCCGCAGCGCCCCGCCGCCGCACTCCGGTGAACCGCTGGACCGGCTCGCGGGCGGCACCGCGCTGCTGGAGCACTCCCTGCTCACCCTGGAACGGCACCTGCGCGCGCCGGTGTCGGTCGACTTCGAAGTACGCGACGACGAGATCTCCCTGCTCGCCGCCTCCGCCCAACTCCGCCCGCCGCTGCGGGCGTCGGTGTGTCTGGCCGCGGACCTGGCCCGGGACGGGGCGCTCGGCCACGAGGAGGCCGTCCGGCGGATCACCCCCGTGCAGGTACAGGAACTGCTCCACCCCCAACTGCGGCTGACCGGTGGGGAGGAACTCCTCGTGAGGGGCCTGCCCGCGTCGCCGGGAGCGGCGACCGGGACGGTGGTGCTGTCCAGTGACAGGGCCCTCGAACTGGCCGCCGACGGCACCCGGGTCGTGCTGGTGGCCGCCGAGACGACCCCGGCGGACGTGCCCGGCATGCTGGCTTCCGTCGCCGTGCTGACCGGCAGCGGCGGGATCGCCTCGCACGCCGCCGTGGTCGCGCGGGGCGCCGGCAAGCCCGCCGTGTGCGGCGCCGAGGGGCTGCGCGTGGACCGGGCGGCCGGGACGGTCCGCTTCGGGGAGCGCGTGGTGCGCGAAGGCGATCCGGTCTCGCTGGACGGCCGTACCGGCGCCGTCTACGCGGGCACGCTGAGCGTCAGCGTCGCCGGACCGCCGCCCGAACTGTCCACCCTGCTGAGCTGGGCGGACGACGTGCGCCGACTGGGCGTACGGGTCAACGCCGACACGGCCGCCGAAGTGGAGACGGCCCTCGCGCTGGGCGCGGAGGGTGTCGGGCTCTGCCGTACGGAGCACCAGTTCCTCGGCGAGCGGCTGCCGTTGATCCGCCGGGTGCTCCTGGCCGCCGACCCCACCGCCCGTGACGAGGCCCTGGTGGCGCTGGAGCGCGCCCAGCACGAGGACTTCACCGCGCTGCTGGCCGCCGTGGGGAACCGCCCGGTGACCGTGCGGCTGCTGGACGCCCCGCTGCACGAGTTCCTGCCCGCCGCCGGCGAGGCCCTGGACGCGGGCGAGGAACAGCGGGCCGCCGCACTGCGCGAGGCGAACCCGATGCTCGGGCTGCGTGGGGTACGGCTGGCGCTGCTGCACGAACGGCTCTACCCGGCGCAGGCCGAGGCGCTCTTCACCGCCTGGGCCGATGTCGCCGCCACCGGAGTCCGGCCGGAGCTGGAAGTGATGATCCCGCTCGTCAGCCTGCCGGAGGAACTGGCCGCCGTGGCCGCGTACGTACGCGACGCCGCGGACGCGGTCACCGCCCGCACCGGAGTGGAGGTCCCCTACCGGCTCGGCACGATGATCGAGACCCCGCGCGCCGCACTGCTGGCCGGGGAACTCGCCGAGCACGCCGAGTTCTTCTCCTTCGGCACCAACGACCTCACCCAGCTCACCTACGGGTTCTCCCGGGACGACGTCGAACGCCAGGTGCTCTCCTCCTACCAGGAACGCGGGTTCCTGACCGCCAGCCCGTTCGCCCGGCTCGACCCGCACGGGGTGGGTGCCCTGGTCGCCCTGGCGGCCGAGCGGGCCCGGAGCGTACGGCCCGGCATCAAGCTGGGCGTGTGCGGTGAGCACGGCGGTGACCCTGAGTCGATCGCGTTCTGCGACGGACTCGGCCTCGACTACGTCTCGTGTTCCGCGCACCGCGTCCCCGTGGCCCGGATGGCGGCCGCGCACAGCGCGCTGCGCACACGCGACGACACCAGCGGGAGCACACGATGACCGGCACCGTGACCGAGACCGACGGCACAGCCCTGTCGGACACCGAACTGGAAGACCTCCGCGACACCGTCCGCACGGTGTGCGCGGACGCCGGCGGCACCGCCGCGGTACGCCGGCTGTCCGAGGAGACCCCCGGCATCGACGCCGGGTTGTGGGACACCCTCGGCCAGCAGGTCGGCCTCGCGGCACTGGGCCTGCCCGGGTCGGCGGGAGGCATCGGCGGCCTCGCCGGGATCGCCGCCGTCTGCGAGGAGTTGGGCCGAGTCCTGGCACCGGTGCCGCTGTTCTCCTCCACCGTGCTGGCCGGGCAGGTGCTGGCAGGCTGCGGCACGGCCGACAAGGCGCTGGGCAGGCTGGCGGAGGGCGTCGTACACGCTCTGGCCGTGGTCTCCCCCGACGGGACATGGCGGGCCGACGCCGTGCCCGTGGCCGTCTCCTGGCAGGGCGGCGTCCCCCTCCTTGACGGCACCGCGCCGTTCGTCCTCGACGGCGCCGACGCCGAGGCACTCGTGGTGGCCGCGACCGGGGCCGACGGCGTGGACCTCTTCCTGGCCGATCCGCGAGAGCCGGGTGTCACGGTGCGCCGGGTGCCCACCCTTGACCTCAGCAGGGGCCAGGCGGTGGTCACCTTCGACGGCGCCCGGGCCCGGACACTGACCGCCGGCGGCGAGGGAGCGGGCGTCGTCTCCCGCGCACTGGACGTGGCCCTGGTGGCCCTGGCGGCCGAGCAACTGGGCGGAGCGCAGGCCGCCTTGGACATGACGGTGGCCCATGTGCGCGACCGTACCCAGTTCGGCAGGGCGATCGGCGGCTTCCAGGCGGTCAAGCACGCCTGCGCCGACATGCTGCTCCAGGTCGAGGCCGCACGGTCGGCCGTGGTGCGCGCGGTCCGGGCGGAGGGCTCACCTAGGGCGCTGGCCGAGGCGGCGGCCGTGGCACAGGCGTGGTGCGGCGAGGCGTTCGTCTCCGTCGCCGCCGAGTGCGTGCAGCTCCACGGCGGGATGGGCTTCACCTGGGAGCACGACGCGCACCTGTACTTCCGGCGCGCGCAGTCCGACGCGGTGCTGCTGGGGGGCGCCACGCATCACCGGGAACGGCTGGCCGCCCTGCTGGGCTGGTGACGTGGAAGGAGGGCGGAACATGACCACCAGGCTCATCGACGAGTCACTGTTCGAGAACCCGGACGACCGTGAGCACGGCGACCGTGAGCACGGCGACGGGGACGCACCGCGTCTCGTGGGCGCCCGCTGCTCCGCGTGCCACACCGTCGTCTTCCCCCGGCAGGACTCGTGCCCCAGGTGCGCGGACGGGGTGATGACCGGGCAGGTGCTGCCGGTCCGGGGCCGGGTGTGGTCGTGGACGCTCCAGGCGTTCCCTCCGAAACCGCCGTACCGGCCGCCGGCCGGCGGCTACCGGCCCTACCACGTGGGCTATGTCGACCTGGGTGAGGTGCTGGTCGAGGCGCGGCTGGCGGTGCCCCGCGAGGAGATCCGGATCGGTCTGCCGGTCCGGCTCACCCTGGTGCCCGCGTACCGGCACGACGACGGGACCGAGGTCGTCACCTTCGCGTTCCGTCCGGAGCGGGACGGAGAGCTGTGAACCGGCCCGACGACGTGTACGTGGTCGGATGCGGGATGCATCCCTTCGGCCGCGACGAGAGCGTCACCGGCATGGAGATGGCCGAGCGGGCGGTGCGCGCGGCGCTGGCCGACGCCGGTGTCGCCTGGGAGGACATCGGCTACGCGGCCGGCGGCTCCGACGTCTCCGGCAAGCCCGACACCCTGGTCGGCCGTCTGGGTCTGACCGGAGTGCCCTTCGTCAACGTGCAGAACGGCTGCGCGACCGGTGCCTCCACGGTGCTCGCGGTGGCCAACGCGCTGCGCGCGGGCGAGGCCTCCCTGGGACTGGCGGTGGGCTTCGACAAGCACGAACGCGGCGCCTTCCACGTCTCCGCGGCCCGCTACGGCCTGGGCGACTGGTACGCCGAGACCGGCATGATGCTGACCACCCAGTTCTTCGCGCTGAAGACCCAGCGGTACCTGTACGAGCACGGAATCTCCGAGCGGGCGCTGGCGATGGTGGCCGAGCGCGCCTTCCGTAACGGTGCGCAGCACCCCCTGGCATGGCGGCGCAAACCGCTGACGGAGCGGGAGATCCTGGACTCCGCCGAGGTCAACCCTCCGCTCACCCAGTACATGTTCTGCTCGCCCGGACAGGGCGCGGCGGCTCTGGTCCTGGCCCTCGGCGACCGGGCCTTCGACCTGTGCGAACGGCCGGTCAGACTTGCCTCGTTGGCCTTCCGGACCCGGCGGTTCGGTTCGTTCGAGGTGTTCTCCCCCTGGCTGCCGCCCGGACCCCACCGCAGCCCCAGCGTCGACGCCGCGGAGGCGGCCTTCCGCACCGCGGGCATACGGCCCGCGGACGTACAGGTCGCCCAGCTTCAGGACACGGACAGCGGCTCGGAACTGGTCCACCTGGCGGAGACCGGACTGTGCGCCCACGGCGAGCAGGAAGAGCTGCTGGCCGCCGGGGCCACCGATCCCACGGGCCGGATACCGGTCAACACCGATGGCGGCTGTCTGGCCGGCGGTGAGCCCGTCGGCGCCTCCGGACTGCGTCAGTTCCACGAAGTCGTACGGCAGTTGCAGGGCCGGGCGCCCGGTGCGCAGGTACCGGGCGCGCCCCGGGTGGGCTTCACCCATGTGTACGGCGCGCCCGGGATCAGCGCCTGCTCGGTCCTGACGGTATGAGAGGCGGCGGGCACGCCATGCGACACGGTGGCAGACCGCGATGGTGACCGGCGGGGCGTGCCACACCGCCGGCCCGGCCGCCGGTCCTGGATGTGACCTGCGCGAAGAGCGTCGTCGCGGCGGTCAGGACCGTGACGTGGCCTTCCTGTCCTGCCCCTGCTGCCCCGCCGGCGTCTCCTCGGCTGCGACGATGCGCAGCGCCAGCTCCCTGACCGCCTCCAGGACGGCCCGGGACGGCAGCCTGGACAGCGGTCCTCCCTCCGCCCGCAACGCGGTGACCAGCATCGTCGTACTGATCAGCGTGCGGACCGCGAGCGCCTGTCCCGCGTGCCGGGCCTTCGCCGCGCGGGGGCTGCGCGTGCTGCCCTCGGGCAGGTAGTCGTAGCCACGCTGGATGTGACGCTGCTCGAACTCGTCCCGCAGCACCTTCACGCTGCCGTTGGCGGAGGCGACCTGGACCTGGTACAGCCGGGCCTCGTCGGGGTTCTTCTCCACCCACTCCCACACGGCGTCGATGACGCGGACCAGGCCCTCCGCGTCACCCGGCTCGGACTCCGGCCGGGCCGCCTCGACAACCGCGTTCAGCTGGTCGAAGACCCGCCGCATGGCGAGTTCGAGCAGTTCTTCCTTGCCGTCGAAGTGGTAGTAGACGGCCGTGGGGACCACCTCGGCCTCGTCGGCGATGTCCTGAATGCTGGTCTCCGCGAATCCGTTGCGGCCGAACACCCGCACGGCGGCGGTGATGATGTGCTGCCGGCGCGAGGGCCGGTGGGCGGGCTGCTTGCCGTTCTTCGTGGTGGCCATCATGCTCCCTGCCCGCTGCCGTGAGCCCGCGTCCTGGGCCCTGGTACTGACCAGTGTATCCAGTAACTCCAACCACCGGTCCGCATAATTCCTGCTGCACATTGGTCTCTGGGCGACCTGAGTCCCGGCATACTTGACAGCATGACAACATCCGGAACCCGCGCCGCTCACCGTCCCTCGCGCAAGCAGTGGGTGATCGAGGCAGCCACGGAGTTGTTCGCCACGCAGCCGCCGGACGAAGTGACGGTGGCCGACATCGCCACGCGCGCGGAGATGACCTCGGCCGCGGTGTACTACCACTTCTCCTCCAAGGACCAGGTCCTGGCGGAGGCCATGCGGGCGTTCGCCGCGGCACTGCGCGAGCAGGTGCAGGCGGTCACCGAGGCCCACGAGCCCGGCTCGGACACCGGAGCGGCGATCACCACGCTGTTGGCCTGGGTGGGCGAGCACCGGTCCGCCGCGACGGTGTTCTTCGTGTCGTCGGCCGGCATGAGCCAGGACGCGGAGGCGCTGCGCCAGGAGAGCCGTACGGAGTTGCTGGAGCAGCTGGTGCGGCTGATCCGCAAGGCCCGCGCGTCCGTCTCCGACGCCGAGGCGGCGGTGATCGGCGTGGGCCTGCTGGCGCTGCTGGAGACCGCGGCCACCTCGCAGGTCAGGGGCGACGATGTCTACCGGTCGCTGGGCCACCGCTCGTTCGTCCGCGAGGTCGGCGATCTCGCGGAGCGGATCGCCGACCCGGCCCGGTAGACCTCGGTTCACACCAGCAGACGGAGGGGCTTGCTCAGCAGCTCCCCTACTGTGCGCAGATACTCGGCGGCGGGTGCGCCGTCGACGGCACGGTGGTCGAAGGTGAGGCTCAGCGTGAGCACCCGGGTCCGCAGCGGCCGGTCGTCCACCCACTCGACGCCGTCCCTGAGCCTGCCCACGCCGAGGATCCCGACATTGCCGGGATTGATCACGGGGGTGAAGAAGTCGACGCCGTATCCGCCGAGTGAGGTGACGGTGAAGGTCGCCCCCTCCAACTGCTCGAGGGAGATCCGCCCCTCGCGCGCGGTCCGCGCCAGCTCCTTCGACCGGCGGGCGATCTCGTGCAGCGGCAGCGCCGCCGCGTCCTCGATGACGGGGACCATGAGCCCGCCCGGTACGGCCACCGCGAAGCCCAGGTGGATGCCGTCGAGCAGATGGATGCCGTCGTCCCGGACCGTCGCGTTCAGCAGCGGGTGCTCGCGCAGGGCCAGGGCCGCGGCCTTCAGCACGAAGTCGCCCAGGCTGGGCACCGGCAGTTCGCCGTCGGCCCACTCCTGCTTGAGCCGCTCCCGCAGGGAGACCACGGCGTCCATCCGGACCTCGTAGCCGTGCGTCAGCTGTGCCATCTCCTGGAGGCTGGCGTGCATCCGGCGCGCGATGGTGCCGCGCATCCCGGTGAGGGGGAGGACGTCGCCGGGCTGAGGAGCCGCGTTCCGACGAACGGGGGCAGCAGGGGCGGTAGGCGCTGCCTCGAGGTCGGAGCGGCGGATACGGCCGCCCGGACCCGTGCCGTGCACCTCCGACAAGTCGATGCCGCGTTCCTTCGCCAGCTTGCGGACCAGGGGCGAGGAGGGGGTGCCGTCCCGCGGGGCCGGCTCGGCGGGGATGCCGGGGTCGTCGGGAAGCGCCGCGAAGAACTCCTCCACGTCCTCGGAGACGATCCGGCCACCCGGCCCCGTGCCGCGTACGGCGGTGAGCTCGACGCCGACGGCCGCGGCGACCCGCCGGGCGTACGGCGAGGACAGGAGCCGGCCGCCGGTGCCGACGGGGGCGGGTGCCGCACCAGTGCCGCCGAGGGCGGCCGGGACGCCCGCCGCGGTCTCAGCCACCGCGTCCGTGTCCCGGCCGGTCCCAGGCGCGGAGGTCGCCGGTCCACCCGGCGCCTCCGGCGGCTGTTCGCCCTCGGCCAGCAGCCAGCCGATGAGGGTCCCGGCCGGCACGGTGGCGCCGGCCGGGACCACCGGGTGGAAGAGGCCTCCGGCCTCCGCCTCGACGTCCACGTCGACCTTGTCGGTGGCCAGTCTCAGCAGTGAGTCGCCCTCGGCGACGGCCGCGCCGACGGGCACCAGCCATTCGTCGATCGTGCCTTCCTGCATGGTCAGGCCGATCTTCGGCAGCAGAACCTCGACCGCCACGTCGGTCACGACCTTTCGAGCAGGCGCCGGCACCCCTGGGCGATGCGGGCGCGATCGGGCACGTACGCCTTCTCCAGGACCGGCGAGAAGGGCACGGGTGAGAAGGGGGCGCCGATGCGCAGGACCGGCGCGTCGAGGTAGTCGAAGACCTCGTCCTGGATCTGGGCGGCGATCTCCGCGCCGAGCCCGCCGAAGGTGACGGCCTCGTGCACGACGAGCACCCGGTTGGTGCGGCGGACGGAGGCGAACATCGTCTGGGTGTCCAGCGGCTGCACGGTTCGGGGGTCGATCACCTCGACCTCGACGCCCTCGGCGGCGAGTTCGTCGGCCGCCGCGAGAGCCTCCCCCACCATGCGGCCCAGCGCGATCACGGTGACGTCGGAGCCCTGCCGGGCGGTGTGCGCCTGGCCCAGGGGGATGCCGTAGATCTCCTCGGGTACCTCGCCGGTGCTGCCGAGCAGCACCTTGTTGAGCATGACGACGGTGGGGTTGTCGTCCCGGATGGCCGAGACCGTCAGGCCCTTGGCGGTGTAAGCGTCGCAGGGCATCACCACCTTGAGGCCGGGCACGTGCGCGAGCCAGGCCTCCAGGCTCTGGCTGTGCTGGGCCGCCGCGCCGAGGCCCGCTCCGGAGGCGGTCGTGATGGTCAGCGGCACGGACAGCGCGCCGCCGAACATGTACTTCATCTTCGCCGCCTGGTTGACGATCTGGTCGAGGCAGACGCCGATGAAGTCCATGAACATCAGGTCGACGACGGGGCGCAGGCCCCGGGCGGCGGCGCCCACGCCGAGGCCGACGAGGGCTGCTTCGGAGATCGGGGTGTCGATCATGCGGCGGGGCCCGAACTCGTCGAGCAGGTTGTCGAACATGCGGAACACGCCGCCGTATCCGGCCACGTCCTCCCCGGCGACGAAGACGTTCTCGTCCTCGCGCATGGCCTGGGCGAGCCCCTCGTTGAAGGCCTTGACGTAGGTGAGCTTGCGCGTGGCGACGGCCGGCGCCTCGGTGGTGGTGGTCATGGCGGTCATCCCGAGTAGACGTTCAGCAGCAGGTCGGCGGGGTCGGGCAGCGGGCTCGCCTCGGCGTACGCGATGGCTTCGGCGATCTCGTCGCGCGTGCGCTGCCATACGTCGTCGAGTTCCGCGCGGGTGGCGGTGCCGTCGGCGATCGCGCGGGTCTCGATCAGGTCGATGGGGTCGCGGGCCTTCCACTCGGCGACCTCCTCGTCCGAGCGGTAGGGGTGGCGCAGGCCCTTGACACCCTGGTGGTCGAAGTAGCGGTAGGTCTTGGCCTCGATCATCATGGGGCCCGCTCCGGACCGGGCGCGTGCGACGGCGTCGGTCGCGGCGCGGTGGACGGCGACCGCGTCCATGCCGTCGACGATCACGCTGGGCATGCCGTAGGCGGCGGCCCGGTCGGCGACGTCGGTGAGCAGCATGTGGGCGGACTGCGGGGTGAACTCGGCGTAGCCGTTGTTCTCGCAGACGAAGACCACGGGCAGGCCGAGGACGGCGGCCATGTTGGCGCCCTCGTGGAAGGCGCCGATGTTGGTGGAACCGTCGCCGAAGAAGGTCACGGCGACGCTGTCCTCGCCCTTGTACCGGGCGGCGAAGGCGGCACCCACGGCGATCGGGACGCCGGCGCCGACGATGCCGTTGGCGCCGAGCATGCCGCGGGAGAGGTCGTTGATGTGCATGCTGCCGCCGCGGCCGAGGCAGGCGCCGGTGACGCGGCCGTAGAGCTCGGCGTACATCGCGCGGAAGCCGACGCCCTTGGCCACGGCGTGTCCGTGGCCGCGGTGGGTGGAGGTGATCTGGTCGTCGTCGCGCAGGGCCGTCATCACGCCGGCGGCGACGGCTTCCTGGCCGACACACAGATGCAGGAAGCCGGGCAGCTTGCCGGCCTCCATGAGTTTTCCGGCCTCGGTCTCGAACAGCCGGATGCGCACCATGCGTTCGTGCAGATCCCTGATGACCGCGGTACTGACCTGCGGGGATTTCTTCGACGCCGTTGACGCTCGTTGAGCCATCGTCCGCCCCTTCGCCCGAGGGAGGTTGCCAAGCAATCGGAGTTACTTGTGTCGGTCTACAGTAACCGGCATGCAGGCACCTTACTGAACAGCGTCTCTAATTACTACGGCTCGGACCCGGCTCGTCGCGCCGCTCGTCCACCAACTCCACGACGTTGCCCTCCGGATCCGCCCAGAAGCTGATCCGGCGACCACCCGCGCGGACGACGACCGGGTCCGACAGGGGCCGGGCGCCCGCGCCCCGCAGCGCCGCAACGACCGGGTCCATGTCGTCGACATGGAAGGTGAGATACGACAGTCCCGGCCGCCCGGCGGACCAGGGCGCCGCGCCCGACGACACCGGCGCCGACCGGGGCAGGATCAACTTGACGCGCCCTCCGGAGGGCACCCGGAGCCAGGCGACCGTCAGCCCGCCGCCCAGCCCGGCCGGACCCCCGACGGACTCCGGCACCCGCGAGCGGCGCTCGGTACGGCAGCCGATCACATCGCAGTAGAAGCGCTCCATCAGCCCGAGGTCCCGCACCACCACACCCACCTCGAACGGCCGCGTCATGACCACCACACCCACCCCCACGGCACACCGAGCGGCAACTTCGACACTTTCTATTGACAGACCACACTAAGTCCTGTTGCAGTTTCGGACACAGCCCAGCTGTCGCGTTCCGAAGCCGGTCACCGGCTCGCGGCTGGGAGGATTGTGAGGACATCGTGGTCCAGACCAGTTCACCGGAGATTCGGGAAACAGCGACCGGGCGCAGGTCACCGGCCTCCGCCGCCTCCACCCCCGAGTACTCGTCGTGGATCAGCCAGGACCGGTCGACCGACGCCGCGTCCGTGGCTATGCGGCGGGAGGCGGCCGAACTCGTCGAGCGGGTGATGGCGCATTACCGCGCCAACACGACACACGAGGCGGACGGCCAGTGGACGGAACCCGTCGCCAACTACCTCGACGCGGACCGCTGGCAGCGCGAGACGGACGCCGTCCACCGGAGTGTCCCGCTGCCGCTCGCGATGTCGTGCGAGCTGCCCGGCCCGAACACCTACAAGGCGATCGACGTGCTCGGCGTTCCGGTGCTGATCACCCGCGACCGGCAGGGTGCCGTGCACGCGATGATCAACGCCTGCCGGCACCGGGGCGCCCGGCTCCTGGAAGCCGGGTGCGGGGTGTCCAAGCGGCTCACCTGCCCGTACCACTCCTGGTCGTACGACCTGGCCGGGGAGCTGCGGGGCGTGTACGCGGAGAAGACCTTCGGCGAGGTCCCCCGTGAGGGACGCGGCCTGGTGCGGCTCCCGGCCGGGGAGCGCGCGGGGATCGTCTTCGTCTCGCTGGACCCGGCGGCCGAGCCCGACCTGGACGAGTGGCTGGGCGATCTGCAGCCGCTGCTGGAGGGCCTTCGCCTGGCGAAGTGCCACCACTACGCCACCAGCGAGCTGACGAGCCCCAACTGGAAGGTCACCCTCGACGGGTATCTGGAGACGTACCACTTCGCCTCGCTGCACCCGAAGACGGTCTTCGAGACGAACCTCTCGAACATGATGGCCCACGACACCTGGGGCCCTCACCAGCGCATCGCACCCGCCCTGCGGCCCATCGCGCAGGCGAGCGAGCTGCCGCCGGACAGGCGTGACCCCGGGGACTGTGTCGGGCCCATCTACTGGCTCTTCCCGGGACTCGCGATCGCCGGCGGCTGGCGCCAGAAGATCGCCGTCTCCCTGGTGCTCCCCCAGACGGCGACCGAGTCGGTGACCCAGCAGATCATCCTGCTGCGGGAACCGGCTGTCACCGAGGAGGAACGCCGGGCCGCCGACCGGTTCGGCGCCTGGTTCCACGAGGTGGTCCGCGACGAGGACTACGCGACGACGTACGGAGTCCAGCAGGGGCTGAAGGCCCTGGCCGCAGCGGGAACCGACTTCGTCTTCGGGCGCAACGAGCCCGGCCTCCAGCACTTCCACCGCACCGTTCACCAGCACCTGGACGAAGCCGCCAGGTGACCGACCCACAACAAGCGCAGGAGAACTCCATGGTGGCTACGGGCAGCCTCGACGGACGTGTCGCGGTGATCACGGGCAGCACGCGCAGCATCGGCCGCGCGATCGCCGAGGCCTTCCTGGCCGACGGCGCCACGGTCGTCGTCAGCGGCCGCAGCGAGATCAAGGGCAAGCAGGCGCTGGAGGAGCTGGACGCCGGGGACCGGGCCGTCTTCCACCCCTGTGACGCAAGCAGCCAGGAGGACATCGAGGGCCTTGCCGACTTCGCCGCCGAGCGGTTCGGGCGGCTCGACATCTGGGTCAACAACGCGGGCGGCACCCAGGGCTTCGCCCCCGTGCACGAGCTCAGCGACGAGGCATGGAACCACGCCCTGGCCTTCAACCTCAACGCCTACTTCTACGGCACCCGCCGGGCACTGCCGAAGATGCTCGCGGGTGGCTGGGGCCGGATCATCAACATCTCCTCGGTGGAGGGCAAGCAGGCCAACAAGCCGGCGATCAGCCACTACATCACCAACAAGCACGCCATCCACGGACTGACGAAGGCGACCGCCTTCGAGTACGGCACCCAGGGCGTCACCTGCAACGCCATCTGTCCCGGTGCCGTCGACACCGACCTCATGCGTGCCGCGGGGCCGGCCGCCGCCGAGGCCGAGGGCATCAGCTACGAGGAATGGCTCAGCCGCTTCGCCGAGCACGCCGCGACGAAGAAGATCACCACGGTGGAGCAGATCGCGGCCGTCGCCTCGCTGCTCGCGAGCGAGGCAGGGGCGGGTATCACCGGCGCGCTGATCAGCGTCGACGGCGGAACGGCGCAGTGGTAGGGGCGGGCACGAAGGGCGGGAGACCTCGGTCATGAAGAGCTGGATCACGGACTGGCAGCGCAGTGAGCGGCTGCCGCACTACACCCGGGCCAACGCGGGCGAGACCCTGCCGGACCCGGCCAGCCCGCTGGGCTGGACCCTGGTCTGGGGGCGCGGTCTGCAGGGCTGGCGGCGCGGCTTCGTCGGGTTCGGCATCTACCGCGAGGAGGAGGTGGCCGGCCCCCGGCCACCGTTCGTCGGCATGTTCGGCGGCCACTTCTACCTCAACCTGTCCCACATGCGGCTGTTCGGCATCCGGATGGGCCAGACGGCGGACCAGATCGACGCGGCCTTCGTCGGCCAGCGCTCCGACACGCCGGTGTACGTGGCGCACCCGGACGACCAGGACGAGGAGCTGACCGCCAAGGCGGGCGCGACACTTCAGCGGATGCTCGGCCAGACCGGTTTCCCGGAGGCCGACGCCGACCGGGAAAGGCTGCGTGCCCTGCGCCGCTCGCGCCCCGACCCGACACGGCTGTCCGACGCCGAACTGGTGGCCCACGCACGGTCGTTGCTGGACGAGGTGGAGACGACCTTCCAGCGTCACGTCGAGTCGTCGCTGCCCGCCTCGGTCGGACCGGCGATCCTCGGCCCGCTGTGCGCGAGCGTGGACCGCCCCGGCGCCCTGCTGGATCTGATCGGCGGTCTCGGCGACGTCGACTCCGCGTCCCCCTCGACCGGACTGTGGACGCTGTCCCGTCAGGTGGCGGCCTCGGGCGAGCTGAGCGCGCTGTTCGACCGGGGTCCGGCCGCCGTGGAGCAGGCGCTCGGCACCGCGACCGGGGATGTGAAGGCGTTCCGTGACTCCTTCGAGGAGTTCCTGGCGGAGTCCGGCGACCGCGGCCCCAACGAGTGGGACATCCACGCCCTGTCCTGGGAGGCGGCGCCCGTGCAGGCGCTGGCCCTGGTCGACCGGATCCGGCACAGCCCCGACGACGCCTCCCCCGCCGCCCGCCACAAGCGGCTGACCGAGGGGCGCGAGCGGACGGCGCGGGAGATCCGGGCCGCGCTGCCCGAGGAGACGCAGCCCATGTTCGACGCGGGCATGCACGCCTCCCAGGTGTGGATCCCGGCCCGCGAACGCACCAAGGCCAACTGCGTCACCGTCGTCAACGAGATCCGCATGACCGTACGGGAACTCGGTCGCCGTGGCGTCGAGGCGGGGCTGTTCGCCCGGCCCGAGGACGTGATGATGCTGCTGGACACCGAACTCGACGACTATGTCGCCGGCCCGGAGTCCTTCGGTCCCGTGATCGCCCAGCGGCTCGAGGAGTACGCCGGTCTGTACGACCTCGAGCCGCCGTTCTTCGTCGCCGACGACGCCGGGACCGAGGTCGACACCTGGCCGCGGCGCGCCGAGGAACGCACCCCGGCGGCCGTCGAGGGCGATGTCCTCGGCGGCGTGGGCGGCAGCCACGGCACCTACACCGGCAGGGTGCGGGTGGTCACCGACCCGGCCTCGTGCGAGGCGCTGGAGCCCGGTGAGGTGCTGGTCGCGCCGATCACGGACGCGGCCTGGACCCCGCTGTTCCTGGTCGCCGGAGCGGCCGTCGTGGATGTGGGCGCCCTCAACAGCCACGCCGTGGTGGTCTGCCGTGAACTGGGCATCCCGGCCGTGATCTCCGTCGAGAACGGGACGCGGCGCCTGCGGGACGGCATGGTGATCACGGTGGACGGCGACCGGGGCACCGTCACCGTGGACGATGTCCCCGGGCCGCTCGGCGGCTGAGAACCCCGCGGGCCCGTCGCCTCCCTCGCAGGGGAGCGACGGGCCCGCGGCCATGAGCGTGAAGGGAAACCCGTGGCTGAGGAAATCATCGTCGCCGGCTGGATGGACTACGAACCCGCCGACCGCACCGCCGTGCTGAAGGCCCTTGTCGAGCTGGGCCGGCGGACCCGCGAGGCGGAACCCGGTTGTCTGGACTACGCCATGACCCCCGACCCCGGCGACGAGGGGCGCATCCGGGTGTTCGAGCACTGGACCTCCCGGCAGGCCCTCGACGAGCACTTCTCCACCCCGCACATCAAGGACTTTCGCGCGGCCGTGGCGGGGGTGACCCGGGTCGGGGTCTCCCTGACGGCGCACACGGTCGCCGAGTCACAACCCATGCGTTGAAACGGCGCCCCCTCTCCGGGGGGCGCCGTTTCAGGCGTTCCATCCGTCAGTCGGCCAGCCGCACGAGCATCTTGCCGACGTTGCCGCCGCCCAGCAGGGACAGCAGCGCCCCCGGGGCGTTCTCCAGGCCGTCCACGACCGTCTCGCGCGCGGTGATGCTGCCTTCGGCGAGCCAGCCCGCGACCCGCTGCTCGAACTCCGGGCGCAGGTCGTCGTGGTCGCGGACGATGAACCCGGACAGCGTCAGCCGCTTGAGGACCGCCTGGACCAGATGGTTGATGTCCACGGTCCGCCGCTCGCCGCCGAACTGCGACATCATGCCGCACAGGGCGACCCTGCCTCCGGTCCGCAGGGCGTGCAGGGCGGCGGCGAGCTGCTCGCCGCCGACGTTGTCGAAGTACACGTCGATGCCCTCGGGTGCCATCCGGGCCAGCGCGTCGCGCACCGGCTCGGCACGGTAGTCCGCGGCGTCGTCGTAGCCGAACTCCTGGACCAGCAAGGCGCACTTGCCGGGTCCGCCGGCGGTCCCGATGACGCGGCCCGCGCCCAGCAGCCGTGCGAACTGGCCGGCCGCGGTGCCGACGGCGCCGGCCGCCGCCGACACGAAGACGGTGTCGCCGGGGCGCAGCTCCGCGATCCGGGTCAGGCCCACGTAGGCGGTGAATCCTGTCTGGCCGAGCAGCCCCAACCAGGTGGGCAGCGGGGCGAGTCGCGGGTCGATACGCGCCGCACCGTCGGTGTCCGCCCCGTTGACCACGACCCGCTCCCGCCAGCCCAGTTGGTGACGTACGAAGGCACCGGGCGGAACGGCAGGACAGCGGCTCTCCTCCACGACGCCGAGGGCCCGCCCGTCCAGCGGTGAACCGGGGGTGAAGTTGTGCGTGTAGTGCTTCTCGGTGGTCTCCAGCCGTCCGCGCATGGACGGGTCGACGCTCATGTAGAGGTTGCGGACGAGGACCTGTCCCTCGCCGAGAGACGGCAGGGGGCGTTCCTCGACGGCGAAGTCGCCGACGACCGGTTCCTTCGCGGGCCGGCGTCTGAGGCAGACCACCCGGGTGGTGCGCGGGGACACGGCGTCACCCCTCCTGCGGGGGCGACGTGCGCCGCTGGGCGAGCCGGCCGACCCACCCGGCCATCTGGAGGTCGGCGTGGCGCAGTTCGCCCGACTGCCACCGGGCCCGGAAGTCGAAGACACCCCGCGCCCCGGTCCTGGGATCGGTCACCTCGACCAGTCCGTCCTCGGTGAGCCGGTACACATGCCCGGTCAGCGGGTGGATCACTTGCTTGGACATGGGGGCCTCACTCCTGCACTCGGCGGCGCACGCCGCGCTTGGTCACGGTCACCGGGCCCTCGACCCGGAGCCGGCAGGCGAGCCGGGTCAAGCCGTCCACCGGCCTGCGCAGGGCCTCGATGCCCTCGCGTTCCAGCGGGCCCACCGGGGAACAGTTCTCGGCGCCCTCCTCCACCTGGACGAAGCAGGTGCGGCAGGTGCCCTTGCCGCCGCAGACGGTGGGCCAGCGGTAGCCGAGACGCCGGGCGGCGGTGAACAGGTCCTCGCCGTCGAGTACGTCGAGTTCGGCGCCCAGGGGTCCGACGGTCACCCGGTAGGTCACTTGTCCATCCACTGGTCGAGCGTCCGGTTGAAGTGGCGGATGCGGCTCTCCTGGTAGTTGGCGAGCGTGATGCCCGGCTTGCGCATCGCCTTCAGGCCCTGCTGGACGTAGGGCAGGTTCTCGCAGTCCTGGTCGAAGACGGGTCCCAGCACGCCGAGTTCGGGAATGTCGGCGAAGAGCATGTCCTCCGGGACCCAGCGGATCTTCGCCGGGGGCGGTATCTCGCCGGACCGCTTCGGGGAGGACATGAAGATGATCTCGGCGGTACAGGAGTCGGGATCCAGGCCGTTGGGGCGGAACCGGTAGATGATGTTGGACTTGGCGCCACCCCAGGGGTTGAAGTTGGGGAACAGCAAGTAGTTGATGGCGTCCAGCAGTTCGGTGTCCGGGGTCTGCGAGAAGTCCTGCGCCGAGGTCTCCGCCAGCTGCGCCCGCATCCGCTCCGCGAGGACCTGGCGGGCGGTGCCGCCGGGCGGGATCGCCGGCAGTTCGTCGCCTTCCTGCCGTACCAGGTCACGGCCCTGGGCGGCGGCGTAGAAGGCGCGCGAGTCGTAGAAGGTCTCCAGGACGTCCTCCTCCGTGACGGAGTCCGCCACATGGGGGCTGGGCGCGCCCTGGATGTTGATCATCCGGTTCCAGTTCGGCTGGTCCGCCATCACGTCGTACTGCGAGTTGGCGTCGGCGAGCCACGGCAGCATCTGCGGGTGGGTGGCGATCACATGGAAGGACTCGATGAACGCGTCCTGGGCGACCTTCCAGTTGCAGGGCAGCACCTTGGCGATGTGCAGGGACTTGTAGCGGGTCTCCAGCGGCCAGATGTAGTACTCGTCGAAAGTGCCGCGGTAGCTGTCGAAGGACTCCGCGTACGGGTCCATGTTGATGAAGACGAAGCCGCGCCAGGTGGCCACCTGGGCCTCGGGGAGGGCGAACTTCTCCGGGGTGACGTGCGGGAAGTCCCAGGCGCAGGGTGGGGTCTGCATCGTGCCGTCGAGGTTCCAGGCGAAGCCGTGGAACGAGCAGCGGAACTCGCTCACATTGCCGCCGCCGGTGCGCAGTTTGCGTCCGCGGTGCAGGCATACGTTGACGAAGGCGCGGATCTCGTCGGGGGCCGTACGCACGACGATGAGCGAGTCGTCGCCGATCTCGTAGACCTCGTGGTCGCCGACCTCGGGAATCTCGCTCTCCAGACAGGCGAACTGCCACACGCGCCGCCAGACCTGCCGCATCTCGCGTTCGGCCCACTCACGGGAGGTGAAGCGGGCGGTGTCGATGTCCTCGCTGCCGAGGGGGTCGTTCCGCTCGAACCTCAGGGCGGGCGGGACCGGGCGGCTGTCCTGGTCGAGGTAGTCCTGGACGCTGGGCCCGGGGCACCGCGCGGTACCCAGCTCCGACGTTTCGTCCATCATCTCTCCTCCGGCAGAAACTTTAGAGTGAGTGTAGTTACCGGTTGCAGTACGGAGCAACACTTTCGACCACCGATGAACCCCACGTCTCCCGAGGTCAGCACTGAATGCGCCACGGAGCCCTGAAATTTCTCGGCGCCTCCCCTCCCCAAGGCCGCTCCGGCGTGTCACACTCCGACCCACTTGAGACTGTAGTGCCTCATAAGTTTCTACGATCCGGGACGGTCTTGGGCCAGCCCGGTGCCAGCGCCGCGGGGATCCCTCCCAGGCGGCCCGCGCCGTACCCCACGCCGGCGATCGACGCACCCCTCATACCTGTTGCGTGCCGTTCCGCCCCGCGCCGCGGGTCGCGGCAGCCCAGGCGCCACACCACGGGAGTTCTCAACGATGAGTTCCACACCCGGACGCGCGGTCCGCCGCGCCCTCACCGCGATCGTCCCCGCCACCGCCCTGCTCACCCTGACGGCGTGCGGGAGCGGCACCACACCGGCCACCAGTTCCTCGCAGGCGGCGGCAGCCGGCTCCCCCGGACTGACGGCGGCCCGCACGGCTCTCAAGACGTACGCGCAGCGCCCGACCGCGATCTCCGTCACCCAGCCCGTCGGCAAGGCCATCCCCAAGGGCAAGAAGATCGACTTCATCCTCTGCGGCGTCCAGTCCTGCAAGGACCTCGCCGACTTCTTCACCGAAGCAGCGGGACAACTCGGCTGGAAGGTGAAGCAGGTCGCCACGCAGGGCACGCCGGAATCCGTCCAGGCGGCCTACGAGCAGGCCGTGCGCGACAGGCCCGACGCCGTGGTCGCCTCCGGTTTCCCGCGCGCGGTCTACAGCAAGCAGCTGGCGCAGCTGAAGGCGGCCGGCATCCCCGTCATCCAGTCGAACGCCGACGACGTGGCGGGCGACGGCATCTCCCTGCTGAAGAACGGGCCCAAGGACGTCGGTGTCCAGGGCCGGATGCTCGCCGCGTGGGTGGTCTCGAACAGCGGCGCCAAGGCGGACACCGTCTACTTCGACCTGCCGGCCTACACGATCCTCAAGCCCGTCAAGGACTCCTTCGCGGCCAACTACCAGCAGTGGTGCACCGGTTGCGCGCTGGACAACGTCGACGTGCCGATCACCGCCGTGGGCAAGGACATGCCGGACCGCGTCGTGTCGTATCTGCGCTCCCACCCGAAGGTGACCCATGTCGTCTTCTCCCTGGGGCTGCTCAACGTGGGCGTGCCCGCCGCGCTGAAGACCGCCGGCATCACCGGCAAGCACATCGTCGTCAACGTCGGTGACGCGCAGAACTACCAGTACATCCAGAGCGGTCTCACCGACGGCGCGATGGCCCTCAACTCCCACGAGACCGCCTGGCTCCAGGTCGACGCGCTGGCCCGGCACTTCACCGGCCAGTCCATGGCCGTGGACCAGAAGGCCGCACTGCCCAACATGCTCGTCACCAAGGACAACCTGCCCTCCGCCGACGGCGATTTCCCGATCGTCGAGAGCTACCAGCAGCAGTTCAAGGCGCTCTGGGGCCTGAGTTGACCGGGCCGGTCCTGCGGGTGGCCTCGCTGTCGAAGCGATTCGGCGGCACCCAGGCACTGACCGACGTGGACCTCGAGGTCGCGCCCGGCGAGATCCACGCCCTCATCGGACCCAACGGCTCCGGCAAGTCCACCCTCATCAAGATCCTCGCCGGCTACCACCACGCGGAGCCGGGAGCGGTGGCGGAACTCGACGGCGAACCCTTCGACCTCGGCAACGCCACCACCTCCCGCCACGACCGGCTCCGCTTCGTCCACCAGGAGCTGGGCCTGGTGGGCGAGTTGAGCGCCATCGACAACCTCGCCCTCAGTCACGGCTTCGCCCGCACGGCCCTGGGTAACATCGACTGGCCCGAGATGTCGAGGCGGACGACCGCCCTCGTCGAACGGTTCGGAGTCGACATCGACGTACACCGTCCCCTGACGAAGGCGACCCCCGTCCAGCGCACGGTGGTGGCCATCGCCGCCGCGCTCCAGGGCTGGGAGGGCGGCCGCGGTGTCCTGGTGCTCGACGAGCCCACCGCCGTGCTTCCGCCCGGCGAGGTGGCCCGTCTCTTCGACATCGTGCGGGAGGTCCGCGACGGCGGCGCCGGCGTCCTGTACGTCTCGCACCGCATGGACGAGATCTTCGCGCTCGCCGACCGCGTCACCGTCATGCGCGGCGGACGCCGTATCGCCACCCGCCCGGTCGCCGAACTCACCCCACGCACACTGGCGGAACTGATGGCGGGCGAGGAGACGCACACCGCGACCGACACGGACCACCGCCCGGCACCCTCCACCGATTCCGCCCCTTCCGTACTGCAGGTACGCGGCCTACGGGCCGGGCCACTACGAGGAGTCGACCTCGACCTGGCGCGCGGCGAGCGCCTGGGCATCACCGGTCTGGTCGGCTCCGGTCACGAGGTAGTGCCGTACGTGGTGTGCGGGGCCCATTCCGGACCGGTGAGCGGCCGGCTGCGGCTGCCGGAACGCTCCGAGCAATGGACCCAGGTTCGCGAGGCCGACACCCTGGGCCTGCCCATGGTCCCGGCGGACCGGGCGGTCGAGGGAGTCATCGGCGACTTCTCCGTCGGCGAGAACCTCACGCTGCCACTCCTGCGGCGACTGCGCGCCCGGGTCGGGCGGCTGCACCGGCGCCGCGAGTCCGCGCTGGTGGAGGACTGGATCCGTCGGGTCGGGGTGCGCACGGCCGGCCCCGGCGCCCGGATCACCACCCTGAGCGGCGGCAACCAGCAGAAGGTCGTCATGGCCCGCTGTCTGGCTCAGCACCCGCCCGTGCTGGCGCTGTGCGAACCCACGGCGGGCGTGGACATCGCCACCCGCCTCCAGCTGTACGACCTGATAGAGCGACAGGCCGCGGAGGGCATGGGCGTCATCGTGTGCTCCTCCGACACCCAGGACCTGCTCGCGCTGTGTACCCGCGTCCTGGTGCTGCGGGACGGCCGGATCGCACGGGAGCTCAATGGGCGGGACATCACCGAGCGCGCGCTCGTGCACGCGATGGAAGGAACCGAGTGAGATGACATCGACCCCGACCCGGGCGGTGCAACCACCGCCGTCCGCAGCGCAGAGGTCCGCGCCGTTCCTCCGGGGAGCGCCGGTCCGACGGGCGGCGGCCGCCCTGTCGTTCCGGAACATCGGCGCCGTATACGTATGGCTCGCCATCGTCGTGATCTTCTCGGTCTGGGCGCCGGACACGTTCCCGACCACCATCACGGTCAAGCAGGTACTCAACGGCAACGCCGTGGCCGGTCTGGTGGCACTCAGCGTCGTACCGCCCCTGGCCGCACGTGTCTTCGACCTCTCGGTCGCCTACACCATGTCACTCACCAGCGTGCTGACCGCCCGCTTCCTGGTCTCCGCCGGCCTGGGTCCGGGCGTGGCGGTCGCCCTGGCGATGACCGCCGCGCTGCTGGTGGGAGTCGTCAACGGCATCGTGGTCGTGGTCCTGCGCGTCGACTCGTTCATCGCCACCCTGGCCACCGGCGCGCTGATCCAGTCACTGATCACCATGGTCACCAACGACAGCTCCATCACCGGTGTGCAGTTGCTCGCCAAGCCGTTCGCGAACATCGCCCAGCTCGACGCGGGCGGCATCACCCTGCCGGTGCTGTATCTGCTGCTCGCCGCGCTGACCATCTGGTTCCTGCTGGAACACACCGCCACCGGACGCCGGTTGTACGCCACCGGCTTCAACGCCGACGCCGCCCGGTTGCAGGGCGTGCGCACCGATCGGCTGCGCTTCCTGACCCTGGTGGCCTCCGGGCTGCTGTCCGGTTTCGCCGGCGTCGTCTTCGCGTCCTCGGTCGGTTCCGGATCGCCGACCGCGGGCACGCCGTACCTGCTGTCGGCCTACGCCGCCGCCTTTGTCGGGGCGACCCAGTTGCGTGCGGGCCGCTTCAACGCCTGGGGCACCGTGCTGGCGGTGCTCCTGCTCGGGACCGGAATCACGGGGCTCGGGCTCGCCACCAGCGCGCAGTGGGCCGCGAGCCTGTTCACCGGTTCCGTCCTCATCGTGGCACTGGTCCTGACGGGTGGCCGGCTCACCCTGCCCGCCGTTCTGCGCCGCCGCAGGGGAGGCCACTCGCGTGTCGGCTCCGAGGCTCCCGCGGAGGGCGAGGCCCTGCCCACCATCGACAAGGAGACCGCCAGATGAAGGCTGTGCAGTACCGGAAGGTCGGACAGGTCCCCGAGGTCGTCGAGGTTCCCGCGCCCCAACCGGGGCCGGGCCAGGTGCTGTTGAAGGTGACCGCGGCGGGGCTGTGCCACTCCGACCTGGCGGTCATGGGATGGCCCGAGGAGCAGTTCCCCTACCCGCTGCCGATGACGCTCGGCCATGAGGGTGTCGGCACCGTCGCGGCCGTGGGCAGCGGAGTCGGCGCGGTGGCGGAGGGCGACGAGGTGGCGGTGTACGGCCCCTGGGGCTGCGGTCAGTGCCCCAAGTGCGCGGTGGGCAAGGAGAACTGCTGCCCGCACGCCGCCGGACTCGGCATCCTGCCGCCGGGACTCGGCTCCCCCGGCGCGCTCGCCGAGTACATGCTGGTGGACTCGCCCCGCCATCTCGTGCCCCTGAACGGACTGGACCCGGTGCAGGCCGCCCCGCTCACCGATGCGGGGCTGACGCCCTATCACGCCATCGGCAAGTCACTGCCCAAGCTGGTCCCGGGCAGCACGGCGGTGGTCATCGGAGTCGGCGGCCTGGGGCACCTGGCCGTGCAGTTGCTCCGCGCTCTGACACCGGCCACGGTGGTCGCCCTCGACGTGAGCAAAGAGAAGCTCGAACTCGCCCAAGCCGTGGGCGCGCACGAGACGCTGCTCTCCGACGGCGCGGCAGCCGCACGGGTGCGGGAACTCACCGGCGGGATCGGAGCGGAGGTGGTCCTGGACTTCGTGGGCGCCGAGGCGACGCTCGCCGTGGCTGCGGCCGCGGTGGCCGTGGAGGGCGATGTGACGATCGTCGGCCTCGGCGGAGGCACCCTGGCGGTCGGCTTCGGCGGCGGGCTGCCGTTCGAGGTCTCCGCCTCGTTCCCCTACTGGGGCAGCCGCCGGGAGCTCATCGAGGTGGTCGAGCTGGCCCGGCGGGGTCTGGTGTCCTCGCACGTCGAGACCTTCACGCTCGACGAGGCGCCCGCGGCCTACGAGCGTCTGCACGCCGGTGACATCAAGGGCCGCGCGGTGGTGCTGCCGCACGCGTGAGCGGCCCCCGCTCAGGGCCGGCGCCCGAGCCCCGACTCAGGCGCCGGCCCGCTGCTGTGCGGGGCTGCGGCCGGTCACCGCGCGCTCCACGCAACGCCGGAGCACGGTCAGGAACTCCGGTGTCTCCCAGGGGCCGCGGTCCACGCGCCCGGTGTCGTCCACGCCCAGGTCCTGCATGTCGTAACGGCCCCTGCAGTGACCGAGGGTGAAGTAGCAGACCTCGCCGAGACCGTGCCGCTTGAGGTACAGCACCGGCCGGGGCGCCCTGTCGAGGGCCGCCCCGCCCTCGGCGAAGCCACGGCAGGGCCCTGTGTACTCGGCGTGCAGCAACACCTCCAGCTCCCCGTGCAGCTCGCACACGTACAGCTCGTCGGTGACCGTGAACGGACCGATCCCGGCGACCAGCGGATGGCCGGGATCGGTCACGCGCACCTCGTACGGCTCGATCGGCGGGTGGGCCAGGAACTGACTGCCGAGTACCTGAGCCAGTTTCCCGAGGAGGCGCGGGGTCGTGAACTCCCGTGCCCCGCCGTGCACCGAGGGCTCGATCACCGCGTTGGTGCCGTGCAGGGCGAGCCAGCGGCCACCCCGCTCCACCACCCGGGCGAGCGCGGCCCGCTGCGCCGGGCGGGGCCGGACGTCACAGGTGTAGGTGACCAACAGGTCGGCCCGGTCGAGGGCTTCTACGCAGTCGTAGTCCTGGTGGACGGTCGTGCGCACCCTCGGGTGCTCGCCGAGCAGTTCCAGCAGCCGCAGCCGCGCGTGGTCGAAGTCGTGCCAGCGGCCGCCGCAGACGAGTACGGCGTCCAGACGGCCTGCCGGGCCCGCCACGGCTCAGTACTGGACGCGGGTGAGCAGCCCGCCGTCCACCACGAGGTTGACTCCCACACAGAAGGAGCCGGTCCGCCCGAGCAGGAACGCCACCGCCGCGGCCACGTCCTCCGCGGTGCCGTAACGGCCGATCGGAAGCTTGGCGAGCACTTCCTCGTAGACCTCCGGACGGCTGGTGCGGATGGTCTCCCAGGCGCCGCCCGGGAAGTCGATCGGGCCGGGCGAGACGGTGTTGACGCGGATGCCCTTCGGTGCGAGGGCGTGTGCGAGGGCGGAGGCGTGCTGGACGACGGCCGCCTTGAGCGCGGAGTACGAGTTCGCTCCGGCCGGGCGCGCGGTGTCGGAGGCGTTGGTGGTGCCGATGGCCACGACGGCGGCCCGGTCGGAGGCCTCCAGATGGGGCAGGGCGGCCTCGACGAGTCCCGCGAACGGGATCAGGTCGCCGCGCAAACTGGCCTCCCAGGACTCGGGTCCTTTCACGTTGCCCGCCGACACGTTGGACACCAGCAGGTCCAGGCCGCCGAGTGCGCCGGCCGCCCGCTCCACGAAGCCGGCCAGGGCCTGCGGATGGGTGACGTCGACCGCTTCCTCGAACACCGTGGCGCCCTCGGCGCGCAGCTCGGCGGCGGTCTTGGCCAGTCCTTCCTCACCCCGGGCGCACAGCGCCAGCGCACAGCCCTCCGCGGCCAGTTGCGCGGCGATCGCCCGGCCTATGCCCCGGCTCGCACCGGTCACCAGCGCCTTGGCACCCGTCAGTCCCAGATCCATCGATGTCACTCCTTCGTGATTGCCGAAACGAGGCCTGGTGCCTCAGTTGCCGGGGAGTTGCGAGAACGGCACCCGGTCCAGCCGCGGCTCGGGCGGCAGCTTGAGCACCCGTTCGCCGATCAGGTTGCGCTGGATCTGGTCGGTGCCTCCGGCCAGCCGGTAGCCGGGGGCGCCGAGGAGATGCTCGGTCCAGGCGAAGGTGCCCGGTTCCCCGGTGTCGGCGCAGATGCGCGCCCCCATCAGCTCGGCGGCGACCTGCCCTGTGCGGGTGAGCAGTTCGGAGGCCATGAGTTTGGTCAACGAGGCCTCCGGGCCCGGCCGGCCGCCGGCCGCGCTGGTCCTGGCGACGCGTTCGACGGTCGCCGCGCGCAGGGCGGCACGGACGTACAGATCGGCGAGGCGCTGGCGGACCAGCGGGTCCTCGGTGCGGCCGAGGGATCGGGCGAGGGCGAGGACGTCCGTGAAGGCGCCGCCCTTGCGGCGGTTGCCGCTGCCGGAGGCGGTGCGTTCGAAGGCGAGGGTGGTGGTGGCGACCTCCCAGCCCTGGCCGGGGCGTCCGATCCGGAGCCGGTCCGGGACGCGTACGCCGCTGAGGAAGACCTCGTTGAAGGAGGCCCCGCCGCTCATCTGACGGATGGGGCGCACCTCCACTCCGTCGGCGTCCATCGGTACCAGGAAGGCGGTGATGCCGGCCTGTTTGACGACGTCCGGGTCGGTGCGGGCGAGCAGCAGGCCGTAGTCGGCGAACCGGGCGCCCGAGGTCCACACCTTCTGACCGTCGATCACCCACTCGTCGCCCTCCTGCCGGGCGCGGGTGCGCAGGGCCGCGAGGTCCGATCCGGCACCGGGCTCGCTGAAGAGCTGACAGGCCAGCAGATCGGTGCGCAGGAAGGCGCGGGCGTGGTCACGGCGCTGCTCGGCGGTCCCGAACAGGGAGACGGCCATCGCGACCAGGCGCACGGTGACGCTGATCAGCTCGGTCGACGGCGGTACCTCGAAGGCGGACTCCTCCTCGGCGAAGGCGGCCACATGTGCGGCGGTCAGGCCCGCGCCGCCCTTGTCCGCGGGGAGGGTGAGGGCCTGGTAGCCGGCGTCGAACCGGGCTCGCTGGTAGGCGCGGCAGCGCTCCAGCAGCAGGCGTTCCTCGTTCTCCGGAAGGTTGTGGAACACGGCGAGGTCGGCGGCCTGGGTGTCGGAGTCCGGCGCCCGCGCCGGTTCCAGCACGGTGCCCAGCCACTGCCTAACCTGCCTGCGCCATGCGTCCGGATCCAGCTCGGACATGGCTCCTCCTCGGGCACTTACCAGACGGTGGATTCAGTAACGGAATGTGGACGGGGCGCCCGGCACCCGCTGAAACAGGCGGTAATGACTCCGTCCAGGATCAGAGTGTTCCGCACTTTCTTGATAAACGCTACAGTCTCAGCATCTCCTCTCCCTTGAACTCGGGAGAGGTCCGAGGAGCCGCCGGAGGAGCCATGTCGCTGCTGCCACTCGACCGTCGCGCCCAGGAGTCACCCGACGAACCCGCCCTGGCGGACGACCTGGACGTGCTGTCCTGGTCCCGCCTCGCCGACCAGGTGACGCGGGCGGCGGCCCGGCTCCTCGAGTTCGCGCCCGGCCCCGAGGACCGGGTCGCCGTCCTCGGTGACAACGCGATCCCGACGCTGGTGGCTCATCTGGCCGGCCTGCGCGCCGGAGTGGGGACCGTCGCCACCTCCCGGAACCTCACCTCGGGCGAGCTCGTCGAGCAGATCATCGACGCGGGCGTCACCGCGATCGTCGCCGGACCCGTCGGCGCGGGTGCCGCGCTCGACGCGGCCCGTGAACTGGGCCTGCCGCTGGTCCTCCACGGAACCCCGGCGCTCGGCCACGCCTTCGACTGGGACCGGTGGCTGGCCGCCGCACCCACCGGGCACACCCTCCCCGCGGGCCGACCCGCCCGGCCTCCGCTCGTCTACACCTCCGGAACCACCGGACGGGCACGCGGCACCGAGGTGCGCTGGGTCAGCGACCCGGTCGCCGACAGCTCCGCCTACCTCGCCGCGATGTCCGCCCGTCCCGGATTCCCGCCGGGACCGCACCTGGTGTGCGGTCCGCTGCAGCACAACGCTCCGCTCACCTCGCTACGGCACCTCGCCGCCGGCGAGCCGGTGGTCGTCCTCGGCAGATACGACGCGGAGACGTTCCTGAGCCGGGTGCAGAGGTGGCGGGTCTCCTCGACGGTGATGGTGCCCACCCACTTCCAGCGCCTGCTCGCCCTCCCGGACGAGGTCCGCGCCCGGTACGACGTCTCCAGCCTGCGGCAGGTCTCCCACACCGGCTCCGCGTGTCCGCCGGACGTCAAGCGAGCCATGATCGACTGGTTCGGTCCCGTACTGACCGAGTCGTACGGCGCCAGCGAAGCGGGCACCGTGGCACGCATCAGCAGCGCGGAGTGGCTGGCCCACCCGGGCTCCGTCGGGCGGGTGCGTCCCCCCTTCGAGGTCCTGGTCACCGACGACGACGGCCGGCAACTGCCGCCCGGCGAACCAGGACTGCTCGCCTTCCGGGCCCCGGAGGACCAGGGCGTGCGCTACCACGCGGACCCGGACAAGACCAAGGCCGCCTACATCGCCCCCGGCGTGTTCACCCTCGGCGACATCGGCCATGTCGACGCCGACGGCTACATCTTCATCACCGACCGGGCCGCGGACATGGTGGTCTCCGGCGGGGTCAACCTCTACCCGGCCGAGAGCGAGGCCGTACTGCGACAGCACCCGGCGGTCGCCGAGGTCGCCGTCATCGGCGTGCCCGACCCGGACTTCGGCGAGTCCCTGAGGGCCCTCGTCGTGGCCGCGGACGAACCGCCCGCCGACGAACTGGACCGCTTCTGCCGCGAGCGCCTCGCCGCCTACAAGTGCCCGAAGTCGTACGAGTTCGTGCCCGAACTCCCGCGCAACGCGATGGGCAAACTCGACAAACGCGCGATGCGCCGCCCCTACTGGGCCTCCGAACGGACCATCGCCGGCTGAGCCGCACCTCCGTGCCCGCTCACCCCTGTGCCCGCTCACCCCCCTGAAGGATCACCATGACCGAACTCCTCCTCATCCGGCACGGCCTCCCGCTGGCCGGTGTGTTCGATCCGGGGCTGTCCCCGGAGGGCACCGCCCAGGCCGACCATCTCGCCGCCTGGCTCGGACACGAGGACCTCGACGCCCTGTACGTCAGCCCCTACCGCCGGGCCCGGGAGACCGCCGCGCCCCTGGAACGGCTCACCGGCATGACCGCCACCGTCCTCGACGACCTGCGCGAGTGGGACACGGACGTGTCCCAGCCCTACACGCCGCCCGAGCAGATCGGCGCCGAGGATCCCCGGGCGGCGGCACTCGCCGAGGGACGCTTCGAGGACTTCGTGCCCGACCTGGACCGGGACGCCTTCCGGGCCCGTGCCGTCCGCGCCATGAACACCATCCTCGACGCCCATCCGGGCGGACGGGTCGCGGCCGTGTGCCACGGCGGCATCACCAACACCTACCTGGCGACCGTGCTGGGCCTGCCCACCATGTTCTGGTTCCACCCCGACTACACGTCCGTCAGCCGGGTGCGGCGCATGCCCGGCGGCCGCATCGTCCTGCACTCGGTCAACGAGACGGCCCATCTGATCGCCGACCGTGCCGTGGACGCCGGCACGGCCGCCTGACCCCGTCCCACGCCCCAGGAGGTCCCGGCCATGCCCGGATCCGTCATCGTCGCCGGTACCCGGACGCCCATCGGCAAACTGCTGGGCGCCCTCGGCTCCCTGTCCGCGGTCGACCTCGGCGCCCACGCCATCCGCGCGGCCCTGGCCGCCGTCGCCCTGGAACCGGCGGCCGTGGAAGCCGTCGTCATGGGCCATGTCGTCCAGGCCGGAGCCGGCCCCAACCCGGCACGGCAGGCCGCGGTCCAGGCCGGCATCCCCTTCTCCGTGCCCGCGAGCACCGTCAACAAGCTCTGCCCGTCCGGACTGCACGCCATCGCCCTGGCCGACCTCATGATCGCCTCGGGCCGACACGACATCGTCGTCGCGGGTGGCATGGAGTCCATGTCGAACGCCCCGCACCTGCTGCGCGGAGCCCGCACCGGCTGGAAGTACGGCTCGGCAGCGCTGGAGGACGCCCTCGACCGCGACGCCCTCGTCTGCGCCTTCGACGGCGTCTCCATGGGCGCGGCCACCGAGCGCTACCAACGGCCCTTCGACCTGACCCGTGCGGAACAGGACGAGTACAGCGCGCTCTCCCATCGACGGGCCGCCCACGCCCAGGAGTCGGGTGCGCTGTCCGAGGAGATCACCCCCGTCACCGTGGCCGGGCGCCGGGGCGAGATGGTGGTCGACGTGGACGAGGGCGTACGGCGGGGGACCACCGGCGAGAGCCTGGGGCGCCTGAAGCCGGCCTTCGCCGACGCGGGCACCATCACCCCCGGCAACGCCTCACAGCTCTCCGACGGCGCCGCGGCCGTCGTCATGATGAGCGCCGAGCGCGCCCGACGGGAAGGACTGACACCGCTCGCCGAGATCGGTGCCTACGGCACGGTCGCGGGCCCCGACCCCTCGCTGCTCGTCCAGCCGGCCGGCGCGATCCGCGACGCGCTGTCCCGGGACGGCCGCCTGAAGGTCGCCGACCTGGACCTGTTCGAGATCAACGAGGCGTTCGCCTCGGTGGCCCTGGCCTCCGTACGGGAGCTGGACATCCCCCTGGACAAGGTGAACGTCAACGGCGGAGCGATCGCGCTCGGGCACCCGGTCGGCATGACCGGAGCCCGGCTCGTACTGACCCTCGCCACCGAGCTGCGACGGCGCGGAGGCGGCAGCGGAGCGGCCGCCCTGTGCGGGGGCGGCGGCCAGGGCGACGCACTACTGCTGCACGTGCCGACACCGGCCCGAACCCGGAGCTGAACCATCATGAGCAACCAACTGCCCACGGTCGACGCGACTCTCACCGTGGAGACCCGCACCCGGGCCGCGGACGACGTCGTCTCCCTCACCCTGCGCCGCCCGGACGGAGGCCCACTGCCCGCCTGGACGCCGGGCGCCCATATCGACGTACTCCTGAACGGCGACGACGGCGACGAGCTGATCCGTCAGTACTCCCTGTGCGGGCACCCCGCCGAACGCGAGGCCTGGCAGATCGCCGTACTGCGTGAGCCGGAAGGCCGCGGCGGTTCCGCATACGTCCACGACCAGCTGCACGAAGGCGCCAAGGTACGGGTCCGCGGACCGCGGAACAACTTCCCGCTGCGGCCGGCCGCCCGCCATCTCTTCATCGCGGGCGGTGTCGGTATCACCCCCATCCTGCCCATGGTCGAGGCAGCCGCGGGCGCGGGAGCCGACTGGCGTCTGCTGTACGGCGGCCGCACCCGGACCTCCATGGCGTTCCTGGACCGCCTCGCCCCGTACGGGGACCGGGTACTCGTGCGTCCGCAGGACGAGTACGGCCTGCTGGACCTCGCCACGTTCCTGGGTGTGCCCGAGGAAGGGACCCTGGTCCACGCCTGCGGTCCCGAACCCCTGCTGCGGGCGGTGCAGGAGCGGTGCGCGGACTGGCCGCCCGGCACGCTGGGCGTCGAACGCTTCGCCCCGGTCCGGACGGCCGAAACCGGCCCTGCCGATGCCTTCGAGCTGGAGCTCGCCCGTTCCGGGCTCACCCTCACCGTGCCACCGGACCGTTCGGTGCTCGAAACCGTGGAGGAAGCCGGCGTCGTGGTCGACTTCTCCTGCCGGGAAGGCACCTGCGGCACCTGCGAGACCGACGTGCTCGACGGCACACCCGACCACCGTGACTCGCTGCTGTCCGAGGAGGAACGAGCCGCCGGCGAGACCATGCTCATCTGCGTCTCCCGCTCGTGCGGCCCTCGCCTCGTCCTCGATCTATGACGGCCCCGCTGCCGGAGTTGACGAACTTGAAGCAGGGCACAGCTCACCCCCAGGCCGTCACCGGCACGAACGAGCTGTCCTGCCGGAACAGATCCGTCCCCGCCGTCGCCTCCACCCGTAGCTGGTAGTTGTAGTGCCGCAGGTAGTAGCCGGGATAGTTGTACGACTCCCAGCGGATCGAGCCCGAGGCCGTGCCGGTTCTGGCGATGAAGGTGGCGTCCTTCGCGAAGGTCGGCGTGCCGTCGTTCGCGTCGAAGCGGCCCCGGAAGTCGTAGTGGCGCAGGTAGTTGCCGGACGCGTCGCGGAAGGAGAAGGCGTTCGAGTCGGCGAGACCCGCGACAACCGTGAAGGCGGACGCCGTCTTCTCCGCGCTCGTGCTGGAGCTGGTCACCACGGGAAGGTTGAGCAGGGAGGACTGCTCCTGCCAGTAACGCGTGGGGTAGTTCGCCGACTGGAAGGAGCGCGTCACGTTCTTGGCGAGGCTCGGGCCGCCGGACACCGTCTCCTTGATGACCGTGAAGTGGCGTGCCGTGCCGGAGATGGAGGGCAGCGCCTTCGGGGCCGTCCAGGTCGCGAAGGTGTCGTAGCTGTCACTGTAGTAGTAGTTGCCGTCGCCGTAGCCGTCGAAGAAGATGCGCCAGCCGCCGTTGTCTAGCTGGATCACGGACGGGCCCTCGCGGTAGCTGCCCCAGCCGGCCCAGTCGCCGGTCCTGGTGATCGTGTAGGGGCCGGTGAGGCTCGACGCGGTGCCGTATTCGATGTACTTGGCCGTCTCGTTCTTCGTGAACGCGTGGTAGGTCGAGCCGATCTTCACGATGTACGTGTCGATGTGGTTGGAGCCGATCCCGGACAGGGCGACGGGTGAACTCCACGCCGTCAGCGCCGAGTTGGCGGCCTTCAGGCGGTAGGGGGTGAAGATCCACTCGTCGCTGGTGAGCGAGCAGGACACGATGATGTTGACGCTGCCGTCGCTGTCGACGAACCACTCGGGCGCCCAGGCCCGGGACAGGTTGGCGATCGGGACCGTGTAGTCGTACAGGAACGTCCAGTTGACGCGGTCGGAACTCCGGGCGAAGCCGATGGTCGTGCTGACGTCCTGCCAGGTGTGCGTGGTGTAGGTGAGGTAGTAGTAGCCGTCCGTGTGCTTGAAGACGCTCGCGTCGCGGATCCTGTTGCCGGGCGGGGTGTAGGCCGAGGCCTGCACCAGGCGGAAGTCGGTGGCGTCGTCGGACTGGTAGACGTTCACCGTGCCGTCGTCGCTGTTGAGGAACGGGACGATGGTGTAGCGGGTGGCGGAGCCGCTCGCCGGCGCCGCGGCCGATGCCGTGCCGAGCAGGCCGGGCAGTTCGCCCAGGACCAGCGCCGAGGCAGGCAGGGCGGCCATCGCGCGCAGGAGGGCGCGGCGGGACGGGGCGGGGGGTCGAGTGCTCACGTGCGGCTCCTTGGTCCAACCGAAATCCATGATGTCCGGAATATCGAACATGGTTCGGCAAGTCGGTCAGAAGGTAGAGGTGGGGCCTGTGTGCGTCAATGGATTGAGCAGGACTTGACGACACCTGTGCGGCGGTTGCGTTCCCGGCGAATCGCCGCCGAGGGAAGGGATGTTCGAGATGCCGTACCACTTCGGCCCAGAGGACGTTACCGTTCAGTAGACAACGCCGTCCCGGAGAGGTGTCCCGTATGACGCTCGACCGTGCCGCAGGCCTGGCGGAGTCCGCCCGAGCTCTCGCCGAGGGGGAGACCACCTCCCGCGCGCTCGTCGAACAGGCCCTCGCGCGGATCGAGGCGACGCAGTCCACCCTCAACGCCTTCCGGATCGTGCGCGCCGAAGCCGCCCTCGCAGAGGCCGACGCGGCGGACGAACAGCTGGCCGCCGGGGTGCGCAAACCCCTGCTCGGCGTGCCCGTCGCCGTCAAGGACGACATGGACGTGGCCGGCGAGCCGACCGCCTTCGGCTGCGGCGGGGAGTTCCCGCCGGTCGCCGAGGACGGCGAGGCCGTACGCCGGTTGCGCGCGGCCGGGGCTGTGATCGTCGGCAAGACCAACACCTGCGAGTTCGGGCAGTGGCCCTTCACCGAGGGGCCCGCCTTCGGCGCGACGCGCAACCCGTGGCATCCGGAGCACACTCCCGGCGGCTCGTCCGGCGGGTCCGCCGCCGCCGTCGCCGCCGGTCTGGTGCCCGCCGCGCTCGGTTCGGACGGCGCCGGATCCGTGCGCATCCCCGCCTCCTGGACCCACCTCGTCGGCATCAAGCCGCAGCGCGGCCGCATCTCCACCTGGCCGCGCGGCGAGTCGTTCCAGGGCATCACCGTCAACGGCACCCTCGCCCGCACGGTCGCGGACGCGGCCCTGCTCCTGGACGCCGCGAGCGGCAACCACGAGCGCGATCCGCACCGGCCGGCGGCCATCAACGCCCTGGAGGCGGTGGGCCGCGAGCCCGGGCGGCTGCGCGTCGCGCTCTCCCTCAAACCGCCGTTCACCGCCGTGCCCGCCCGCCTCCAGCCGGAGGTCCGCGCCCGCGTGCTCCAACTGGCCGAACAGCTCAGCGCGTTGGGGCATGTCGTGGAGGAGGCCGACCCGCCCTACGGCCAGATCGGGCTCACCTTCGTCCCCCGCGCCACCGCCGGCATCGCAGAGCGCGTGGCCGAGACGCCGTTCCCCGCACTCCTCGACCGGCGCACCCGTGAGGCCGCCCGGCTGGGCAGGCTGCTGGGCGGGGTGCCGCTGAAGGCGGCGCGGCGTGCGGAGGTGGTGCTGCAGCGCCGTATCGGCACCTTCTTCGAGTCGTACGACGTCGCCCTCGCGCCCACGACCGCCGCTCCCCCGCCGCGCATCGGCGCGATGCTGTCGCTGAGCGGTTTCGCCACCGACCGGGCGATGATCGCCGCCTGCCCGTATGCCTGGCCGTGGAACGTGCTGGGCTGGCCGGGGGTCAACGTGCCCGCCGGGTTCGTGAGCGACGGGCTGCCCGTGGGGGCGCAGCTGCTCGGACCGGCCGGCAGCGAACCCTTGCTGATCTCGCTCGCCGCGCAGCTGGAGGCGGAGCTGCGCTGGCACGAGTCGTGGCCGCCGCACCGGGCCGTCACGGACTCCCCGGCGGCGTAGGCGGGTTCGGCCCGTACCCTGTGACCATGGACGATGCGTCGATGGTCGGGCTCATGGGGCGGGTCACCGGCACGGTCGGGCCCGGGCTCGTCGGCGAGGTGATCGTCCGGGTGCGGGGCGGGGCCGAGCACTTCCTCGCGTACGCCGCCGCCGGGACCGACCGGATCGAGCGGGGCACGGTCGTGATGGTCGTCGAGTACCTGCCGCCGAGGACCGTCTACGTCACCGCCGCTTACGACAGTTGAGCATGCTCCGCCCCAGGTGAGAGCCTTGGCAAGGGGTGGGCGTCAAGAAAACGACAAGGATTCACCGGCGTCTTCTCACCGGTCTCGCGCAGGAGCACACTCCCTTCGTTCGGTGCCGAAAGGGCACCATGCAAAGGGGGCGTATGCCGATGGTTGTCGGCGTCGTTGCGGGAGTGGTGGCTGCCTCCATTCTCGTTCTGATCGGTCTGTTCAAGCTCATGTGGCGCGTCGCCGAGCCCAATGAGGCGCTCGTCATCTCCGGCTCGAAGCACAAGACGGAGGGGCTCGGCGAGGGCATGGGATTCCGCATCGTCACCGGGCGCGGCACGCTGGTGCTGCCCGGTGTGCAGGCGGTGCGCAAGCTCTCGCTCGACCTGAACGAGACCGAACTGCATGTGGACTGCGTGACCCACCAGGGCATTCCGCTCAAGGTGCGGGGCGTGGTCATCTTCAAGGTGGGCGACGACTACGTGTCGATCGCGAACGCGTCCCGCCGCTTCCTCGACCAGCAGAAGCTGATGGCGGAGCGGGTGCACAACGTGTTCGCCGGTCATCTGCGCTCCATCGTCGGCGGGTTGACCGTCGAGGACATGATCCGCGACCGGGAGAAGCTCACCGCGCAGACCCGGGCCGCCTGCGGCACGGAGATGGAGAAGCTGGGGCTCATCGTGGACTCCCTGCAGATCCATGAGATCGAGGACCCGACCGGGTACATCCAGAACCTGGCCGCACCGCACGCCTCCGCCGTACAGCGGGACGCGCGGATCGCACAGGCGGAGTCGAACCGGCTGGCCACCGAGGCCGAGCAGCAGTCGTTCGCGCGGATGGCGGAGGCGACCCGGGACAGCGAGATCCTGCAGGCCGGCTACCAGGCCGAGCGGGACAAGGCGGCCGCGCAGGCACGGCAGGCGGGTCCGCTCGCCGATGCCGCGGCCCGGCAGGAGGTCGTCGTCCAGGAGACCCGGGTCGCCGAACTCGAGGCGCACCGGCGCGAGCAGCAGCTCCAGGCGGACGTCCGCAAGCCCGCGGACGCCAAGGCCTACGAGAAGCGCACGTTGGCCGAGGCGGAGCGCGACGCGCGGATCTCGGCGGCGCAGGCCAAGGCGAAGGAGACCGAGCTGGCGGCCGCCGCCGAGGCGACCCGGGTCAAGACGGCCGCGGGTGCCGAGGCCGAGGCGACGAAGGCACGGGGTGCCGCGGCCGCCACGGCGACCAAGGTCACCGGTGAGGCCGAGGCGGCCGCCGCGCAGGCCAAGGGTCTGGCGGACGCCGAGGCGACCAGGGCCAAGGGTCTCGCCGAGGCGGAGGCCATCAAGGCGCGGGCCGCGGCCCTGGCCGAGAACCAGGAGGCGGTCGTCGCCCAGCAGCTCGCCGAGAACTGGCCGGAGATCGTCAAGGCGGGTGCGTCCGCGTTCGGCAGCGTCGACAACATGGTGGTGCTCAACGGCGCGGACGGCATGGCCGACATGCTCGCCAAGGCGCTCACCATGGGCGGCACCGGCCTCGGTCTGGCCCGCCAGCTGCTGGCCTCGATGAACCAGAACGGCCAGACCCCGCACGGCACTTCGCCGTCCCTGAACGGGATGGCGGTACCGCCGTCGCAGAAGGTGCCGGTGGAGAAGGAGGGATAGCCGCACCGGCAGCGGTACGCCGGCAGCCCCGGGGGTCCTCGGTTTCGAGGGCCCCCGGCCTGCTGCGTGCCTCGGCCCTTCGCAGGGCTGGTCGGCGTGGTGCCCGAGGCCACCGCCCGGCGGGACGCGGTCAGCCGCGTCATCGCACCTGACAAACCCGGCGACGTCGGCGATCGTCCCCGGGATACTGGTCGCCCATGGATGAGGTCGAAGTCGTCGTCGCCCATTCCGAGCGGGCGACTCTGCGCGTCGGCGACGTGTTCCTGAAGGTGGACAGCGACCAGGCGCGTATCGACGTCGAGGTCGAGGCGATGACCCTCGCGCCGGTCCCGACCCCGCGGGTCCTGTGGCGCAAGCCGCACGTGCTGGCGGTCGCCGCCCTCCCGGGGACGACGCTCGGGCGCCTCGGCGGGCCGTCCACCGGGTCGCCGGCGGCCTGGGCCGCGGCGGGCGCCGCCATCCGGAAGCTGCACGACGCGCCGCTGCCGCCCCGGCCGGGCGGGGCCGGGCGGAGCATCGGCACGCTGGCGGCGGAGCTCGACGAGGAGTGCGGGTTGCTCGTGACGAACGGCGTCCTGCCCGCCGACCTGGTCACCCGCAACCGCCGGGTGGCCGAGGCCGCGCTCCGGCCGTGGACTCCGGCGTTCACCCACGGCGACCTGCAGATCGCGCATGTCTTCGTCGACGGCGACGAGGTCACGGGCATCATCGACTGGTCCGAGGCGGGCCAGGGGGACGCCCTCCACGACCTCGCCACCTTCACGCTCGGACACGAGGAGCACCTCGACGACGTCATCGCCGGCTATGGCGCCGACGTCGACCTCGACGTGATCCGCGCATGGTGGTCACTGCGGAGCCTGCTGATCGTTCGCTGGCTGAGCGAGCACGGCTTCGACCCCTTCGCGCCGGGCTGTGAGGTCGACGTACTGAGATCCCGGATGTGAGGCCGCGCGCGCCCGACTCCACTGACGCACCGTCATGCAAGGAGGTCCGGAAACCTCCTTGTGTCGGGAGACGTAGGGTGCCTGCGTGACTGCGTTTACCGATGAGAACGTGCCGGGCCGCTTCGGCCCCACCGCCACCACCGAGGCCGACCCCCGCCAGGTCGGCAGGGTGCGCACCGAGTACTCCCCCGCGCACGACGGGGACCCCGACCCGGGCGAGATCGTGTGGACCTGGGTGCCCTTCGAGGAGAACGACGGCCGCGGCAAGGACCGCCCGGTGCTCGTCGTCGCCCGCGAGAGCGCCGGCACTCTGCTCGCCGTGCAGCTGTCCAGCAAGCGGCACGACGGCGACCGGGAGTGGGTGGCGATCGGCAGCGGGCCCTGGGACCGCTCCGGGCGCGACTCCTGGATCGACGTGGACCGGGTGCTGCGGCTGCACGAGGACGGCATGCGCCGCGAGGCCTGCGCGCTGGACCGGGGGCGGTTCAACCTGGTGCGACAGCGGTTGGCGGAGCGCTACGGCTGGAGCTGAACGCGAGGCCCCGGGCTGACCGACCGGGGCCTCGCGCGGGTCATGCCAGTTCGGGCTGTGGCTCCAGTTGCCGTGCCGGAACTGCCGTCGGTTCCCACGCTCTGGTGGTCCGCACATAGTCGTGGACCACCGAGATCATCGCCAGCAGGAGCAGCGGCCCGAACAGCCACGGGAGCCTGGCCATGTCCATCGGCAGATAGCGGTACGACACCAACAGCGCGGCGAAGACCGTTGCGCCGTGGGCGACCAGCTGGATGCCCGACCGGTCCCAGCCGCGGCCGTGGGCGCGCAGAGCCCCCTCGATGGTGAGCGTGAACACCACGCCTGCGATGAGGTCCGCGCCGTAGTGGTAGCCGAATCCCAGGGTGGCGCAGACCGTCGCGATCAGCCAGAAGGTGCCGGCGAAGCGCAGGGCCCGTGGGCCCTTCCGGGAGTGGATGAAGATCGCGGTGGCCCATGCCGTGTGCAGGCTGGGCATGCAGTTGCGGGGGGTGTAGTCGTCGAACGGCATCGGGTGCGGGGCGTTGAGCGGCGGCGCCGTGCCCGGCCACAGGTCGGCCACCGCCCAGTGCACGGTGGGCAGCGCGTCCGGCGCCAGGTCGGGTGAGGGCCACTGGTCGGTGCCGGTGCCGTAGGCGAAGATCGGTCCGACCACCGGGAAGATCATGTAAATGGCCGGTCCGAGGAGGCCGATCACCAGAAACGTGCGCACCAGGTGATGGCTGGGGAAGCGGCGGTCCGCGGCCACGTTGCGCAGTTGGTACAGCGTCACGACGACGGCGGCCACCGCGAGCTGGCCGTAGACGAGGTCGAGAAGGTGGAAGCCGACCGGGCCGGAGGCCTTGACGACCCGGCCCACCAGCCACGACGGATTGCCCAGCGCGTGATCGGCGGTTGCCACGTACTGGTCGAGCACCATGTGGCGCGACTTCGACGTGATGAGCAGCCAGGTGTCACCGGTCTTGCGCCCGGCGACCAGCAGCAGGGCCAGCCCGACGCCCTTCAGCAGAAGCAGACGTTCCTGGCCGGTGCGGCGCGTGACGGCGATGACGGCGCAGCCCAGAATGACCCACAACGCGCCGTTGCCGAACGGGTGGTGGTTGTCGGTCACCTTGACGTCACTGGCCCAGCGCACCACCAGGAAGACGAGGTCGATGCCGATCGCGGTACCCGCCGCGATGAACCGTTGCCGCCGGGTGAGCACCACCATCATCAAACCCATGCTGGCGTAGAGGAGGAAACCCGATTTCGGGGGCAGTACCACCTCTTGCACCTGGGTCGTGAGCGGCCCCGGCAGGCCGTAGTGGCGCGCGGCGACCTCCAGCGCGAGGAGGAATCCGAGCACCACCACACCCGCCGCGGTCCACAGCATCGTCCGCGGCCGCCACCAGGTGGCGAAGGCTGAACCGGATCTTATTCGCGGGAATGACCGCGATTCTCTGGATATCAATTGGCTGGCCGATTTTTTGGATGTTGGTTAGTCAGGTCTCTTTTGTGCTGGATGGCGTGGTTTTTCGGTAGAGGGCGGACTGTGACGCGATCGTCGTGGGCTCGAACATGCTATCGGGGCGGTGCAAGTGGGTTTCGCTGGTCACGGACGGCTCGCGATGCCCGCGCCGACTGAGAAGACCCCTTCGGGTCGCACAAGGTTCACTCAGGCGGCAGTCAGCAGACAGATCCCGAGGGCGATCAGGGCCGCGACTTTGGCGGCCTCGAGGGCGACGTAGTACAGGTGGTCGCGCGAGCGGGGCAGGTCCTCGCCCGCCAGGACCCGGTCCGACCTGCGGTTGAGGCGCGGGCGCACCGCGAGGAGTTGCGCGAGGAGCAGCACCGCCGCGGCGGCGACCGGTCCCATGACGCGGCCGGGCGGATCGCCCGCCGCGACGGCGGCCACCACCACGACGGCGAGGACGGCCTCCGCGAGGTTCAGCGCCCGGAAGACCAACCGCCCGATCCCCAGCCCGATGGGGATGGTCACGCCCGGCGCGCGGAACTTCAGCGGTGCCTCCAGGAAGGAGATCGCCAGGACCATGCCGAGCCAGACGAAGGTGGCCGCGACCGCCACTGCGGCCCACGCGGGGTACATCAAGGATGCCTTTCTGCTGTCCGCTGCGGCACGGGCGCCAGGTGGACCAGGCACGCATCGGGATCGGCGAACGGTTCCAGATCGGTCGCGGTCAGCGGGGCGCGCAGCTCGGCCAATGCGCCCTGCATCAGGGCCAGATGCAGCGGGCAGACCAACTGGCCGTACTCCTCGGCGAGTTCCAGGAAGGGGCAGTGCCGCAGCCGGATCCGCGAGGGGACCTCGCCGCCCTCCGGGTCCGGGGCGAAGCCGAGACCGTCCAGCAGCTCGACGAGCCGGCCCGCCGACTCCTCGGGGGTGGGCCGCCGGGACGGGGGCGGCGGCTCGACGAGGGAGCGGCCCCAGGCGCGGCCGGCCTCCATCGCGGTGGAACGCGCGTCGGGCCCCATGGCGGCGATCCGGCCGAGGAGCATCTGTGCGAGCAGCCGATAGCTGCGGGTTCCGCCCCGGTCCATGCCCGGCCTCGGGGCGTAGACGGTGCGCGGCCGCCCGCGCCCGGACGGCTCCAGCACCTGCCGCTCGACCAGTCCCTCGCCGGCCAGCGCCTCCAGATGGAAGCGGACGGTGTTGGGGTGGACTCCGATGCGCTCGGCCGTCTCCGTGACGCCGAGCGGGGTCGCGGCCGTGCGCAGCACGTCGAGGACCTCACGGCGGCGCGCGCTTCTGTGCGCCCCGGGCATGCCCCTCACTCCCCTCCCCCTGCGGCCATTTTCTCCAAATAATACTTGTAATAATTGGTGGGCAGGCGGTAGGGCTTGGTGGGCAGGCGGTACGACGGACGTAGGCGGACAGGATGGAGGGGAGCAGATGAGCAAGGCCGACAGGCAGGTCGGTCCGGAGCCGGAGGCCGCGATCCCGCGCATCCTGGGCAACACCGACGCCTTGACCGCCACGGCCTCGAGCGATACCGCGGTGCTCTGGAAGCTCGCCGAGAGCGGACGCCAACTCGACGCCAATCTGGTCCGGTTGACGCCGGGCCGCCACATCGCCCCGCACGCCGAGCCCGACCTGGACGTACTGGTGCTCGTCGTCGAAGGCGACGGCGTCCTCGGCGCCGATCCGCGGGACGAGCAGCAGTCCCTGACCTCCGGCACCCTGCTCTGGCTCCCGCACGGCTCCACCCGCAGCATCACCGCGGGGGACGACGGCCTCGCCTATCTGACGGTCCACCGCCGACGTGCCGGTCTGCAGATCGGCCAGGCTCCCTGAAACCGCACCCGGACGGGGCCTGCCGGACACTCCGGAGCCTGTGCGAAAGCAACGAGGTGCAAAGTCCTGGAGCCGGGGAACGCGGGCCGTCCTTCGTCCGTCTTCCCATGTGAGTCCCCCGCAGCATCCCCCGTCTGCGGGGGGCTCACCGGCTCGACTGCGACTGCACCACAGGAAACGCCCGTGCGAACGCGCCTCGGAACGTATGGCCCGTGGTGCGGTCCAGGATCCCGAACGTCACGTGCTCGAAGACCCCGGCAAACCGGCCCTCGGGGCCGAGCAGCGTCCGGAAGGCGCCCGCCACCTGCGCCGGGTCGTTCTGGAAGACCCCGCAGCCCCAGGCGCCCAGCACCAGGCGCCGGTAGCCGTGGGCCACGGCCGTCTCCAGCACCCGCTCGGCGCGGACGGCCAGGGCCTGCGGCAGTTCGGTGGCGCGCTGCGGTGCCGTACGCCTGATCACTCCCGCGTTCGGGGCGGCGGCGGTCAGGAAGCCCGCGGTGTACGGCTCGTCCAGCAGGCGGCCGCGGTCGTCGCGGAAGACGGGCACCGCCGGGGAGTGGATGACCCGGTCCTTGTAGAACGGGTCGCGGTGGGTGCGGTGGTGGTCGTAGAACTCCGGGACCCGCAGCAGGCACGTGTACAGCGCGGAGGCGCGGCACAGGGCCTCTTCCTGGGACTGGGCGCCGTTGAGGAAACCGCCGCCCGGGTTGCGGGCCGAGGCGAAGTTCAACACCGCCACCTGCCCGCCGAGCCGCCGTGCGGCCTCCAGGCTGCTCTCGCCGGTGACCTCGAAGAACGTGTCCGCGGCGGCGGTCGGTGAGACCTGCACGGGCTCCGGCCCGTACATCCCCGTACCGGCCCGCGCCGCCTCCACCGCCTCGATGGACACCTCGCGCCCGTCGGGCGCCCGATAGACGCCCGCGGCCACGATCTGTTCCGTCTGCCGCGCGACGCCGCGCAGGCGCGCGCTCATGGCGCCACCCCCGTGTGCGCCACGCTCGCGCGCCGTGCGCGCTCCCCCGTCGTGCTCATGGACCGATCGTGGGCGATCCTGGACGTGCGGTGCAACAGAGTTTCCGCGTCCGCGAACGCCCAGGAAAGCCACAGGAAACGCCCGGAACGAGGAGATTACCGAGCCGGAACATGCCGATACGCACCCTTGTGCGATACGGCGGGAGAGTCTTGGGTGGGACGAGTGCTGCCGTCCGGGTACCTGACGGGCCGGGCCGGCGGCACGGTCGAATCTCAGGAGGTTCCCGACATGTCAGATACGCCGAGCGCCGCTCCGGCGAGCGAGTGTACGGAGCCCCGCACCGCCCTCACCCCACCCGAGGTGGAGGCACTGGTCCGGGGCATCTGTTTCAAGACCGGCCCACCCCGCAATGTCGGGGTCGAAGTGGAATGGCTGGTCCACGAGCTGCGCACACCGCAGCTCCCCGTCACACCCGAACGACTCGAAGCGGCCTACGCCGCACTGCGGACCGTGCCCCTGAGGTCGGCGCTCACCATTGAGCCCGGCGGCCAGCTGGAGCTGAGCTCGCCGCCCGCCACCTCCCTGATGGAGTGCATCGGTACCGTCTCCGCCGACCTCGACGCCGTCCGCTCGGTCCTCGCCGGGCAGGATCTCGGACTCGTCGGCATCGGCCACGACCCCTGGCATCCGCCCCGCCGGTTCCTGCACGAGCGGCGCTACGACGCCATGGAGACCTGCCTGGACCGCACCGGCCCGTCCGGGCGCCGCATGATGTGCACCTCGGCCTCCGTCCAGGTCTGTCTGGACGCCGGACACGAGGAGCCCGGCCCCCTCGGCCACGGCCGCCGCTGGTGGCTGGCGCACCAGCTGGGCGCGGTCCTGGTGGCCGCCTTCGCCAACTCCCCGCTGGCCGGACACGAGCCCACCGGCTGGCGCTCCACCCGACAGCTGCTGTGGCTGGAGATCGGTCCCGGCCGCGCGGGCGCACCCCCACTGGACGGCGATCCCCGCCGGACCTGGGCCCGGCACGTCCTGGACTCGCCGGTGATGTGCATACGCGCGGACGACGGTCCCTGGGACGTTCCGGAGGGGCTGACCTTCCGGGAGTGGACCAGGTCGGGGGCACCGCGGCCGCCCACCCGCGAGGACCTCGACTACCACATCACGACACTGTTCCCGCCGGTCAGACCGCGTGGGTTCCTCGAACTGCGCATGATCGACGCCCAGCCGGGCGAGGACGGGTGGATCGTCCCGCTCGCCGTGACGAAGGCGCTCTTCGACGACCCGGAGGCCGCCGAGACCGCGTACCGCACCGTGAAGCCCCTGGCCGAACGGGCGCTCTCGCTGCCGGCGCCGCACAATCCGCTGTGGATCGACGCGGCCCGAGCCGGCCTGGCCGACCCCGAGCTGCACGAGGCGGCGATCACCTGCTTCACGGCCGCGCTCGACGCCCTGCCCCGGCTCGGCGCCACCACCCAGGTCACGGACGCCGTGGCGACGTACCTGGACCGCTACGTCATGCAGGGCCGCAGCCCGGCCGACGATCTGCTGGACCGGGTGCGCGGCACCGACCGGCGCCCGCACGGGAAGGATCTCCGCACATCATGACCGACCCCGCCCTCGACGAACCCTCGATCGACGCCGAGACCCTGCGCGAGCGTGCCCTGACCACCCTGACCACGGCTCGCGCCCGCACCACGCTCCTGACCAGCTGTGTCGAGGAGCCCGACCTGACCGCGCAGCACTCGCCGCTGATGTCGCCCCTGGTGTGGGACCTGGCGCACATCGGCAACCAGGAGGAGCTGTGGCTGCTGCGGGCCGTCGCCGGCCGGGAGGCGATGCGCCCCGAGATCGACGGCCTCTACGACGCCTTCGAGCACCCGCGCTCCGAGCGGCCCTCGCTGCCGCTGCTGCCGCCCGCCGAGGCCCGCACCTATGCGGCCGAGGTGCGCGGGCGGGTGATGGACCTGCTGGAAGGCGCCGACTTCCACGGCACCCGGCTCACGGAGGCGGGCTTCGCCTTCGGGATGATCGCGCAGCACGAGCAGCAGCACGACGAGACGATGCTGATCACCCATCAGCTCCGCAAGGGCCCGCAGGCCCTGACCGCCCCGGACCCGGAACCGGTGCCGCTGTTCACCGGCCCTGCCGAAGTCCTCGTCCCCGGCGGCCCGTTCACCATGGGTACCTCCACCGAACCGTGGGCGCTGGACAACGAACGGCCCGCGCACCGGCGCGAGGTGGCGCCCTACTACATCGACACCACACCGGTGACGAACGCCGCCTACCAGGCGTTCATCGACGACGGCGGCTACGATACCGAGCGCTGGTGGACGGCGGCCGGCTGGGCGCACATCCGCGAGCACTCCCTGCACGCCCCGCTGTTCTGGAAACGCGACGGCAAGCAATGGCTCCGGCGCCGCTTCGGCATCACCGAGGTGGTGCCGCCCGACGAGCCGGTCGTGCACGTGTGCTGGTACGAGGCCGACGCCTACGCCCGCTGGGCCGGACGGCGGCTGCCCACCGAGGCCGAATGGGAGAAGGCCGCCCGCCACGACCCGGCCACCGGCCGCTCGATGCGCTACCCGTGGGGTGACGCCGACCCGGCGCCCGAGCACGCCAACCTCGGGCAGCGGCATCTGCGCCCGGCCCCGGCCGGCAGCTACCCCGCGGGCGAATCCCCGCTCGGCGTACGGCAGTTGATCGGCGACGTGTGGGAGTGGACGTCGAGCGACCTGGCGCCCTACCCCGGCTTCGAGGCCTTCCCGTACAAGGAGTACTCGGAGGTGTTCTTCGGGCCGGAGTACAAGGTCCTGCGCGGCGGTTCGTTCGCCGTGGACCCGGTCGCCTGCCGGGGGACGTTCCGCAACTGGGACTACCCGATCCGGCGGCAGATCTTCTCCGGGTTCCGCACCGCCCGCTCCGCGGGAGACGTCTGATGTGCCGTCATCTGGCCTATCTGGGGCCCGAGGAGCCGCTCGGCCGCGTCCTCGTGGAGCCCGCGCACAGCCTCTACCGCCAGTCGTGGGCACCCCGGCGGCAGCGGTACGGGACGGTCAACGCCGATGGTTTCGGGGTGGGTTGGTACGCCGAGGGCGACCCGGTGCCGGCCCGCTACCGCCGCGCCGGGCCCATCTGGGCCGACCTGTCCTTCGCCGACCTGGCCCGGGTCGTGCGCTCGGGGGCGGTCCTGGCCGCCGTACGGGACGCGACGCTGTCGGGCGCCGACGCGGAGGCCGCGGCGGCGCCGTACGCGGCCGGGACCTGGCTGTTCAGCCACAACGGTGCCGTGAAGGGGTGGCCGGGTTCGCTGGCGCCCCTGGTGGCGAGCCTGCCCGCCGTCGACGTGCTGTCGATGGAGGCCCGCAACGACTCGGCGCTCGTGTGGGCGCTGGTTCTCGCGCGGCTGCGCGCCGGCGACGACGAGGCGCAGGCGCTGGCCGACACGGTCGTGGAGGTCGCCGAGGCGGCACCCGGCTCCCGCCTCAACCTGCTGCTCACCAACGGCGAAACCATCACCGCGACCACCTGGGGCGACACCCTCTGGTACCTGTCCCGGCCCGGCCGCAGCACCGTCGTGGCCTCCGAGCCCTACGACGACGACCCGCACTGGCAGGAGGTCCCCGACCGCACCCTGCTCGCGGCGAGCCGCACCGACGTGCTGCTCACCCCACTCAAGGAGCCGAACGACGCCTCGGCCCCCGCACTGCCGAAGGAGCCCCGTACGTGAGTCCGTTCCTTCTCACCCGCACCCTGCCCGAGGACGCCACGGACGCCGCCCTGCGGGCAGACGTCCTGCACGGCCTCACCGGCACACCCAAGACGCTGCCGCCGAAGTGGTTCTACGACGCCCACGGCAGCGAGCTGTTCGAGCAGATCACCGAGCTGCCCGAGTACTACCCCACGCGCGCCGAGCGGGAGATCCTCATCGCCCGCTCCGCCGAGATCGCCGCGGCGACGCACGCCCGCACCCTGATCGAACTCGGCTCCGGGTCGTCGGAGAAGACGCGCCACCTGCTGGACGCGCTGACCGAACTGCACACGTACGTGCCCGTCGACGTCAGCGAGAGCGCGCTCACCCAGGCCGGGCAGGCGCTCGTCGCCGAGCGTCCCGGTCTCCAGGTCCATGCGCTGATCGCCGACTTCACGGCGAGCGTGACGCTGCCGGACACGCCGGGGCCCCGGCTGATCGCGTTCCTCGGCGGCACGATCGGCAACCTGCTGCCGGTCGAACGGGCCGCCTTCCTCGCCTCGATCCGCTCCCTGCTGTCCCCCGGTGACGCGCTGCTGCTCGGCACGGACCTGGTCAAGGACGAGCAGGTGCTGGTCCGGGCGTACGACGACGCGGCCGGAGTGACGGCGGCGTTCAACAAGAACGTCCTGGCCGTCGTCAACCGCGAGTTGGGCGCCGACTTCGATCCGGACGCCTTCGACCACGTAGCCCTGTGGGACAGCGCCGACGAGTGGATCGAGATGCGTCTGCGCTCGCGTGCAACGCAGTCGGTGAAGATCCCCGCCCTCGACCTCGCCGTCGACTTCGACGCGGGCGAGGAGCTGCGCACCGAGGTGTCGGCGAAGTTCCGCAAGGAGGGCGTACGGAGCGAACTGTCCGCGGCGGGGCTGGAGCTGGCCCACTGGTGGACGGACGAGGAGGGTCGGTTCGCGCTGTCGCTGAGCGTGGCGCGCTGATCTCTGCACCCTGGGGCCCGACCGCCGGGAACGGCGGTCGGGCCCGTCAGCTGTGAGTGGCCCAACAGCCCTTGCCGACGACCGAGCTCGCATAACCTCGTGCCGGGACACGTCGGATGCCGCGAGGAGGCCATGGTGCTCGAAAGGGGCACGCGGTTGCTCGCGGGCGCCATGGTCGTGGCCTGCATGCTGCTCGTCGGCCCCAGTGTCCCGGGCGGCACCCTCTTCACCCGGTCGCTGCCCGCCGATGCCGCCAGGAATGTCGTTGCCAACCGGGTCATGACCTGGAACCTCTGCAACCCCTGCGAGGCGGGCAACGTGGACCGGGCGGCGGAGATCGCCACGTATGCGCCGCAGGTCATCGGCGTGCAGGAAGCAGCTTGCGTGAGTGACGTCGAGCGGATCCGGGACTACCTGGGGCGCCTGTACGGGCTGGTCTACCACGTCGAGTACGGGCCGGTGCTTCGGAGTTGGGGTCGCTGCGGTGGAGCGCCGTGGCGTCCGGGAGGCTTCGGCCAGGCGATCCTCTCAGCGGCGCCGATGACAGACCGCGTCACCGTGGAATACCCCGACGGCGGCTCCGAGGACCGTGGCTACATGGCCGTCACCACCACGGTGGACGGCCGGCCCGTCCGGGTCTTCAACACCCACCTCGCCCAACGGCGTCAAGAGGCGGTCCGCGCAGAACAGACCGCCGTACTCGCCACCGAGGTCGCCCGGCACGACCGCGCCATCGTCCTCGGCGACTTCAACGCCGTGCCGGACGCCCCCGAACTCGCCCGGATGTGGGCACTGGCCGCGGACGCGGACCCCCGGTGCCGCCCCTCGCGCGCCGGCACCTGCGAGCCGACCACAGACTGGTACAGCAGGTTCGACTACGTGTTCCTACGAGGCATCGCCCCACTTGAGCACCGCGTGCAACCCACCTCGTACTCGGATCACCACCTGCTCTTCGCCGACCTGGACGCAAGGTAAGGCGTCCACCGACTTCGACAGTCCGGAAGGTCTTCGAAACATTCGAGAAATCGCGCCCAGTCATGGTCTGGATAACTGGTCCTCTGGCAGATAACTGCTGTCCAAGACTCCGAATGTTTCGCGATCAATGCCGAAACTATTGACGCTTGACGGGGACAGGCCAACACTGTTCGACCAATACCCGGCCTCGAACAGCGAGGAGGAACCCCACATGAACGGCAAACCCGCACTGCCGATGAACCGCAGGACCGCCTGCGGCCTGTTGCTGGGTGCCGCGTCGGTGCTGGCTCTGCCCGGCACCGCCCGCGCCGCCACGGTCATCACCACGAACCAGACCGGCACCAACAACGGCTTCTACTACTCGTTCTGGACCGACGCCCAGGGCACCGTCTCCATGACCCTGAACTCCGGCGGCAACTACAGCACGAGCTGGAGGAACACCGGCAACTTCGTCGCCGGCAAGGGCTGGAGCACCGGAGCGCGCAGGAACGTGAGCTACTCGGGCAGCTTCAACCCGTCCGGCAACGGCTATCTGTCGCTGTACGGATGGACGTCGAACCCGCTCGTCGAGTACTACATCGTCGACAACTGGGGCACCTACCGGCCCACGGGCACGTACAAGGGCACGGTCTCCAGCGACGGCGGCACGTACGACATCTACCAGACGACGCGGTACAACGCCCCGTCCGTCGAGGGCAACAAGACCTTCAACCAGTACTGGAGCGTGCGGCAGTCGAAGCGGACCGGCGGCACCATCACCACCGGCAACCACTTCGACGCCTGGGCACGCGCCGGAATGCCCCTCGGCAGCTTCAAGTACTACATGATCCTCGCGACCGAGGGTTACCAGAGCAGCGGCAGCTCCAACATCACGGTGTCGGGATGAGCACCGGCCGAGGTCTCCCGTTACGTCCCTGGACGACGGCCCTGGCCGCCGCCGCCCTGGCCGCCACGGGCACTCTCACCCTCCACGCCGCGCCGGCGCAGGCCGCCGCCTGCAACGGCTACGTCGGACTCACCTTCGACGACGGCCCGTCCGGCAACACACCCGCCCTGCTGAGCGCGCTGAAGCAGAACGGGCTGCGGGCCACGATGTTCAACGAGGGCCGCTACGCCGCCGCCTACCCGGCGCAGGTGAAGGCCCAGGTCTCCGCGGGCATGTGGGTCGGCAACCACAGTTACACCCACCCGCACCTGACCCAGCTCGGCCAGGCGCAGATCGACTCGGAGATCTCCCGCACCCAGCAGGCGATCGCGGCCGCGGGCGGCGGCACGCCGAGACTCTTCCGGCCGCCGTACGGAGAGACCAACGCGACGGTGAAGGCCGTGGAGGCCGGATACGGCCTGACCGAGATCCTGTGGAACGTCGACTCCCAGGACTGGAACGGCGCCAGCACGGATGCGATCGTGGCCGCCGCCGCACGGCTCACCAACGGGCAGGTCATCCTCATGCACGACTGGCCCGCCAACACGGTCGCCGCGATCCCCCGTATCGCGCAGGGCCTGGCCGCCCGCAGTCTGTGCGCGGGGATGATCTCCCCGCAGACAGGCCGCGCCGTGGCCCCGTCCTGACCGGGACCACCCGCACGAACACCGGCCGCCACCCCGGTCAGGATCCGACGGGGTGGCGGCCCTCCACGGCCACCATCACCACCAGTACGACCACGAGCAGCAGGACGTAGGCGATGGAGTGGACGCGGTCCGGAACCCGGGCGGTGAGCCGCCGCGCCCACGCGATGGTGGGCAACGAGCCCAGGAGCAGGGCGGCGCCCGCGGTGAGGTCGACGTAGCCGAGTCGGCCCGCGCAGGCCGGTGCGCTCGGGGCGAGGACGTAGACGAGGGTCGCGGCCACGGCGACGGGGACGCTGAGCGGGTTGGCCATGGCGGTCGCCTCGGCCATGGGCAGGCCCCTGCGGCGCAGCAGCGGGACCGTCATGACGCTGCCTCCCACGCCCAGGCCGGCGGCCACGAGACCGATTCCGGTTCCACCGAGGGTGATCGCGGCCCGGCCCAGCGGCTTCGGGCCCGTCCGGTGCGCCACCGCGAGGAACCCCTTGCGCAGCACACTGTCGGCGATCGTCACCAGCAGGTAGGCGGCGAACAGCAGGCGCAGTGCCGTACCGCCGATCAGGGTGGCCACGAAGGATCCGGCGCCCGCGCCGACCGCGATGAACGCCGCCAGCGGCCATACGTACGCGCGGCGCAGCCGGCCCTGACGCCACTGGGCCAGCGCCGCCGCCACGGAGTTGACGACCATGACCGCCGCCGAGGTCGCCACCGCGACGTGCATGGCGTCCGCCGCCGAACACGCCGTCGCGCTCAGGACGCCGTAGACGACGGGAACGGTGATGAAGCCGCCCCCGAAGCCGAAGAGGACCGTCGTGAGGCCGGTCAGACAGCCGAAGAACAGGAGGGTGGAGAAGGAGATCAGCACTGGTCAGACGCTAGGGATCGGGCGGCATGGCGGGCAATCGACGAATTGCCAGGTTCCTACGCGCAGCAGACACAGCCGCGTGGTTGTGCTTAGTCTCGTGGCATGCGCAACATCCCGGTCGCGGAGGTGGACGACCTCGACCGTGCCGTGCTCGCCATCGGCACCGACTATCCCCAGGAGCATCTGCTCGTCCGGCACGAGCACCGCCGGGCCCAGGTCCTGTATGCGGCCACCGGCGTCATGCAGGTCGAGACGGACGACGGCAACTGGACGATCCCCACGGCCCGCGCGGTGCTGATCCCGCCCCGGACCAGGCATCAGGTCACGATGGCGGGCGTCAGCACCCGCAGTCTCTACATCGAACCCGCTGCCGTGCCGTGGTTTCCCGCCCGCTGCCAGGCCGTCGACGTCTCCGACCTGCTGCGGGAGCTGATCCTCGCCGCCGTCGACATGGAGCCGTGCTACCCGGAGCACAGCCGCGACGCGGCACTCGTCGCCCTCCTTCTCCACGAACTCAGGAACCTCACCCCGCTCCCCCTCGATGTGCCGCTGCCGTCCGAGCCGCGGCTGCGCGGCCTGTGCGAGGCGTTCCTGCGGAAGCCGGACATCCATGACCCGCCCGCACGGTGGTGCGGGGCCCTCAACATCAGCGAACGCACCCTGGCCCGCCAGTTCCGCAGCGGCACCGGGCTGAGCTTCTCCGAGTGGCGCCGGCGCGCCTGCATCCTGCACTCCCTGAAGCACCTGGCCGCGGGCATGCCCGTCACCCGCATCGCGGCCCTGCTCGGCTACGACAACCCCGCCGCCTATACGGCCGCGTTCAAAGAGCTCCTCGGCCGCCCGCCCACGGCGCACAGGCCTCAACTCGCCCCGTGAAAAATGCCGTTATTGGGTCGGCGGGTGAACGGAGGGTGGTAGGCGGGACGTAAAGAGATATGCCGGGCCTGCGTCGAACGTCAGGCGATCCCGCAGCGATAGGACGATCTTGCCGAACACGGTTTCCCCGACATCCGAAGACCCGCCGCGGAGGTCCCTGACCGGCAACTGGCCCGTGGCCAGGCGTCTGAGGGCCGTGCTGCTGATCCCGGTCATCGTCGCCCTCGTCCTCGGCGGCATACGGGTCAAGCACTCCGTGGACACCTGGCAGGCAGCCGACGATGCGGTCCGGGTGGCCGAGTTGGTGCGGGCGGCGAACAAGTACGCCAGCGACGCCATCAACGAACGCGACGTGGCCGTCATCCCGCTGCTGAAGGGCGAACGCAACGCCGCCGCGGTCGTGCAGGCCAGCCGTACCACCGACGAGGATGCCAAGGCCTTCGACCGGGCCGTCGACCGCATGCCGCAGAACGCCGGCCTCCTGCGGCGCGTGGGCCTGGTCCGCGCCGGCGAGAAGCAGCTGCCGACGGTGCGCGCGAACGCGTTCACCTCACGCCTGACCGGTGTGCAGACCGAGGAGAGCTACCACATGGTCCAGCACCCCCTGATGGAGATCTCGAACGAACTCGGCTTCGGCAGCAACAACCAGGCGAGTTTCGGCCGCACCCTCTACGCCATCTCCCTGACCCAGGCGGCCGAGTCACTGATCCGCTCCATCGGCACCCATCTGCTGGCCGAGGACCGCGGCACCCTCGCCCCGGGCGAACTGGACAGCCAGCTCGCGTCCTTCCGCTCGTACGCCTATCTCGAAAAGGTCGCGCTCCAGGAGTACGCGGGTGCCGGCACCGCCGACGACATGGCACGGCTGCGGAAGGCACTGACGGCCGCGACCACGCGAGGTGCGCAGCAGCGTGCCGACGCTGCGGCCAAGGCCAAGGCGGCAGGCCGGAGTTACGTCACCCCGCCCGACCTGGACAAGATGGTCAGCGAGATCGCCGCCGGCCGGACGACCACGCAGCTCACCGCAGAGGGCATCACGCCCGAGTCGTTCTTCGCCGCGTCCACGCTCGGCTTCGACGCCTACCGCAGCATCGAGGTCCACCTCACCGACTCGGCCCTCGCGGGCGCCCGCGACATCGCCGACGACGCCCGTCGTGACGCGATCGTCAACGCGCTGCTCGTCCTCACGTCCGTGCTGGTCGCCTTCCTCCTCGCCGCCTGGGTGGCGCGCACGATGAGCCGCCGTATGCGCCGGCTGAGTGCCTCCGCCATCGAGATCGCCGGACAGCGGCTGCCCGCACTGATCACCCGGCTGTCGCGGGCCACCCCCGTCCAGGTCGACTCCCGGGTCGCCCCCATCCCGATCACCAGCACGGACGAGATCGGCGAGGTCGCCCGCGCCTTCGACCACGTCCACCGTGAGGCCGTGCGGCTCGCCGCCGAACAGGCGCTGCTGCGCGGCAACATCAACACGATCTTCACCAACCTGTCCCGGCGCAATCAGTCCCTGATCGAGCGTCAACTGGCCCTGATCACCGACCTGGAGGACCACGAGACCGACCCGGACCAGCTGGAGAACCTGTTCCGGCTGGACCATCTCGCCACCCGGGTCCGCCGCAACGGCGAGAACCTCCTCGTGCTCGGCGGCGAGAAACCCGCCCACCAGTGGGACCGGCCCCTGCCACTGATCGACGTCATCCGAGCCGCCTCCTCCGAGGTGGAGCAGTACGAGCGCATCGCCTTCTCCGGCATCCCGGAGGCCGAGATCCACGGCCGGGCCGTGACCGACCTCGTCCATCTGCTGGCCGAGCTGCTGGAGAACGCCACCTCGTTCTCCTCCCCGCACTCGGAGGTCCGCGTGACCGCCGTCCAGCTGCCGGACGGCCGCATCACGCTCGAGATCCACGACCAGGGCATCGGCCTGCCGGCGGAGGACTTCGCGACGATCAACCGCAAGCTGGCCAATCCGCCGACCGTGGACGCCGACATCTCCCAGCACATGGGACTGTTCGTGGTCGGCAGACTGGCGGGCCGCCACGGCATCCGCGTCCAGCTGCGCCCCGCCAGAGAGCAGTCCGGCACGACGTCGCTCGTCATGCTGCCGGACACGATCACCTACCGGACGGCGGCAGAGCAACCCGACACCGAGACCCTGGCCCTGGCCGCCGTGAAAGAGGTCTCCTCATCACGGCACAGCATCGCGACGGCGTCCTTGGCCGCACAGGGGGCGCCGCCGGTCGGTTTCGACGGGTTCCAGGGGTACGAGTCCTGGAACGACCGCCCGGCCGACCCGCCGCCCGGCCGCGACGAGGACGCCCGCGACCCCCGGGCCAGGGGTGCCCGCTCACGACGGCGTGCACGGCGCGGCCGGGGGCAGGAAAGCGGCCCGGACGTGTCGCGCTCCACGCCGCCTTGGGGCACGGTGGAGTGACGCGTGACGCAGGTGTCACGGCGGAGAGGAGTACCCGCATGACGAACCACACCTACCGGGTCACTGAGATCGTCGGCACCTCACCCGAGGGAGTCGACCAGGCCATCCGCAACGGCATCACCCGCGCCTCGCAGACCCTCCACAACCTGGACTGGTTCGAAGTCACCCAGGTCAGGGGCCAGATCGAAGAGGGCCAGATCGCCCACTGGCAGGTCGGCCTGAAGGTGGGCTTCCGTTTGGACGAGTCGTCCTGACGGGGTGGGTTGGGCGGCAGGTTCAGGTCCGCCCCTCCACCTCCTGCGCCGTCTCCAGGGCGGCCGAGGGGGCGGTCCAGTGGGCCCGTACGACCGGGAAGCCGGCCCGTTCGGCGTCCTCGCACACCAATTCGTCGTCGTCCACGAGCACGCGGACGTCCCGGGTACGGGCCAGGCTGCGCAGGATCTCCAGCTTGGTGCGGCGGGCGGGCCTGCGGTCGTCGTTGCGGCGCATGTGGACGCGCCCGTCGGGCAGACCCTGCGCGGCGAGCCAGGCCAGCGTGTCGCGCCGGCAGCGCTCGGGCCGGCCGGTGAGGTAGACGATCTCGCACTCCTTCGCGCTCTCCAGGACCAGCGCGATGCCCTCCGGGATCGGCGGATCGGCCGGTGCGGCGGCGAAGAACGCGTCCCAGTCGCGCGGCTTGCGTTCCAGGAACCGCTGGCGGTGGGCCGTGTCGGCGAGGGTGTTGTCCAGGTCGAACACGGCGATCGGGCGCTTGCTGCTGTCGGTCACACGCCCACCCTAGATCTGTCCCGCTTTCCCGGTTCAGGGCGTGACTCCGTAGGTGGGAGCGAGCGATGTCTTTCGACGATCAGCGATGGGCGGCCAGCACGGCCGCGAGGCCCTCTTGCAGGTCCTTGACGAAATACTCGGGAACTTCCAGCGCCGGGAAGTGTCCCCCGGTTCCGGGCGAGCTCCATCGGACGATCCGGCGGTACCGCTCCTGTGCCCAGGGGCGCGGGCACTTCTCGACGTCGCGGGGATACATGGTGATTGCTGACGGCACGTCGACCCGAAGCCCGGGGTCGAGCGAGTTGTGGCTCTCGTAGTAGATGCGGGCCGCCGACGCACCGGTCCGCGTCAGCCAATACAGGGTGACGTCGTCGAGAACGCGGTCTCTGGAAATCGTCTCGAACGGGCCGTCCTCGGTGTCCGACCACTCGGCGAACTTGTCGAGGATCCAGGCGAGAAGGCCGACCGGTGAGTCGACGAGCGAGTAGCCGATGGTCTGCGGCCGGGTCGCCTGCTGCTTCGCGTAGGCCGCCCGGTGATGCCAGAAATGGCGGGTCTCCTCGGCCCACCCGCGCTCGACCGCCGTCAGCCCGTCCGTCGACAGCCCGGGCGGCCCCTCCGCGAACGTCGTGTGGATACCGAGAACGTGCGCCGGGAACCTGCCGCCGAGAACCGTGGTGACATTGCCTCCCCAGTCGCCGCCGTGCGCAAGGAACTCGCCGTAGCCGAGCCTCCCCATCAGCTCCACCCACGCGGCCGCGATCTTTTCGGTGCCCCACCCGGTGGTGGCCGGCTTGTCGCTGTAACCGAAGCCCGGCAGCGACGGGACCACGACGTGGAACGCCGGCGCGTCCGCGTCTTTCGGATCCGCCAGTTCGTCCACCACGTCGATGAACCGGGCGATGCTGTCCGGCCAGCCGTGCGTCAGGATCAGAGGAGTGGCGTCCGCGCGCGCGGATCGGCGGTGCAGGAAGTGGATTCCCAGATCGTCGATGGTCGTGCGGAACTGGCCGATCCCGTTGAGGCGCTCTTCGAACGACCGCCAGCTGTACCCGGTGCGCCAGTAGTTCACGACATCGACGAGATCGGCGAGAGGAACGCCCTGTTCCCAGCGGCGAGGGCCGGACGCGGCGCGAGAGACCGTCTCGGCCTCCGGTAGCCGCGCCGCGGCCAATCGCGCGCGCAGATCGTCGAGGTCGGCGTCAGGTGCGTGGGCTTCAAATGCTTGTACGTCGTCGGCTGGACGGGACATGAGACCTCCTGGCCACCTTGGAACCGGCTAAGACGGTTCTAACAGTCCTCCGAGGCATGCCGCAACCGGCTAAGGTGGTTCCATGCGCGATGGGTTCCCTGACTTCCGCCTCGGCAGCGTCCTGGCGACCAGCTTCACGGGGACTCTGTCGGAGCGTCACGGCAACGCCGTGGAGCGCATTCCCACGCCGCAGCGGCTCGTCGACTGGCTCAACGTGAGCGGCCTCGCAGTGGACTCCTGCACCCCTGCCCAGCTCGACCTCGCCCGGGAACTGAGGGAGTCGATTCAAGCCGTCGCGACAGCGGCCGCACTCCAGGACGCGCTCCCTGCGTCTGCTGTCCAGGTCATCAACGACCGCAGCGCCCAGGGCCGGGCCGCGGCGTTCCTGACGGCCGAAGGCCAGCGGCAGTGGCGGCTCAGTTCGGCTTCCCGCGTGGAAGACGCCCTCGGCGTGATCGCCGCCGACGCGATCAGCATCATCGCGGGCGAACGCGACGGAAGACTGGCCTTGTGTGCGTCGCCGACCTGCCGAGCCGCCTTCTTCGACACCAGCCAGAGCCGCACCCGCAAATGGTGCGACATGAACACGTGCGGGAATCGTCAGAAGAAGGCGCGCTTCCAGGCCAAACAGCGCAACCCCGGATCAGCGCAGTGATCGTTGCCCTGGACGAGCCTCATCCCATAGGCGTCAGGGGGCGCTCTGCAGGAAGTCGACGAGCACCGCGGTGAGTTCGGCGGGGGCGTCCTCCTGGACCAGGTGGCCGGCGCCCGTGATGGGTTCGAGGCGCGCACCCGGGATGCGGGCGGTGAGTTCGTGGCCCTTCGCCGGTGGGATCCAGGTGTCCTCCTGGCCCCAGCACACCAGGGCCGGGATGCCGATCTCGCCGTAGCGGTCCTGTATCTCGTCGGTATGGCGCTGGTCCGCCTGGGCGATCTGCCGGTAGAACGCCGCCTGGCCCACCTCCCCGAGCCAGGGCCGAGCGAGCCGGTCCAGTACGGCGGGGTGCAGGCCGGGGCTGCTGGCCGAGCCGATGTACTCGCGTACCAGCGCGCGGTGCAGGGCGGGCGGCAGTTGCTCGAAGACCTCGCAGTGCCCGCCGACCAGCCGGAAGAACGGTGATCCCCAGGGCGCCAGGGCGACCGGGTCGACCAGGGCGAGCGCCCGGTAGCGGACTCCGTGCAGCAGATGCGCCCGCAGGGAGACGGCACCGCCGAAGTCGTGGGCGACCACGAGTGGTTCGGCAAGCCCCCAGTGCGCCAGGAGTTCGGTGAACACCCGGCCCTGGGCGGCGAGGGAGACGTCCTGCCCGGCCGACATCTGCGATGCGCCGTAGCCGGGCATGTCCCACACGAACACCTGGTGCCGGCGCGCGAGCGCACGGGCCACGGCCCGCCAGACGTACGAGGAGAAGGGGGTGCCGTGGCAGAGGACGACCGGGTTTCGTCCCGGCTCGCCGAGGTGGTCCCAGCGGACGTCGCCGGAGGTGCTGCGGTAGGTCTTGGTCAGCGGCCAGTCACTCACGGGGCAACTCCCGGGTTCTGTCTCTTCGATCGGCTCGTTGAGCCTCTTCGGTGGAGCGGCTCCTGGGATAACATCACGCAGGCTGTTGATCGTCCCGGTAGCCGTCGTACCGAAGAGGCGGCCAGGCTTGAGGGCCCAGTTCCCGTAGAGCGGCGAGTACCGCCCTGACCCTAGGAACTTCGTGAGTGCGGTAAATGCCTGTTCCTCCTAGATGCGCCAACACTGCAAAGAAACCTTCGGCGGTGCGAAACTCGTCCTCGAAGAGACCAAAAGCATGTGGTAGGGCGTGACAGATCGGCAGACCTATCCGCCGCAATCGGAATGTATTGAGCAGGGTATTGGCTTGATAGTGAATGCGATCATTGGCGGTTACAGATCCCTCCTGGGAGAATCCGATTCCAGGGTCAATGGCGATTCGATCGACTCCCACCGAGCGAGCGCCTTCCACACGCCTCTCAAAATAGTCAAGCATCCCAGGAATGGGGTCTTCACGGATACCTTTTGCATTCACGTCCCGAGAGTTCTCACCTTCGACGTGGCAAAGAATAATCGTCGCCTGATGGTCTGCCACTATTGGAAATATTTCACCGTCCGAGGCCAATCCACCGGAGTAGTTCAAAAGTAGCGCCCCCGCTTCCAAGCACGATCGGACAACGGCAGGCTCGTAAGTCTCGATTGAAACGACGACACCTTGCTCAGCAAGTTCCTTCACGACTGGCACAAGCGCGGAGATCTGTTCGCGTGCCGTCACCCGCACAGTACGGGGATTGCTCGACTCAGCGCCGATATCGACAATATCGGCTCCTTGAGCCGCAAGGATACGCCCTTTTCGGATAGCAGAGCCCGTTGAGGTCGCGACACTTTCTCGATATGTCGAATCACGAGAAAGGTTGACGCATCCCATTATGACAGGAGTAGCGTCAACATCGATTGTGCGATGGCCCACGCGAAGTAGGTCGACGGGCAAGGAGAGATCACCCTCAAACTGCCGCGCCAAATCGAGCAAATCAGTAAGGGAAATCATCCGACCTCGCTCTCAATTAAGGTTCATATCGCGAACCACTGTCAATTACCGTCCGGGGAAGCCCAGCCGATAAGCGTGGCACATGTCCACCACTCACGTCCGGGGTGTGGCAGTGGTTGGTGATGGATGGCGGGATTGTCGGTTCACCCAGGGAGGCGACCGCGCCTGACGGAGAAGCCGGTAGGCGCACTCCGGGCAGCTCCCGCCCCCTCGGCCCTCTGCTGCTTCCGCCACGCGGCCACCCCCGTCCACCCCCGCCACCGGAGCCCAGCCGAGCGGCGCACAGATCCTGCAGACCCGACTGGGCAGGACCCACGCCAAGACCGAGGACGCCTTCGCTCTGGTCGAGCGGCTACGGTGACGCCGTCGTCCCGGTGGCCTTCGCATTGGCCTCGAACAGCCGCGTGACCTGGGCCGATCCAAGGTCGTTGACCCGGCTATGAAGAAGCTCAGCGTGCTTGCCGTCCTGACCATGACCGGCCTTGCGCTCGCCACCCCAGCCCACGCCGACAACGACGACAACCCCCGCGGCCACATGAACGTCAGCCACCGAAGCCCTCTCGCCACCGGCCTCTGCAAGGAAGCACTCGCCCTCGTCCCCGTGTTCGCGACCGGAACCGACCAGGCGATCGACGACGCCTGCAACAACCGCGACCACGCCGGCGACTGACGCGACCAGTCCAGGCACTCCGGCTCCGCAACCCTGACGACCATCCCCAAGGGAAACTCCTGGAACCTGCGCGGCACCGCCCCGGTGCGACGGGACCAAGGGGGTATGGATCATGCTTGTCCCATGCCATCCGCCGTCCCCTTTCCCCGCCGCACATTGATCGGCGCCGCCCAGCAGCGCCCCTGCACCCTCGTCGTCTGCCGGGGCTGCTGCTGCGGCGACCCGCGCAAGCACCCCGGCACCGACCACGCCTGGCAGCTGGAGCGGCTGCGCGCGGCCGCGGCCGAGCACGGCTTCCAGGTCCGTACGACCGACTGTCTGGGCCCTTGCGACCAGGCGAACGTCATCGTCGTGCAGCCCTCGGCGGCGGGGCGCCGGGCCGGCGGGCGGGCCACCTGGGTCGGCTTCGCCATGGACGACGACTGCACGGAGGAGCTCATCGGCTGGGCGGCGGCGGGCGGACCGGGCATCGCGGAGCCGCCCGTGACGCTGGAGCTGCAGTTCATCCAGCCGCCTCGGGACGCACGCGTGCGCAGCCGCCGGTGAACCACCCACCCACCCACCAATTGTTAATGGGATCCATTTTCATGTAGCGTCCTCGGTGCTCGCCCACCGAGGAGGTTTCCCATGGCTGTCCCCAAGCGGAAGATGTCCCGCAGCAACACCCGCCACCGCCGCGCCCAGTGGAAGGCGGCCACCCCGCGACTCGTCCCGCTCACCCTCGAGGGCGTGCGCCACCTCGTACCGCAGCACCTGGTCAAGGCGTACGAGCGCGGGCTGCTGCGCCCCGAAGGCTGAGCCCGCGATGCCGTACGACATGCCGCAAGCCCGCCTGCCCGTCACCGTCCTGTCCGGCTTCCTGGGGGCGGGCAAGACCACGCTCCTCAACCATGTCCTCGCCAACCGGCAGGGCTTGCGGGCCGCCGTGATCGTCAACGACATGAGCGAGGTCAACATCGACGCCGCGCTGGTGCGTGGCGGCGAGGCCGCGCTCTCGCGGACCGAGGAACGCCTCGTCGAGATGACGAACGGCTGCATCTGCTGCACCCTGCGCGACGACCTGCTGGAGGAGGTCGACCGGCTGGCCCGCGAGGGACGCTTCGACCACCTCCTGATCGAGTCGTCCGGGATCTCCGAGCCGATGCCGGTCGCCGCCACCTTCGCCTTCGCCCGCGACGACGGCGCCACCCTCGGCGACGTGGCCGAGCTGGACACCATGGTCACGGTCGTGGACGCGGCGAACTTCCTGCCTGAGCTGGCGGGCGGCGACGAACTCGCCGAGCGCGGCCTCGCCCCGTACGAGGACGACGAGCGCACCGTCAGCGATCTCCTCGTCGACCAGGTCGAGTTCGCGGACGTCATCGTCCTCAACAAGCTGGACCTGGTCGACTCCCGCGCCGCCGACGCGCTGCGGGCGACGCTCGCCCGCCTCAACCCCCTCGCCCGCATCGTCGACGCCACCCGCGGACGCGTGGACCTCCACCAGGTCCTCGGCACCCGCCTGTTCGACCTCGAACGCGCCCAGCAGGCGCCGGGGTGGGTACGGGAGCTCAACGGCGACCATGTGCCCGAGACGGAGGAGTACGGCATCTCGTCGACCGTGTTCCGCTCCGAACTCCCCTTCCATCCGGGCCGGTTGTGGACCTTCGTGACCGAGGACCTGGACGGCGGCGCATTCGGCCGGGTGCTGCGCTCGAAGGGCTTCTTCACTCTTGCGGGCCGCTCCCAGGTGACGGGGCTGTGGTCGCAGGCCGGTTCGGTGGCCCGCTTCGAGCCGTCGGCCGCACGCGATCCCGAGGCGCCGTATGCGCAGGAACTGGTTCTGATCGGCGTCCGGTTGAATGCCGAAAGGATCCAAGCGACCTTGACGGACTGCCTCATGCGGCCCGGCGAACGCCTCCCGGACGTCGACCCGTTCCCCGTCTGGGACACGTACGGCATCGACGACATCTGTGAGCACGAGCAGCAAACCGCTCATGCGCTGACTCCTGTCGACATCCTGGACACGGTCCCCAGTTGTGAGGACGCTCGAGTGCAAGCGGTGTGACAGCGCGGCACACCAAGTCATGTGACCGGCAGCGACCGGGGGAGCGGGAATGCCGTGGCCTGTCAGGCGTTGAACTGCCTGTGAGTTCCCTGATCGCCACCACCCGCTTCTCCGTCCTCGACCGCTCCCGCGTCCGCGAGGGCCACACGGACGCGGAGGCGTTGCGCGACACCGTGCGGCTGGCGCAGGAGCTGGAGGATCTCGGCTATCACCGGTTCTGGGTGTCCGAGCATCACGGGGTACCGGGCGTGGCGGGTTCCGCGCCCACCGTGCTCGCCGCCGCGGTGGCGGGTGCGACGCGCACGATCCGGGTCGGCACGGGCGGTGTGATGCTGCCCAATCATCAACCCCTGGTCGTGGCCGAGCAGTTCGGGGTGCTGGAGTCGCTCTTCGCCGGCCGGATCGACATGGGGCTGGGGCGGTCGGTCGGCTTCACCGGCGGGGTGCGCAAGGCGCTGGGCCGGGACAAGGGCGACGCCGAGGACTTCGGGGCGCAGCTGGAGGAGCTGCTCGGCTGGTTCCGCGGGACGTCCCCGACGGGCGTGCACGCGCGCCCCGCGGAGGGCCTGACCGTGCCGCCGTTCGTGCTGGCCATGGGTGAGGGCGCCGCGGTCGCCGCCCGCGCGGGCCTGCCGATGGTCATCGGCGACCTGCGAGGCCGTGAGAAGATGCAGCGCGGGATCGACCACTACCGCGCCCACTTCCGGCCCTCCCCGTGGGCGAGCGAACCGTACGTCGTCATCTCCGGCACGGTCGCCGTGGCCGCCACACCCGAGGAGGCGCGTCGGCTGCTGGTCCCGGAGGCCTGGTCGATGGCGTACTCCCGCACGCACGGCACCTTCCCGCCGCTGCCGCCCGCCGAGCGCGTCGAGGAGCTCGCCATGACCGGCAAGGAACGCGGGTTCTACGAGTCCGGGCTCGCCGGCCACATCGCGGGCACCGAGGAGCAGGTCGCGCACGAGCTGGAGACGGTGCTGAAGGAGACCGGCGCACAGGAGGTGCTGGTCACGACCAGTACGTACGACCGTGCGGCGCTGGTCGACTCGTACCGGCGCCTCGCCCGGATCACCTCCCGGTAGTGATGACCATCCGGAAGCGGGCGGTGCCGGAGAGCATCTTCCGGTAGGCCTCGCCGGCCTGGTCCAGGGGCAGGGTCTCGGTCATCGGGCGGATGCCGTGCAGGGCGCTGAAGGCCATGGTGTCCTGCACGTCCTGTGCGGTGCCGGACGGATGGCCGCGGATGATCCTGCCGCTCATGAGGAGCTGGACCGGGCTGATGCCCAGGGGTTCGGGGTCCGCCCCGATGGCGACGAGTTCGCCGCGGGGTGCCAGGCCGTCCACGGTGGCCGTGATCGCCTGGGAATTGCCCGCCGTGGCCAGTACGACCCTGGCGCCGCCGAGGGACTGCAGCGCCTGTGCGACCGGGGTGGCCGCCGTGCTGTCGACGTAGTGGTGGGCGCCGAGCTGCTTGGCGAAGTCGGCCTTCTCGGCCCCGCGGGCGATCGCCACGGTCTCGAAACCCATCGCGACCGCGTACTGCACGCCCAGGTGCCCGAGGCCGCCCAGGCCGAGCACCGCGACCAGATCACCCGGCCGGGCGGAGCTGCGCCGCAGCCCGTTGTAGGTGGTCACGCCCGCGCAGGCCATGGGCCCGGCGTCGGTCGCGGACAGGGCGTCCGGGATCCGGGCCAGGGCGTCGACCGGGGCGATCAGCATCTCGGCGAAGCCGCCGTCGTACGCCCAGCCGGGCACCTTGAGGTTGACGCAGACGACGAAGTCGCCCTGCCGGCAGGGCGTGCAGTGGCCACAGCTGCCACCGAACCAGCCGACCGTCACGCGGTCGCCCGCCTGCCAGCCCTGTTCCGCGGCGCCCTCGCCGAGCGCTTCGATCCGTCCGGCGATCTCGTGTCCGGGGACCACGGGGAAACTGATGCCCGGAGCGCCGCCGTTCACGAACAGGGTGTCGCTGTGGCAGACCCCGCAGGCGTCCACCGCCACCCGTACATGGCCGGGGCCCGGCTGCGGCACCTCGCGCTCGACGATCTGGAACGGGCCGCCGGCCTCGATCGCCTGCGCGACTCGATAGGTAGTGCTCATATGTCCCTCCGGGGTGGGCAGGAACGGGGCGAAAGCCCCAGGGTCCAGCACATCAGCTCGAAGCCGATCCCGCGCGCGAAACAGACGAACCGATCAAGGACGACGGCCCGGGCTCACGAAATGGCCCGCAGCCCGCCGCGGGACCGGCGGCGGAGTTGGTCGACGGCCTGGGCCGTCTGTTCGTCCGCGGGCAGGAAGACGACCAACTGCTGGGCGTCCGAAGGGAGTTCGAGCACCTCACGGACCAGCCGAAGTGCACACCCGGACGGGTGGTCGAGGCGGAGGTCCCCGCGATGCGGAACCAGGTGACGGTGCAGGCGGCGCGTGAAGTCGGGGCCGGCGACGGGGGCGAGTTCCGTGCTGAACCACTCGGAACTCTCGGAGGTCGGTGCCAGCCACAGGTCGAAGGCCTGCTGGTCGGCGACGGCGTCCCAGTCGGCGAAGAACGTCCGCGCGCGGGCGTCGGTGAAGACGTACCGGGTGAGGTTCGGGGTGTCCGCGTCGAGCAGTCCGGTGCCGCTCATCACCGACTCGTAGCCGCTGGTGTGGGCGAGGACGTCGCCCAGCCGGTTGGTGACCATGGCGACGCCCGGCTCCAGGAGGCGGAGTGTCTCCAGGACGGAGGGGCGGACCTCGCGGCGCGGCGGTGCGGGCTGGGTGTGGGCGACACACTCGCCGCCGCTGATCTTCGCGAGATAGCGCAGGTGGTTGCGCTCGGCCGGGTCGAGGCTGAGTGCATCGGCGAGCGCGTTGACCACCGCAACCGACGGGTTGCGGTCACGGCCCTGCTCCATGCGGGTGAGGTACTCGACGCTGATGCCGGCCCGCGCGGCGAGATCCAGGCGTCGTAGCCCCGGTGAGCGGCGGCGGCCGTGATGCGGCAGTCCCAGCGACTCGGGCTGGATGCTGTCGCGCTTGGCCCGGATGAAGTCCCCCAACGGCGTGCCCATGAGGCGAGCATAGGCCGCTGCCCGCTGCTCGCGGAGGGCTCAGCCTGGCCCTGCGGGGGCCAGCCTGAGCACGGTCTGGTTGCCGTCGGGGCGCGGCGTGACCGTGGTGGGCATGGACAACAACGAGCAGAGCAGGCACAAGCTGGTGATCATCGTCGGAAGCGTCCGGGACGGACGGTTCGGCCCGGTGGTGGCCTCGTGGGTGGCCGGACAGGCGGGCGCGCACGGTGGTTTCGACGTGGAGGTCGTCGACCTGGCCGAGATCGACATCCCGTTGGGGCTGCCCGCCCAGTCGCCGAAGTACGCCGGTGACGCCTACCCCCGCCCGGCCGGGATGGCGGCACTGACGTCGGCCCTGGAGGGCGCCGACGCGTTCGTCGTGGTCACACCGGAGTACAACCACAGCTATCCCGCCTCGCTGAAGGCGGCCATCGACTGGCACTTCACCCAGTGGACGGCCAAGCCCGTCGCCTTCGTCAGCTACGGCGGCGCGGCAGGCGGCCGGCATGCCGTACTGCACCTGGAGAACGTGCTGACCGAGCTGCACGCGGTGACCATCCGCGACGGTCTCGCCTTTCCGAACTACTTCACCGCCTGGCAGGACGGGCATCCCCTCGACCCCGACGCCGCCGGGTACGCCAAGACGCTGCTGGAGCAGCTGGCCTGGTGGGCCGGTGCACTGCGCTCGGCCCGCGAGGCCGCGCCCTACCCGGCGTGACCTGGGACGACGCCCCCGAGACGACGCCGACGGATTAGAATCGCGGCGTTTGTCCCGCCGCAGCCGAAGCCCCCCACGGAGTACCCGTTCATGCACGGCCCACACGACCCCTACGTCCGCGTCCGCGGCGCCCGCGAGCACAACCTCAAGGGCGTGGACGTCGACATCCCGCGGGACGTGTTGACCGTGTTCACAGGGGTCTCCGGGTCGGGGAAGTCCTCGCTCGCCTTCGGCACCATCTACGCCGAGGCCCAGCGCCGCTACTTCGAGTCCGTCGCCCCGTACGCGCGCCGTCTGATCCACCAGGTCGGCGCGCCGAAGGTCGGCGAGATCACGGGACTGCCACCCGCGGTCTCCCTCCAGCAGCGGCGCTCGGCCCCGACGTCCCGCTCGTCCGTCGGCACGGTCACCAACCTGTCGAACTCCCTGCGGATGCTGTTCTCCCGGGCCGGCGACTACCCGCCCGGCGCCGCACGCCTCGACTCCGACGCCTTCTCCCCCAACACGGCCGCCGGTGCCTGCCCGGAGTGCCACGGCCTGGGCCGGGTCCACCGTACGACCGAGGAGTTGCTGGTCCCCGACCCGTCGCTGTCGATCCGCGAGGGCGCGATCGCCGCCTGGCCGGGCGCCTGGCAGGGCAAGAACCTCCGCGACATCCTCGACGCGCTCGGCCACGACGTGGACCGGCCGTGGCGTGAACTCCCGGCCGACCAGCGGGAGTGGATCCTCTTCACCGACGAGCAGCCGGTCGTCACCGTGCACCCGGTACGGGACGCGGACCGCATCCAGCGGCCTTACCAGGGCACGTACATGAGCGCCCGCCGCTACGTCATGAAGACCTTCGCCGACTCCAAGAGCCCCACGCTGCGGGCCAAGGCCGAGCGCTTCCTGACCAGTGCGCCGTGCCCTGCGTGCGGCGGCAGCAGGCTGCGTCCGGAGGCACTGGCGGTGACCTTCGCCGGCCGTACCATCGCCGAGCTGGCCGCGCTGCCGCTGAGCGACCTCGCGGGCTGTCTGGTGGCGGGCGACGAGACCGCCCGCGTCCTCACCGCGGACCTCACCTCCCGTATCGCGCCGGTCCTCGAACTCGGCCTGGGCTACCTCAGCCTGGACCGCTCCACCCCCACCCTCTCGGCGGGCGAGCTGCAACGGCTGCGCCTGGCCACGCAGCTGCGCTCCGGACTGTTCGGTGTCGTCTACGTCCTCGACGAGCCGTCCGCCGGCCTGCACCCGGCGGACACGGAGGCCCTGCTGACCGTCCTGGAGCGGCTGAAGTCGTCGGGCAACTCGGTGTTCGTGGTGGAGCACCACCTCGACGTCATGCGTGGCGCCGACTGGCTGGTGGACGTCGGCCCACGTGCCGGCGAGCACGGCGGGGAGGTGCTGTACAGCGGGCCGGTGGCGGACCTCGCCTCGGTCCCGCAGTCCGCGACGGCCCGCTTCCTCTTCGACCGCTCCCCCACCGCCGTACGCCAAGTGCGCGCCGCCCGCGGCCAGTTGAAGGTCGGGCCCATCACCCGGCACAACCTGCGCGGGGTGACGGCCGAGTTCCCGCTCGGCGTGTTCACCGCCGTCACCGGCGTCTCCGGTTCCGGCAAGTCGACGCTCATCGGCGAGATCACCGAGGACCTGACGGGCGTGGCACGCCTGGTCTCCGTCGACCAGAAGCCCATCGGCCGCACCCCGCGCTCCAACCTCGCCACCTACACGGGCCTCTTCGACGTCGTACGCAAGGTGTTCGCGGCCACCGAGGAGGCGCAGGCCCGCGGTTACGGCGTCGGCCGCTTCTCCTTCAATGTCGCCGGCGGGCGCTGCGAGACCTGCCAGGGCGAGGGGTTCGTCAGCGTCGAGCTGCTCTTCCTGCCGAGCACCTATGCGCCGTGTCCGGACTGCGGCGGCGACCGCTACAACCCCGAGACGCTCCAAGTGACGTACCGGGGCCGGAACATCGCCCAGGTCCTGGACCTGACGGTGGAGAGCGCGGCGGAGTTCTTCGCGGACACCCCGGCGGTGGCGCGCAGTCTCGCCACCCTGCTCGACGTGGGCCTCGGCTACCTGCGCCTGGGCCAGCCCGCCACCGAGCTCTCCGGGGGCGAGGCCCAGCGCATCAAGCTGGCCGGAGAGTTGCAGCGCGGCCGCCGCGGCCACACCCTCTACCTCCTCGACGAGCCGACCAGCGGTCTGCATCCGGCGGACGTCGAGGTCCTGATGCGGCAGCTGCACGGTCTCGTCGACGCCGGTCACACGGTGATCGTCGTCGAGCACGACATGTCGGTCGTGGCCGGTGCGGACTGGGTGATCGACCTGGGGCCGGGCGGCGGGGACGCGGGTGGGCGGATCGTCGCGGCCGGGACGCCGACGGAGGTGGCGGGCGTCGCGGGCAGCGCTACGGCACCGTATCTGGCCCGGGTGCTGCCACCGCGGCAGACGTGAGCGCAGGCGCCGCTCGCGGCATCACAGGGATGCCGGCCAGGCGGCGGTGTTGTCGGGGTGCGGGAACCGGACGGTGTTCAGGGGCGCGAAGCAGTCGACCTATCGTGGCCGCATGACCCTCGACCTCTTCGCAGGCATCCCGGTGAACGACTACGCGGTGGCGCTGAACTGGTACGAGCGCCTCCTCGGCACCGTGCCGGCCTTCTTCCCCAATGACACGGAAGCCGTCTGGGAGCTCGCGGAACACCGGTACGTCCACATCGAGCACCGGCCCGGCCACGACGGCCAGGCCCTCCACACAGTCTTCGTGGACGACCTCGACACGCGCCTCACACAGATCACCGAGCGAGGACTGAAGCCGACGAGCAGCCAGACCTACGCCAACGGCGTACGCAAGGTCACCTACCACGATCCGGACGGCAACGAGTTCGCGTTCGGCGGCGCCCCAGCTGCGCGGTGAGCTCGTTGACCGGTCGGCAGAAGCAACTCTTCCTCGTGTGCGGCGGTCTTACTGGCCGTCTACTCAGAGGCCCGGCCTCTGTCGACCCGTAGCGGTGAATCGACCGGAAAGGGCACTCCATAGTGCTGGATCCCAACTTCTGCCTTGATGTTCCACCGGGTTTCGACGACTCGGACGCCGAGAGCGGGGTGCATCCCATGGCGAGGAAGCTGTTCCCCGCCACAACTGCCGCGGACGCCTTCAAGAAAGCCCACGAGTGGGTGCGGGATCAAAGCATCCACCTGGTGGACGTGTCGTGGGATTTCTTCCACGACGAGGACGAGCCCTACTGCCTGAGCATCTATTTCACCTTCGACCTCGATCCCGAGGACAGCTGACACAGACTGTGCGGCCCGAGGAGTCACCGGATGTCGACCGTCACCGCCACTGTCTCGGCGAGCGGCAGATCCGCACCGCCCAAAGGCCACGCTCCACGGCTCGACATCCAGGGGCTGCGCGCGGTGGCCGTCGGGCTGGTGGTGCTCGCCCACGCCCACGTGTCCCAGGTCAGCGGCGGCTACATCGGTGTCGACGTCTTCTTCGTCATTTCCGGCTTCGTCATCACGTCGCTGCTGCTGCGCGAACTCGCCGCCACCGGCCGGGTGTCGGTCCGTTCCTTCTACGCCCGCCGGGCACTGCGGCTGCTTCCCGCGTCGTCCCTGGTGATCGCCGTCACACTGGGCGGGGCATGGCTGCTGCTGTCGAAGGCGCGGCTCGCCGAGTACGCGGGCGACGCCCTCGCCAGCGCGCTGTACACGGTCAACTTCCGGCTGGCAGCTGCCGGTACGGACTATCTCGCCCAGAACAGCCCGCCGTCGCCGTTCCAGCACTTCTGGTCGCTCGCCGTGGAGGAGCAGTTCTACCTGGTGTGGCCGCTGCTCCTGCCGCTCGCCTGGCGGTTCGCCCGCGGTCGGCGCCGGCTGGTCGCGGTGCCGCTCGCAGTGCTGTGCCTGGGGTCGTTCTCGGCGGGCGTCCTGGTGACGAACTCCTCGGCGCCTTGGGCGTACTTCGGCTCCCTCACCCGGGCCTGGGAACTGGGCGTCGGCGCGCTCCTCGCACTGGGCGCCGGCCGGCTGAAGCGGCTGCCCGCCGCCCTCGCCACCCCGCTGACCTGGTTCGGCCTCGCCTGCGTCACGCTGGCCGCGGTCTGGTACGACGACGGGACACCCTTCCCCGGCCACCACGCCCTCCTGCCGGTCGCCGGTACCGCGCTCGTCCTGGCCGGCGGTTGCGCGCCCGCCCCGCGCGGCGCCGGGTGGCTGCTGGGGCGGCGACCGCTGGTGTGGCTCGGCGGACTCTCGTACGGCTGGTATCTGTGGCACTGGCCGCTGCTGGTCATAGCCCCGGTGGCGCTGGGCCGCGCCGACGGCACGGCCGACGTGCCGCTCGCGCTCGGGCTGTCCGCGGCGGCGCTGGGACTGGCGTGGCTGACCCTGCGTCTCGTCGAGAACCCGGTCCGCTTCCACCAGGCCTTCCGCGGGCGTCCCCGTCGTGCGCTGGTTCTCGGGGCCGCGCTGTCGGCCGCCGCCTCGGCGCTGTCTCTCACGGCGACGGCCGTTCCGCCGACGATCGAGGTGGGCGGCCCCGCGCCCGCGCTGGCGCAGGCTCTCTCCGACGCACCGGTGCCACAGGCGCGTCTCACCGAACTCCTGACGTCGTCCCCGACCGCCCTGCCGAGCAATCTCGCCCCGCCCCTGTGGGAGGTGAAGTCCTCCCGCTCCGCGGTCTACCGGGACGGCTGCCACGCCGACTACTCCGCCACCGCCACCCGGCCCTGCGTCTACGGCGACCGGGCATCCTCCCGTACCGTCGTCCTCTTCGGTGACTCCCATGCGGCCCAGTGGTTCCCGGCCCTGCAACGGATCGCGTTCGCCCGTGGCTGGCGGCTCGTCTCACTGACGAAGGCCTCGTGCAAGGTCGCCGACGTGACCATCGTCAGCGACCACAGGCCGTACACCGCCTGCGACACCTGGCGCTCCAACGCCCTGATACGGATCACGACGCTCCGCCCCGACCTGGTCGTCGTCTCCTCCTCGGACGCCGCAGACCCGGCCCGCCCCGCCGCCGACCCCCTCCGCCAGTGGACCACCGGCTTCGAGAGCACCTTCCGCAGCCTGGGCGCCTCCGGCGTCCCGGTCGCCGCACTGCTCGACACCCCGTGGCCCAAGGGCGACCCGATCGACTGCGCCGCCAGGAACTCCCTGCAACTCCATGTCTGCGCACACCACTTGCCGGACGCGATCCGAGACGCGACCCGCGGTACCGCCATCCGCGCCGCCGCATCCACAACGGCCACCACGGTCATCGACCCCACCCCCTGGGTCTGCGACCCCCGCACCGGCATCTGCCCCGTGGTCGTCGGCGACACCGCCGTCTACCGCGACGACAGCCACCTCTCGGAGGCGTACGCCGAGGCGCTCGCCCCGGTTCTGGCGCCGTCGTTGGATCGCCTCGTGGATGTGCCCTGAACACACCGGATGAGCAGCCGGCGCAGCCGACGGTTCAGGGCAGAACGCGCGTCAGCCGGTCGTGAGCAGGCCGGCGACCAGGTCGCGGGGCAGGCCGTGGGTGTCGTGGAGGTAGTGGTAGTCGTCCTCGCTCAGTGGGCCTTTGAACTCCGGGCGGGAGAGCACCCGTTGACCTCGTTCGAGGAGCTTGGTGAAGCGCAGTTCCTCGTCCAGGAGCAGCTCGCGGACCGTGCCGGGGTCGTAGGACTGACGGAAGTGGTCCAGCGTGTGGCCGATGAGTTCCAGGGGGAGGTCGGTCAGGGTGCGGGAGAGGTCGTCGCGCCGGAGTGTGGTGAGGAGGCGGCGGATCAGGCGGCGCAGTACATAGCCGCGGCCGGTGTTGGAGGGGCGTACGCCGTCGCCGATGACGACGATGCTCGAACGCAGGTGGTCGCAGACGAGGCGCATCGGCCGTTCGTCCAGGTCCCACAGCGGCAAAAGGAGTCGCAGCCACGGTTCGAACACGTCGGTGTCGTAGACGGAACGCTGTCCCTGCAGGACGGTCACCAGCCGTTCCAGTCCCATGCCCGTGTCGATGCCGGGCCGCGGCAGGAGTTCGAGGCTGCCGTCCTCGTGGCGGTGGTAGCGCATGTTCACGTGGTTCCAGATCTCCACCCAGCGGGGGTCGGTGGTGGGGGTGCCCTGGGGTGGGGTGCCGGGGTCGCCGGTCCAGAAGAAGATCTCCGAGTCGGGGCCGCAGGGGCCCACGGGCCCGTTGGACCACCAGTTCTCGTCCTCGGTCAGCTCCACGGGCAGCCCCAACTCCTGCCAGGTGCGCAGCGATTCGGTGTCGGGGCCGACCTGGCCGTCGCCGCCGAACACCGTGACGTGCAGCCACTCCGGCGGGATGCCGAATCCGTCGCGCAGCAGCTCGTACCCCCAGCGCAGGCTCTGTGAGTGGCCGTAGTCGCCGAGCGACCACGAGCCGAGCATCTCGAAGACCGTCAGATGGGTGGAGTCGCCGACCTCGTCGAGATCGGTGGTGCGCAGGCAGCGCTGGACGTTGGTCAGGCGCCGCCCCTGGGGATGCGGGCGGCCCAGGAGGTGGGGCGTGAGGGGGTGCATGCCGGAGGTGGTGAACAGCACCGGGTCCGGGGGCGGCGGCAGGAGGGAGCTTCCGGTGATCAGGCGGTGGCCGCGGTCACGGTAGAAGTCGGTGAACGTCCGCACGGTCTCGTCGGTGTTCATCTGGGTGTTCATGTGCCTGCTCATGGCGGTGTTCCTTAGGGTCGTGCGACCGGAACGAACCGCGGGAGCAACACCTGCGAGACCGTAGGCCTGCGAGGGCGGGTGAGCCACATCCCGGCGATCCGTTTCCGGCCGCCGGGGAGAGGTTGGAGAGGTCAGGCGTCGGCAGCCGGGGAGCTGGTCGCTCGCGCGGCTGCGGTGTGGGTACAGCGGGTCCTGACCTTCATGGAACGGACGGTAACAGGAGGCGGCGCGGCCCGTCTTCCGGGTTTCCGGGCCTCGCGGTGGGGTCTCGTGCCGTGCGGCACGAAAAAGCTTCCGCCGACGAGGGCTGCGGTCCTATCGTCTGAGCCCGTGATCAGTAACAACGTTCCGCTGCCCCCGACGGTCTACCCGCTCGCCAAGGGCCGCGTATGGGCCATGCTGGCCGGGTCTGTCGTCTTCGTCGCTGTGGGCATTGTCTTCCTGGTCGCCCACAGCACCCTGAAGATGACCGTGGCGGGGGCCCTGGCCGTGCCCTTCTTCGGGTTGTGCTCGGTGCTCATCCTCCAGCGCCTGCTCCGCGACCGGCCTGAGCTGGTGCTGGACGACGCGGGAGTGGACCATGTGCGGCTGGGCCGGTTCGGGTGGGAGGAGATAGCCGGCGTGCGGATACGCGAGCAGCGGGTGCGCAACACCTCGCAGTCGTTCATCGAACTGGTGCTGCACGACCCGGACGCCTATCTGGCCCGAGCACCCAAGCTGGTCCGCAGCACCGCGTCCATGAACGCACGACTCGGCTTCGGTCCGGCCACCCTGGCCACCAACACCTTGCCGGTGCCGCCAGGGGCGGTCCTGGACGCGATGCGGCGCCACCGCCCCGGACTCGCGGTACAGCACTGAACGCCCGTAGAGACTGGCGCTAGGCCACCAGCGCCGCGTGGATCCAGTCCGCCTGAGCCGTCGCCCCCGGCTGCGCCGCACGGGCCAGTGAGCGGCGGTCCGGGTGGCTGCCGGGCGCGATGGCGTCCCGTACGTCGACCTCGGCCACCAGGCCCCGCGCCGACACCACCCGCCAGACCGACGCGAGCAGCGAGTCGTCGCCGATGAAGGCGGGCGCCGTGCTGGCCGTACCCCCGGCGATCCGGTAGTGCAGGCGTACCGGCTGTACGGGGACGTCCGCGTCGAGGGCGGCCTGGAAGACGGCGCGGCGGAAGGTGCCCTGGGCGCGTCCGCACCAGGTGCTGCCCTCGGGAAAGACGCCGACGGCCTGCCCGTCGCGCAGCGCGTCGGCGATGCGGGCGACGGTTTCCGGCAGGGCGCGCAGCCGGTTGCGGTCGATGAACAGGGCGCCGCTCCGCGCCGTCAGCCGACCGGCCACGGGCCAGCCCCGGATGTCGGACTTGGCGAGCATGCGGGCCGGGCGGACGGCGGCGAGCAGCGGGATGTCCAGCCAGGAGATGTGGTTGGCGACCAGAAGCAGGCCGCCGGTGGGCGCGGCGGCGCCGGTGACACGGACCTGGACCCCTGCGGCCCGCACGATCCACCGGCACCACCGCTTCACCAGCTCGGCGGGGATCCTCCCGCCGAGCGGCGACAGCACGACCCCGGCGAGCACCAGGGCCACCACTGCCGCCATCCGCAGCACGGCACGCGGTACGGCCGTGACGGACCCCGTCGCCTCGATGCACGCCCCGGGGGTGCAGGGCGCGCTGGGCTGCCAGACGCTCATCAGGCGGGCACGAGGGAGAGGAAGTGCCGCAGATAGCGCGGGTTGACCCGGCGCATCGACAGCAGCACATACAGGTCGGCGACCCCGAAGTCCGGGTCGTGGGCGGGCTGAGCGCACACCCAGGCACCGAGGCGGAGATAGCCGCGCAGCAGGGCGGGCAGTTCGGCGGAGGCGGCGGCCGGGGCCGCGGCGTCCGGGACCCAGGGCAGCAGCGGCCGTACCCGGTACTCCTCCGGGGCCAGGTACTTGCCCCGCACCTTCTCCCAGGTGGCGGAGGCGAGCGCGCCACCGTCCGCGAGCGGGACGGAGCAGCAGCCGGCCAGCCACTCGTGGCCGCCGTCGACCATGTAGCGGGCTATGCCGGCCCAGATGAGGCTGATGACGGCGCCGTCGCGGTGGTCGGGGTGGACGCAGGAGCGGCCGACCTCGACCAGGCCGGGGCGGATCGCGTCGAGCGCGGTCAGGTCGAACTCGCCCTCGGAGTAGAGCCGTCCGGCGACCGCTGCGCGCTCCGGCGGCAGCAGCCGGTAGGTGCCGACGACCTGGCCGGTCGTCTCCTCGCGTACCAGCAGGTGGTCGCAGTACGCGTCGAAGGCGTCGATGTCGTGGCCGGGCTGCGGGGTGGACAGCAAAGCCCCCAGCTCGCCGGCGAAGACCTCGTACCGCAGCCGCTGCGCGGCCCGCACGTCGGCCTCGTCGCGGGCGAGGGACACGGTGTAGCGGGCGGGTGCGGCGGGCTGCGGGGGACGGTCCAGAGTGGTGACGCCGGTCATGGCTCTCTCCAGGTCTGCTGGCGGGGACGGTGGAGCGGGAGCAGACCGTTGGCGCGTGATCTGCCGCCCCTGTTCTTCCGACGCCGGCTGACCTTCGCGTGACAGGCGCAGAGAGAGCGGGTGTGGGCTTGTTGAACGGCTCGCCGCACATGAGCGAGACGGGGCCGGGGAGCACCTCCCGACCCCGCCCGTCCGCACAATTTCGGCGAACGTTCACTGCGGCGCCCCGAAAGGGGCGCGGGGCTGCATCGACATGCGGCTCCGCCGCGGGGCGCGACAAGCCACGACGAACCCGCAGCCCTAAAACGACAACTCCCCCAAAGGCGCTACCGCGCCACCTTGCGAGTCGCCCGCAGCCACTCCTTGTTCATGCTCGTGATGGACACCAGCGGAATGCCCTTCGGACAGGCGGTGGCGCACTCCCCGGTCAAGGTGCAGCCGCCGAAGCCCTCTTCGTCCATCTGCGCCACCATGTCCAGCACCCGCGTCTCGCGCTCGGGCGCGCCCTGCGGCAGCACGTTCAGATGGTTGATCTTGGCGGAGGTGAAGAGCATCGCCGCCCCGTTGGGGCAGGCCGCCACGCACGCCCCGCACCCGATGCACTCGGCGTGCTCGAAGGCGAAGTCGGCGTCCGGCTTGGGTACGGGCGTGGCGTGGGCCTCGGGTGCGGAGCCGGTCGGGGCGGTGATGTAGCCGCCGGACTGGATGATCCGGTCGAACGCCGACCGGTCCACCACCAGGTCCTTGATCACCGGGAAGGCGGAGGCCCGCCAGGGCTCGATGTCGATCGTGTCGCCGTCCCGGAAGGACCGCATGTGCAGCTGGCAGGTGGTGGTGCGCTCCGGGCCGTGCGCGTCGCCGTTGATGACGAGCGAACACGCACCGCAGATGCCCTCGCGGCAGTCGTGGTCGAAGGCGACCGGGTCCTCGCCCTTGAGGATGAGCTCCTCGTTGAGGGTGTCGAGCATCTCCAGGAACGACATGTCGGAGGAGATGCCGTCCACCTCGTATGTGGACATGGCGCCTTCGGCGTCGGCGTTCTGCTGCCGCCAGACGCGCAGGGTGAGCTTCATGCGTAGCTCCGCTGAGTGGGGTGGACGTACTCGAAGACCAGGTCTTCCTTGTGCAGGGTCGGGGCCTCGCCGGTGCCGGTGAACTCCCAGGCGGCCGCGTAGGCGAACTCGTCGTCCCTGCGGGCGGCTTCACCGTCGGGGGTCTGGGACTCCTCGCGGAAGTGGCCTCCGCAGGACTCGGCGCGGTGCAGCGCGTCGAGGCACATCAGTTCGGCGAGCTCCAGGTAGTCGACGATCCGGTTGGCCTTCTCCAGCGACTGGTTGAACTCCTCGCCGGTGCCGGGCACCTTGATGCGCCGCCAGAACTCCTCGCGGATCTGCGGGATGCGCTCCAGCGCCTTGCGCAGACCGGAGTCCGTACGGGCCATGCCGCAGAACTCCCACATGAGTTCGCCGACTTCGCGGTGGAAGGAGTCGGGGGTGCGGTCGCCGTCGACCGACAGCAGGAGGTTGAGGCGGTCCTGGGTCTCCGCCAGCACCTCCTGGACGACCGGGTGCCGGCCGGTGACCGGGTCGTGGTGCGGGTTGCGGGCGAGGTAGTCGTTGATGGTCGCAGGCAGCACGAAGTAGCCGTCGGCCAGGCCCTGCATGAGCGCGGAGGCGCCCAGGCGGTTCGCGCCGTGGTCGGAGAAGTTGGCCTCGCCGATCGCGAACAGGCCCGGGACGGTGGTCTGGAGGTCGTAGTCGACCCACAGTCCGCCCATCGTGTAGTGCACGGCGGGGTAGATCCGCATCGGGACGGTGTACGGGTCCTCGGCGGTGATCCGCGCGTACATGTCGAAGAGGTTGCCGTACTTCTCCTCGACGGCCTTGCGCCCCATCCGCTTGATGGCGTCGGCGAAGTCCAGGTAGACGCCCTGCCCGCCGGGACCCACTCCCCTGCCCTCGTCGCAGACGTTCTTGGCGGCACGGGAGGCGATGTCGCGCGGGACCAGGTTGCCGAAGGAGGGGTAGATGCGCTCCAGGTAGTAGTCGCGCTCGTCCTCGGGGATCTTGTTCGGCGGCCGGTCGTCACCCTTGGCCCTGGGCACCCAGATCCGGCCGTCGTTGCGCAGCGACTCGCTCATCAGGGTGAGCTTGGACTGGTGGTCGCCGGTGCGCGGGATGCAGGTCGGATGGATCTGGGTGAAGCAGGGGTTGGCGAAGTAGGCGCCGCGCCGGTGGGCCCGCCAGATGGCGGTGGCGTTGGAGTTCATGGCGTTCGTCGACAGGTAGAAGACGTTGCCGTAGCCGCCGCTCGCCAGGACGACGGCGTCCGCGAAGTAGGTGTCGATGCGGCCCGTGATCAGGTCGCGGGCCACGATGCCGCGCGCCTTCCCGTCGATGACGATCAGGTCGAGCATCTCGGTACGCGGGTGCATCTCGATGTTGCCCGCGGCGATCTGCCGGCTCAGCGCCTGGTATGCGCCGAGCAGCAGCTGCTGGCCCGTCTGTCCGCGGGCGTAGAAGGTCCGCGAGACCTGTACGCCGCCGAAGGAGCGGGTGTCGAGCAGGCCGCCGTACTCACGGGCGAAGGGCACGCCCTGCGCCACACACTGGTCGATGATCTCCACCGAGATCTGCGCGAGCCGGTGCACGTTCGACTCGCGGGCGCGGAAGTCGCCGCCCTTGACGGTGTCGTAGAACAGCCGGTGGATGGAGTCGCCGTCGTTGCGGTAGTTCTTGGCGGCGTTGATGCCGCCCTGCGCGGCGATGGAGTGGGCGCGGCGCGGGGAGTCCTGGTAGCAGAACTGGACGACGTGGTAGCCCTGTTCGGCGAGGGTGGCGCCGGCGGCTCCGCCCGCGAGGCCGGTGCCCACCACGATCACCGTGTGCTTGCGCCGGTTGGCGGGGTTGACCAGCTTGGCCTCGAAACGGCGCTTGTCCCAGCGCTCGTTGATCGGTCCGGCGGGCGCCTTGGTGTCGACGACCGGCTCACCGGTCGTGTACTCCGCGTACTCAGCGGTCATGTTCAGCTCACCACTCCGGTCATGACGCCCACGGGTACGGCGATGAAGCCGGCCGTGAGCAGCAGTGCGAGGACGTTGGCGACGGTCTTGAGCGCGCGGTCGCGGCTGCGGCTGCCGACGCCGAGGGTCTGGGCGGCGCTCCAGAAGCCGTGCCGGATGTGCAGGCCGAGGGCGAGCATCGCGACGATGTAGATGACGTTGCCGTACCAGGTGGAGAAGGTGTCCACGACGTTCTGGTACGGGTGGCCCTCCTGGAAGCCGCCCGGGTGCACGGTGCCGGTGGTCAGGTCCAGGATGTGCCACACGATGAACAGGCCGAGGATGATCCCGCCCCACCGCATGGTCCGCGTCGCGTAGCTGGCCCTGGCCTTCTTGTGCACGTACTTGCTGGGCCGTGCCTTGATGTCGCGGCGGCTGAGCTGGTACGCGGAGACGGCGTGTGCGACGACGGCGACGATCAGTACGACGCGGACCAGCCACAGCGTCCACTCGTAGTGCATGAACGGCTCGCCCACGGTGCGCAGCCAGTGCGCGTAGTGGTTGAACTCTCCGGCGCCGAAGAAGATCTTCAGGTTGCCGATCACATGGGCGACCAGGTACAGCAGCATGATCATGCCGCTGACGGCCATCACCGTCTTCTTGCCGACGGAGCTGTCCCACACCGTGCGCGCCATCGACGGCCGTCGGTCCGTCCGCGTTGCCAGAGCCATGACTCAAGACGCTAGAGCCGAAGGTCCCGATCGGTCCAAGACATGGTCCGGCTTGATTCCATAGGAAGCGGCTATCGTACGAGGATGCAGTTCCAGCAGCTCCAGTACTTCGTGGCGGTCGCCGAGACGCGGCACTTCACCCGGGCCGCAGACCTGGTCCATGTCGCGCAGCCGTCGCTGTCCCAGCAGATCAAGGCGCTGGAGCGGGAGCTCGGGGCGGATCTGTTCCTGCGGGCGCGCGGCAACATCACGCTGACCGACGCGGGCGAGGCGCTGCTGCCGCTGGCCCGCCGCATCCTCGCCGACGCCGACACGGCCCGGCACGAGGTGCAGGAGCTGGTGCAGCTGCGCAGCGGCCGGGTGCGGCTGGGCGCGACCCCGAGCCTGTGCACGGGTCTGCTGCCCGACGTCCTGCGCGCCTTCCACGACCGCTATCCCGGCATCCGGCTGCTGATCGAGGAGGGCGGGTCCCACGATCTCGTACGGGAACTCGCCCGCGGGGCCCTGGACTTGGCGCTGGTCGTGCTGCCGCTGCCGTCCCCCTCCCCCGCGCTGACGACGGTGGAGCTGCTGCGCGAGGACCTGGTCGTGGTGTCGTCCCCCGAGTCGCCCGCGCCCGCCGGCCCGGGGCGGCGCACGGTCCGCATCGCCGACCTGGAGAGCGAGCCCATGGTCATGTTCCGGCACGGCTACGACCTGCGCGAACTGACGGTGGCCGCCTGCCGCGCCGAGGGCTTCGAGCCGGACTTCGCGGTGGAGGGCGGTGAGATGGACGCGGTGCTGGGCTTCGTCCGCGCGGGCCTCGGCGTGGCCGTCGTCCCCCGCATGGTCGCGACACGCTCCGGGCGGGGCCTACGGGTCACCCCCCTGGCCCGCCCCGGCCTCCACCGCACGATCGCCCTGGCCCACCGCAGCGATGTGGCGCCACCGCGGGCGGCTCGGGAGTTGCAGCGGATGCTGTTGGAGCGGTGAACCGGAAGCCGCAGCCGGCTGACGACCGGACAGGACCGTGCGCGACGCGGCCATCGACGCCGGCCCCGCCCCTCCGTCGCCCGCGTGATGGCCGGATTCACCGAGCCCGGTGGCGAGCCCGGCGGGGCCGCCGGAGTCTTCAAGGTCCGGCGGCAGGCCGTCGAGCAAGAAGCCGCGGTCTTCGGCAGGGTTGGTGAACTCCCTCGGCCGTTCCCGGGGAGCGGCTTGGCGACGGAGCACTCGTCAGCCGGGCGGCGGCTCAGCAGGGCGCGATGGAGCCGAGAAGCATCGAGCGCCGGACCGTCCGCGCCGGTCAGGCGGATGTGGTGAGTACGACGCGCCGGCCGGGCTCTGTGGGATCCCGGCGGCGGTGACGGATCCCTGGCCGTTGCCCATGATCCGCAGATTGGCCGCGCGGGGCACGGAGGAGGGCAGGGCGATCTCCAGCCCGGCCATGGATCCCCAGTTACCGGCCGGCGGCCACCGATGTGAGCGGCGGACCGGACGCGGCGTGCCGCTGTCAGCGCGGGCGCGGACGGCGGCCCGTCGGTCCGGCCCGGGGGCGCCTCGCCGCGTCCGCTCAGAGGCGGCAGCTGATCTCCATGCCGTCCTCGACGGGGAAGGTCACGCTCTGATAGCCGTTCGCCGAGTCGCGTACGTAGTCGAGATACGGCCGAAGGCTGCTCAGGCCGATGTCGTCGGCGACGACGAGCGTGCCCGGCCGCAAGCGCGGCTCGAGCAGCCGCAGTACGGGCAGGCACAGGTCCTTCCAGCCGTCCAGAAGGACGAAGTCCACAGGGCCGTCGAGGCTGCGGAGGGTCTCACGCGCGTCCCCCTCCAGCACCGTGATCAGGTCGCCCAGACCGGTCTCGGCGAAGGTGCGGCAGGCTGCCGCGATCTTGTCCTTGCTGAGCTCCGTGGTGACGACCCGTCCGGCGCCGTTGTCCCGTACGGCCGCCGCCAGGTACAGCGTGGAGATCCCGAACGACATGCCGAACTCGACGACCGTGGTCGGCCGGACGGCCCTTGTCAGGTTGTAGAGCAGCTCTCCGCCCGCGGCGGATATCGGCATGTAGATGTCCGCCGCGGCGTCAGCGTGCTCCTGGGGCGACAGCGGGGCGAACCCGCCGGGCAGCCCCGCGCCGACGCGGGCCGCAGTGATGTCGTCCTGAGCGGCTCGCTCGAACATGCGGCTGAGGGCCGCCCGGACTCGAGGGTCGGCGAGTGTGTGGGTGAGTGTCATGGGCGCTAGAGTAGACGCAACGTTGCGTCCTTTCTAGAGGGAATATCCTCAACCAGGGGAGGCGAGATGGCATCTGCGACACACGCCGCCGAGGCAAGCAGCACCGGCGGGTCAGGACGACGTCACCACGGCAACCGGCACGGACGCAGCGAACAGGCCCGGATGGCGGTACTGGAGGCGGCCGACGACCTGCTCGTCGAGAAGGGCTTCGCCGGCGTCACGATGGAGGGCATCGCCGCGCGAGCCGGGGTGGCCAAACAGACCATCTACCGCTGGTGGAACACCAAGACCGGCGTCCTGATGGACGCCTTCCTCCAGGACGCGACAGAGGACCTGACCCCGCCCGATTCCGGCGACATCGCCCCCGATCTGCGTGACTACCTGCGCCGACTGGCGTGGTTCCTCAGCGAGTCCGACCCCGGCGCCGTCTTCAAAGCCCTGATCGCCCAGGCACAGCACGACCCGGCGTTCGCCCAGGACTTCCGCTCCAGATGCCTCGACGCGCAAAACCACCGCGACCGCCTGCCACTGGAACGGGCCGTGGAGAGGGGGCAGCTCCCTGCCGAGCTCGATGTGGCGGCCGAGACGGACCAGCTCGTGGGCCCTGTGTACTACCGCGCGCTGGTGACCGACGAGCCCATCGGCCACGGGTTCACCGACAGACTCGTCGACGCATTCCTCCGGCGGCACGGGCTGCCGACGGGGACCGAGTCTTGAGCGTGCGTGGCCCGATGCGCGGGTGCCGGAGACCGCGGCTCTGGTGATCGCCGCCACAACCGACCGGCGCTTGGGCGGAGCCGGTCGCCGACGGCATGCACTCCGCGATCATCCGCGCCACCAAGCCGGCGGACGCCGGCCCCCGGCCGAGGGGGCCGTCTCGGGCCCCTCGGCCGGGGAGGCCCGAGACGGCCGACGCCTGCTGCGGCGTCAACGCCTGCCGCACCTCCGGTGAAACCGCTGCCGACCCCGCTCTGACCGTCGCCGAGGCCACGTCCGCACCGGGCTGCGGCTGCCGGGACTGAACCTCCTTGGCTGTGCCCCTGCGGGGACCGAGAGGCCACCGCACGATCTCGTTCTCGGACGGCAACCGCAGAGGTCAGAGGTCACCGCAATCGGCTCCATACGCCCTTCCTTCAGGAGCTGTCACTCTCCCCGCGGAGCGTCTGCAGGTACCGGCGTGCCCTGGTGGTAGTACATGCGCCAGCCCGTCTCCTCGTCCCGCTTGCGCCACAGGGAGCTGCGGCGGGCCCGTCGGCCGTCGAAGACGGTTTCGAAGGTGAGGTGCACCAGGCCGGGGGCGAGCAGGACTCCGGTGATGTCCGACGGCTCGTAGCGCGGGCCGTCCGCGGAACTGCCCGGCTTGTCGGGCAGCCCGGCGATCGTCTCCTCGTAGGTGTAGCGCCGGCCCGAGGCGCCGACCTCCACGAACTCGGGATCGATCAGGCGGGCGCCTTCGGCGGAGGAGCGGACGGCGGGGTCCATCAGGCGCAGTTCGCCGGCGATCGCCTGGTTCACCGCTTCGGTTTCATCGTTCATCCATGCATCCTCGCGCCCGAACCCGGCGCGTCCGCAACCGGATTACACGGCATCTCACCGTCGGCGGTCAGGTTGAGCGCGCCCCACCGGGGCACCGTGCGGGCGGCACGGGAGTTGCAGCGGATGCTGCTGGTGCGCTGAGCGGTCGTAGCATGGGGTTCTCTCACACGGGGGTGGGCGGGATGAAGCGGCGGATCGTTGCGGTCGGCGTGGCTCTGCTGGTGCTGGTGGGGTGCGCGGGGAATACCGCGTCCGGCGGACCGAAGAGTCCGACGGTCTCGTCGCCGTCCGGCGGCGTGGGACCGACGGTGGAGACGACCTCGAAGTCCGTCTCGGGACCGTGGCGCGCCTGGGCGGCGGCCCTCTCCAGCCAGGAGGCCCACGGCAGTTGCGGTGCGACGGCGCACCAGGTGGTGTGCGCGACCAACTCCGGCGGACTCGTGGGGCGTTCGCGGGCCGACGGCCGTATCACCTGGACGGTGCCCGCGGGCGACCACGGCAAGAGCGCCGGGCTGGTCGTCGACGCGGCCGACGAACGGGCCGTGACGGGGGTCGCGGGTGTGCTCCGCGCGGCGAACCTACGGACGGGTGCGCAGGCGTGGACCCATCAACTCCCCACCGGCCGAACCTACATCGCTCTCGGCGCTGCGGAGGGAATCGTCTACGCACTCGAAGCATCGGATCCCTTCACCCACGCCCCCGTTCTCGACGCCGTTCGCGCATCCGACGGCACGCCCCTCTGGCACCGGACCGTCGCCTGGATGACGGGCGAACACCTGGCCGCCTTCCAGGGCCGCGTCTACACGGCCGACGGCACCCGGGTCACCGCCCGCGACGCCCGCACCGGCGTCACCGTGGCGACCAGCCCCGCGGGCGTCGAGTGCCCGCACCTCGTCACCGGCGGCCACTACCTGGTCTGCACCGGCAGTCCGCTCTCCGCCGGGGACACGTTCGCACCCATGCGGCGCCTGGATCCGGCGACGCTGAGGCCGCTGCCGACCCCGAGGAACACGGCCGACAAGCCCGTACGCGGGGTGATCTCCGACGACGGGGTCCTGGTGCTGTACGAGGCCGGCGCCGAGGACACGAGCGCGGGCAACTGGAACGCGTACGACCTCGAGAACGACCGCAAACTGTGGAGCACGTACGCCACCGAGGCGGACGCCACCGTGGCCGGCGGCCGGTTCGTGACCTTCACCCCCAGCAACGACCCCACCACGCGGAACCGTGTGATCACCATCGACCTGCACGCCGGTCCGCAGGGGACCGGAGCCACCGCACCCCGCATGTCCGCGGTGTACTCGCAGACCAGAGCCGGCGAATATCCCTTGCTCTTCGCGCCGGGCGGGGCCACGGGCCACGTCGTCGTCATGGCCCGTACCCACGGTTCCCTGCGCTCGCTGCCGCTGCCCTAGGACCCGGGCGGGCCGATGAATTCCCCGGTTGCCTGAAGTCTTCCGTGTGACAAGCCCGCCCTGTCGGCGGATGCGAAACTACACCGCCTTGGGCCACGCCGAACTGGGCAGGGTCGAGGCTGGCAACGGGGCCCGCCTCGTGATCCTCCCACCAGCCTGGAGACGCTGACCGAAGCGGGCCTGAGGCCCGGGCCCGTCCAGTACCCAGGCGCACCTTCCCCGCGGCGCGACCCGGCGCAGCGCAGCGCGGCGCAAGGCGCCGTCCCAGGCAAGGCCGCAGTTCACACAGGCGTTTGCGAGCGGCTCGACGGGCAGGTCGGCGTCGGCCCGTCGTGCTGCATCGGCGTCAGCCCGTCGCGTCCACCAGCGCCAGCTCGTGCAGCCGGTCCGGTGGGCCCGGGCGGGCGTAGTACCAGCCCTGGGCCGTGTCGCAGCCCAGTATCCGCAACTGCTCGGCCTGGGCGCCGGTTTCCACGCCCTCCACCGTGACCGCGAGGTCGAGGCTGTGGGCGAGGGACACGATCCCTTCGACGATCTTGAGGTCGACGGGGTCCGCGGGGAACTGCTGCATGCTCTGGGTGAAGGAGCGGTCCAGCTTGAGGATGCTGACCGGGAGGCGGCGCAGGTTCGCCAGGTTCGAGTAGCCCGTGCCGAAGTCGTCGAGGGCGATGTCGACACCCATCTCGGCGAGTCGGCGCAGCGGCTTGAGGAGGTCGTCGTCCGCGCCGATCAGCGCCGACTCGGTGACCTCCAGGCACAGCGCGTCCGGGTCGACGCCCGTGCGTTCCAGGATGTCGACGGTGTCCTGGACCAGGCCGGGGTGGCTGAGCTGGCAGGGCGAGAGGTTGACGTTGATGCGGAGGGGGCCCGCGTCCTCGTAACGTTCTCGCCATTCGCGGGCCTGGCGGACGGACTGTTCCAGGACCCAGCGGCCGAGCGGCACGATCAGGCCGGTGTGTTCGGCGAGCGGGATGAAACGGTCCGGGCCGAGGATGCCGTGCTGCGGGTGCAGCCAGCGCACCAGGGCCTCGGCGCCGCGCACGCTGCCGTCGCCGAGGTGGACCAGCGGCTGGTACTCGATGAAGAACTCGCCCCGGTCCAGGGCCGCCGGCAGCGCGGTGGTCAGGCCGTGCCGGGTGATGGCGCGGGCGTCGGCCTCCTCGTCGGCGAGCTCGAAGCGGTTTCCGCCCGCCGACTTGGCCCGGTACATGGTGATGTCGGCGCTGCGCAGCACCTCCGCCGGGCTGCGCTCGCCCGCGGGGCCCTCGACGATGCCGATGCTGCCGCGCACGGTCAGCTCCCGGCCGTCGATGCTGATCGGGGCGACGAGGGCGTTCATGATGCGGGCGGCGAGCTCGTCGACCTCGCGCTCGGTGTCGGTGCCGGTGGTCAGCGCCACGAACTCGTCGCCGCCGAGCCGGGCGACCATTTCGCCGGGTGCGGTCGCACACCCTTGCAGCCGGTCGGCGACCTCGACGAGCAGCCGGTCTCCGGCCGCGTGGCCGAGGCTGTCGTTGACGGTCTTGAAGCCGTCCAGGTCGAGGTAGCACAGGCCGTAGCGCTGGCCCTGGCCGGCACCCAGCGCCTTCTCCAGGCGTTCGAAGAAGAAGGTGCGGTTGGGCAGGCCGGTGAGCGCGTCGTGCGTGGCCTCGTAGCGCAGCCGGAGGTTGAGCAGACGCCGCTCGGTGGTGTCCTCCATGAGGGCGAGCTGGTACTGCGGGTTGCCGTCCGCGTCGCGCAGCAGGGAGACCGTCAGATTGGTCCACAGGACCGTGCCGTCAGGGCGGTAGAAGGCCTTTTCGACGTGGTAGTGCTCGCGCTCGCCGCGAACGAGCTCGTCGTAGAGCTTCCAGGTCTGCGGCGCGTCCTCGGGGTGGGTCCACTCCTGGACCCTGCGTCCGTAGGCCATCGCGTCCGTGATGCCGAACATGCGCGTCAGGGCGCCGTTGACCTGGAGGATCCTGCCCTCCAGGTCGGCGATGCCGATTCCTATGGCCGCGCCCTCGAAGACCGCGCGGAAGCGGGCCTCGGTGGCGTGCAGGGCCTGCGCGACGGCGCCCTGCGCCTGGAGGGCGGCCGCGGAGATCGCCTCCTGCTCGGCCAGCGTCCGCTCGCGCAGCGCCTCGGCGAACCCGGCGGCCATGGCGTGCTGCAACCGCGAGGAACGCGCGCGCAGTTCCTCCTGGTCACCGTCCTCGCCGCAGTAGAGCACCAGGTAGGCGTCGACGCAGTCCAGGGTGCGGGCCAGCGCGTCCGGATCGGTGCAGTGCGCGGCGACGAGGGCGGCACCGACCGCCCTGCCCGCCTCCGCGTCGAGGGTGCGGGTGTGCAGCGCACGGCTCAAGCGACGGGCCAGCGGCAGCAGTTGCTCCTCGAACTCCGGCCTGGTCAGCGACGTCGAGGTCACCGGGAACACCGCCCGGCTCCAGATCGTCGCGAACCTGCGCAGTCTGTCCGGCTGCCCGTCCGGCTCCGCGGTCACGCCGTACGCCCCACGCCGGCGAACCCGGAGAAGGCATACGGATCCTCGTCCTCCGGCGCCTCCTGCGGCCGCCACAGCGGCGGCGCCACCAGTCCCGGTTCCACCATGTCGTACCCCTCGAAGAACCGCGCGATCTCGTCGCGCGAGCGCATGATCAGCGGGTTGCGGATGTCCTTGTACACGTCCACCGCGCCCTCGGCCCGCTCGGCCGGCAGCGGGATGCCCTCGTACGAGGCGTGCGTGAGGACGAGCAGGCTGCCCGGCGCGAGCGCGTCGCGCAACTGGGCCACCGCCTCGTAAGGGTCGTCCGCGTCTTCCACGAAGTGCAGTATGGCAACGAGAAGCAGCGCCACTGGCCGGTTCAGGTCGATCAGGCGCTCCACTTCGGTGCTCGCGAGGATCTCCTGGGGCTTGAGGAGGTCGGCCGCGACGACTCCCGTGCCCTCGTTGTCCGCGAGGACCGCCTGGCTGTGCGCGACGGCCACCGGGTCGTGGTCGACGTACACCACGCGCGCGCCGGGGTTCGCCGCCTGGGCCACCTCGTGCACATTGCCGAAGGTGGGGATGCCGGATCCGATGTCCAGGAACTGGTCGATGCCCTCGCCGACCGCGAAGCGCACCGCGCGCCGCATGAACGCCCGGTTCGCCTGCATGATCTTCGGGAGTCCCGGCATGAACTCCATCGCCTTGCGGGCCGCCTCCCGGTCGACCTCGAAGTTGTGGGAACCGCCCAGGTAGTAGTCGTAGATCCGCGAGACACTGGGCACCGAGATATCGATGCTCCGAGGGGCCCAGGCGGGACGCTCCATCTATCTCTCCAAGGCGTAGGCGATCCGGTGTTCGAGCTGAGGCTACTGATCGCCTGCCAACGGGGCGAGCCCAAACGGAAATTGACCGTCCGTTCCCGGTCACTGCCTGCGGCACTTGCCGCATTCGCCCGAAGAAAACCGACAAAACGCCAAAGGGTCCGCCCCCTCCGTGCGGTGCGGAGGGGGCGGACGGGGCCGAGCGCGCTGTCCGGTGCAATCAACCCTGGGGAGGTGATGGCTACTTCTTCGGCGCGCCGACCGGCTTTCCGTCGGGCGACATGGCGTACCAGGTGCCGCCCACGCCCTGGCCGTTGATGTCCCCGGGCTTGGTGTCGCCGGAGAACGTGTAGGCGGGCCAGCAGTCGACGGTCATCTGCTTGACGCCGTCGGGCCGGGTGAAGCCCATCAGGCCCTTCTTCTCGATGCCCTTGGTGTCGTCCTTGGAGACGATCCCGACCGCCGGCCACTTCTCCAGGCAGGAACCGGTGCAGTTGGAGATCGGCTTCGGCCAGGCCACGTCCTTCAGGAAGCGGTAGACCGTCATGCCGTTCTTGTCGACGACGATGTCGCCCAGCTTGGGGTCCTTGCGCACGGACAGGCCGGGCAGGCTCGCCAGGGTGGCCTTCTTGCCGTCGGGGGCCAGCGCGAACCACTTGCCGCCCACGCCCTGACCGGCGACGTCCCCGGCCTTGGTGTCCTTGGCATAGCGGTACGCCGGCCAGCCGCCGATGGTCAGCTGCTTGGTGCCGTCGGCCCGGGTGACCTCGCCGAGCAGCGCCTTGTCGATGCCGGCGCCGGCGGCGGCGTCGTTCGCGGCAACCGGCGGCCAGGCCTTGGCACAGTCGCCGTCGCAGTTGGACTTGGGCGGCTCGGCGGTGTCCTCGTCGAAGCGGTACAGGGTCATCCCGTTGCCGTCCGTCAGCACCTTGCCGAGCTCGGCGTTCTGGGTGACGGCCAGCTTGCCCGCGGCCGAGGACTGGGCCCCGGAGTTCTGGCCGTCGGCGCCGTAGCCATTGCTGGGGCTGGCGCTCGCACCGGCACCGGCCGCCCCGACGCTGCCGTAACCGCCCGCCGGAGCGGTGGCGCCCACGTTCTGGCTGCCCACCGACGAGGTACCGCTTTCCTGACCGCACGCCGTCGTCAGCGCCAGTACAGCCGCAGCGCTTGCCACGAGTGAGGCGCTCCGCCAGGAGGTCTTCATCGTCAACTCCCCATTATCGCAAAGGTGTTGCAGCGCCCTGCTGCGTCGCCGCACGAGCATGGGTACGAATGGGACCCTCGGTTGTGTTCAACCGCCTCACAAATTTCTTTTCGGAACCTGTGACACCGGTGCGGTAGTTCGCACGTGCGTGCGCCTTCTTGGGTGCCGGGGTGCGCAGTGATCAAACCGCCGTGCGGGGCGCTTCCCCCGTTCGAGCCAATACCTGCGCGATACGGCGCGCCCCGGCGCGCGAGGGCTCATGATCTTCGGCGTGTATGGACCCGAACCTACTCAAACTGCCTTCGCTGTACAGGCGTTGGCGCATGGCGCTTCGCGGCATGGGGGGCGATCGGTCGTCTTGTGTCCGCGGCCTCGTCGTGGCTTGTCGCGCAGTTCCCCGCGCCCCTATGGGGCGCGTCTGAGCTGTCTTGTTGCTTTGACCTGGATCCTGGTGGGGGCGCCGGCCGGGGTCGCGACTGCCGACGCCTGTGCGTATGCCTCGGTCGGGCCGGACGGCACCCAGGCCGTGGCGGTCGCCGGCGACCTCGCCTGGCCGACTCCGCCGATCTGTCCCGTGCCCACGCCCACGCCCACGCCCACGCCCACGCCGACACCCAGGCCCGCGCCGCCCGAACCGAAGCCTCCGCCCCCGGCGCCCACACCCACGCCCACGCCCACGCCCACGCCGAAGCCGACGCCGAAGCCGGAACCGCCGTCGCCTCCCCCGCCCGCTCCGAAGCCCGCGGTACCGCGCCCGAGCGTCACTCCCCCGGCGGCGCCGCCCCCGGCCCCCGGGCCGAAGCCTTCGGCCAGGCCCACCCCCCGGCCGTTCGTGACCCCGGTCGCCTATCCGCGCTACCGGGCGCCGGCGCCCAAGCGGTCGCCGCGCGGCGGCCCTTCACCCCTCACCTTTGTCCTGCTCATCACGGTTCCCGCCGTGGTCGCCGTCGCCGCGCTGCGGCCGCGCTGATTCCTGGAGGAATCTCTTGTCGGAATGGCTTGTTCTCACCCTCGCGATGCTGGCCGCCTGCGCCGTGGTGACCATCGTCACCTTCGTACGGCACCGGGCCGCGCCCGAGGACGAGGATCCCAGCGAGACCCCGGACGTCATCGAGTACATGACGATGTGGATCGGCGTGGTGTACGCCATCGTCCTGGGCCTGGCCATCGCCGGGGTGTGGGAGGGGCGCAGCGCCGCCCAGGACCATGTGCAGTCCGAGGCGGTCGCGCTGCACGAGATCTCGGAGCGGGTGCGGGTCTATCCGACCGATGTCCGTGACCGTATTCGGGACGATGTCAACGCCTATGTCGGACACGTCGTACACACCGAGTGGAAGGTGATGAACGACGACGGGCATCTCACCCCGCGCGGCGACGAACTCTTCGACCGTATCCGCCAGGACGTCACCGACTACCAGCCGAAGTCCGACTTCGAGGCCCAGGCCTACCAGCCGCTCCTTGACCAGGTCACCGCCGCGGACCAGGCCCGCAGCGCCCGGGCCGACTCCATGGGGGCGACCATGCCGGGCGTGGTGTGGTTCGGGCTGCTCGCCGGGGCCGTGATCACCATCGGCATGGTCTTCGCGCTGCAGATCCGGCGCACCATGCGCGAACTGGTCCTGGCAGGGCTGTTCTCCGCCCTGATCGCGTTCCTGCTCTTCCTCATCTGGGACTTCGACGCGCCCTACACACGGGGCATCACGGCGTCGGCGACCCCCTTCCTGAATCTCTTCCCGCACATCCGGGCCTGAGCGGCAGTTCCGCACCTCACGGGCCACCCGGGGGCAGCGCGCCACGCCGCTGCCGTCCCCTGGGTGGCCCATGTGTTTGCCCCATTCGCCCTACAGCGATCGCGCGATCGGACACCCGTTCCTAGCGTTTCGGTTATCGAGGTGCATTCAGCCCCACAGCGGAACGGGTCCGCAGTTGCTCCTCGGGGACCGGAGGAACCACCATGCGCGCGATACGCATTGCTTCGGCCGCTCTGCTGGGCATAGGCGCCCTCGCCCTCTCCGCACCCGCCGCCGTCGCACGGGACGACGGCCACCACATCACGCCGTTCGGCTTCAGCGTGCTGCCGTCGACCGTCGCGGCGGGCAGCGAGGTCAGGCTGCATGTGAACCGGGACGGCGACTGCAAGGGGCCTGCGAGGGTCACGTCGGTGGTGTTCGACACGGTCGTCATTCCGGTGGGGCAGTCCTGGGCGACGGCGGTGGTGGACCGGGACGCGAAGCCGGGTGCGGTGTATCAGGTGACGTTCTCCTGCGACGGCGCGAGCGGATCCACGGGCCTGACCATCGTGGGCGGCCGCCCGCACCACCCGAGACCGGTGCCGGTCGACCCCGTTCCGGTACCGGACCGCCCTCACCGGGGTGTGCACGCGGGTGTGGGCGGCAGCATCGCCGGGTTCGACCTCAGGGAGATCGGCATGGGTCTCGCCCTCATCACGGGCTCGGTCGGCGCGGCGTACCACCTCTCACGCCGCCGCGGCGGTGAGGAAGGTGCCTGACAACGGGCCATCGCCCCGGCTCCCTTCGGGGAATCGGGGCGAGGGCCCTTCAATGTGCGGTCTCCTCCGCGGACTTGACCTGCGGTCCGCTGTACGAGGCCGATCTGCGGTCTGCTCTCCGAAGAGGGAAGGCTCAGATCCGCTTCTCGGACCTCCGGCGCAGCCAGAACGCCCCGCCGGCGATGACCGCCGCGGCCACGAGCCCGCCGCCGATGGCCACGTCGGTCTGGGTCGCCCCGGTGGAGCTGCCGCCGCCGAAGCCGCCCTGGACACCGCCGATGACGGTGAAGGCGGCAGGGTTGGTCAGGGACTTGCCGCCACAGGTGACGGTGATGGGGTGCGTACCGTTTCTCGCGTCCCTGTTCACCGTCGCGGTGCCCCTCGCCGTGTTGCTGCCGGCCACCGTCATCAGCTGCGTGCTCGGGAACGCGTCCGAGGTTGCGGTGGCTCCGCCCGGGCAGCCGTCGACGGTGATGGTCAACTGCCCACCGCGGGCGATGACACTGGGCAGCGCGACGATGTTGCTGGGGTTGAAGTTCATGCCGTCCCGCGCGACGGCCGCCGGTGCGGCGAGGCCGAGAACGGCGACCGCGGCGGCAGAGACCGCCAGGGCACGATGACTACTCATGTGATCCTCCGCGGAAGGCGCCCCGGGTCCCGTCCCCGGCAATGTCGGCGAGAAAGCGCCTCCCAGAAAGACAGTCAGATGCGGTGCACGCGCCCGCATTTCGGCGATGGTCCGTCCTGGTGAGAGGACACGCCGAGCAATAAGCAGATAATCAGATATATCCGCAGGTCACGGACCGTCAGAAAATTCCTGTCCGCGGCAACTCGGATGGCGCACCACCCTCGGGCGCGCCACCCGTTCGCATCCGCCCCGTCGCCGGTTTCGCACAGGCCATTTAGCTTTGCGTCATGCGCGATTGACGCGGCGACTGCCTCGTCGAGAGGGGAAACGAATGTCTGCGTCCGAACTGGCCGAACTGGCCGAAGAGGAGGAGCGACGGAAGAAGCGCGCCCCCTGGGGCGTCATAGCGCTGGTGCTGCTGACCGGCATCGCGCTCATCCGCAACGGCTCGGGAGAGTTCGACGTGGGCCCCCCGCAGCCCGCCACCGCGGCGGCGGCGGACAGCCACGCCCCCGCCGCCGTCACCGCCGCCGGCGCGGTCCAGCCGCTGCCGGCCTCCCCGCCCGACCGGGTCAGGATCCCCACGATCCGCGTCGACGCACCGGTGTTGCCGGTCGGCCTGGCCGCGGACGGCTGGGTGGGCGCACCGCCCCCCGAGGACCCGAACCTGGCCGGCTGGTTCACCGGCGCCGTCACCCCCGGCGAGAAGGGCACCGCGGTGGTGGTCGGCCACGTCGACAACAAACAGGGCCCCGCGGTGTTCTACAACCTGGGGGCGCTGAAGAAGGGGAATCGCGTCGAGATCGCCCGCAAGGACGGAAAGACGGCCGTGTTCGAGATCTACGGCATCGAGGTCTTCGAGAAGAACAACTTCCCCGGCGACCGCGTCTACGCCTCCAAGGGCGCCGCGGAATTGCGGGTCATCACCTGCGGCGGCGGTTTCTCCGAGAAGCACGGTTACGAGGGGAACGTCGTCGTCTTCGCCCGCCTGGTCGAGGTCCACTGAGCGTCCCCCGGCCGGGCGGGCGGAATCCGGCTATGCGTGCCGCCGTCTCGGCACGGTGATGTGGTAGCCGGAATCCAGCAGGTCCGGCAGATAGTGGCGCAGGGCCCGGACGCTCTGGGAGCGGTCGCCCCCGGCGTCGTGCGAGAGCACCACGACGCCGGGGGCTGCGCCGTCCTCGACCCGGTCGACGATCGTGCCGGTGCCGGGGGTGGTCCAGTCGAGGGTGTCGACCGTCCAGGCCAGGGGTTCCATGCCCATTTGGGCGCCGAGTTGGAAGGTCGCGCGGTTCCAGGCGCCGTAGGGCGCGCGGAACCACAGGGGCCGCTCGCCGCAGGCGTTCTCGATGACGTCGCTGGTGCGTTCCATCTCGGAGCGGATCTCGGACCGGCTCAGACGGGTCAGCAGGGGGTGGGTCCAGGTGTGGTTGCCGACGATGTGACCGTCGTCGGCCATACGGGCCAGCAGGTCCTGGTTGTCGACGGCCATCTCCCCGCAGACGAAGAACATGGCGCGGACGTCATACTCGGCCAGGGTGTCCAGGATGTCCGGGGTGTAGCGGGGGTCGGGCCCGTCGTCGAAGGTCAGCACCATGGTGCGACCGCGTCCGTACACGCGCAGGAACGGCTGATGCCGCACCCGGGTCCTGCGCGGTGCCGGGCGCACCTGCTGGTATCCGGTCAGCGGCTGGAGGCGGTAGTCGGACGGCTCGAGCGCATAGCTCTCCCGGGGGGCGGGATCGGGGCCGGGCGCGGGAGCGAGGGGCCGAGCCGTCTCGTCGCCCCCGCCCGGAGCGAGCACCCCGGCGGCGCCGGCCGCGCCCAGAGCGGCGGCACCCGCGATCAACACCCGGCGCCTCGTGAGCAACTGATCCTTCTTCATGACTCATCAGTCGCCCGAACCGGGAGTGACGGTCCCCCACGACACCGCAGCGGCGGCAGGAAAACACACGCCCGGCCCAAGCCGCCGTGCGTGTCCTGGACGGGTGCGGTAAGCCAAGCCCGCGCGGCCGAATTCGCTTTCGTCGTACGGGCATGGCGGCTACGGTCGGGTCCGTGCAGTGATCTCCCGCGCGGCGTCCCGGATGCCGCAGAAGCGAACCGGTCCGTCTTCGTGTCCGCGGCCGTCGGCGGTCGGCCGTCCACGTTTCCGCTCGGAGAGATCACCGACATGCCTGCTCTTCCTCCCGCCCCCGGCGACACCCCGGAGGCCACCTTGGCGGCCTTCGTCGCCCGGGCCGCCGCCGACCCCGGAGTCGTCGGTCTCGTCCTCAGCGGCTCCCAGGTGCACGAAGGGATGCCGACCCTCCATTCCGACCACGACCTGCACGTCGTGCTGCGCGAGAGCGACGCCTCGCCGCTCAGCGAGCTCGACCGGTTCCGCTCGGCCCATCTGGACCTGGTGGTCATCACGCTCCCCGAGTTCCGCCGGCGTGGACTGCCCGGAGACCCGGCGGCGTTCACCCGGTACTCGTACGTCCACGCGCGGGTGCTCCTCGACCGGCTCGACGGCGAGATCGCCGCCGTCCTCGACCGCAAGCGGACCCTGGACCCCGACGAGGCGTGCACCGCCGCGGCCGGCTACCTCGACGCATACGTCAACCAGACCTACCGCTCCCTGAAGAGCTTCCGCGACGGCCGCGACGCGATGGGGCACCTGGATGCCGCCGAGAGCCTGCCCCATGCGCTGGAGGTGCTCTTCGCCCTGCACCGGCGGGTACGGCCGTACAACAAGTACCTGCAGTGGGAGCTCGAGCAGCAGCCGCTCGGCGACGACCGGTGGAGCGCCGCGCGGCTCCTGCCGCTGCTGCGCCGCATCCTGGCCGACGGCGATCCGCACAGCCAGCGCGCCCTGTTCGGCGACCTCGCACGGGCCGCTCGGGCCGCCGGGCACGGCGCGGTCCTCGACTCCTGGGGAGACGACCTGCGGCTGCTGCTCCCGCCGCGGCCCTGAGCCCTCAGCGGCGGCGCACCAGCGGGAACGGCAGCGTCTCACGGATCGTCAGGCCGGTGAGGAACATGACCAGACGGTCGACGCCGATGCCCAGCCCGCCGGTGGGCGGCATCGCGTATTCGAGGGCGTCGAGGAAGTCCTCGTCCAGTTCCATCGCCTCGGGGTCTCCGCCGGCGGCCAGCAGGGACTGGGCGGTGAGACGGCGACGCTGTTCGACCGGGTCGGTCAACTCGGAGTAGGCGGTGCCCAGTTCGGTGCCGAAGGCGACAAGGTCCCAGCGCTCGGCCAGCCGCGGGTCGGCGCGGTGCTGGCGGGTGAGCGGGGAGACGTCGGTCGGGAAGTCCTTGTAGAAGGTGGGCAGCCGGGTCTTCTCCTCCACCAGGCGCTCGTACATTTCGAGTACGACGTCGCCGCGGCCGTCGTCCGGCGTGTACGGCACGCCGGCGCGGTCGCACAGCCGGTGCAGCACCGGCAGCTCCGTGTCCGCGTCGACCTCCTCCCCCAAAGCCTCGCCGATCGCGCCGTACACCGTCTTGACCGGCCATGCGCCCGAGATGTCGTACTCCTGGCCGTCCTTGCGGGCGATCGGCGCGCCGAAGGCGGCGGTGGCCGCGCCCTGGATCAGTTCGCGGGTGAGGTCGAGCATCACGTCGTAGTCGGCGAAGGCCTGGTAGGCCTCCAGCATCGTGAACTCGGGGTTGTGCTTGTAGGAGACGCCCTCGTTGCGGAAGGTGCGGCCCATCTCGAAGACCTTCTCCAGGCCGCCGACACACAGCCGCTTCAGGTACAGCTCGGGCGCGATGCGCAGGTAGAGGTCGAGGTCGTAGGCGTTGATGTGGGTGGTGAAGGGACGGGCGTTGGCGCCACCGTGGATCTGTTGCAGCATCGGGGTCTCGACCTCGAGGTAGCCGCGCTCCAACAGGCCCTGGCGCAGGGCCTGTACGGCGGTGGAGCGGGCGCGGACGACGCGGCGGGCGTCGGGGCTGGAGACCAGGTCGAGGTAGCGCATCCGGACCTTGGCCTCGGGGTCGGAAAGGCCGCGGCGTTTGTCGGGCAGCGGGCGCAGGCACTTGCCGATCAGCTGCCAGGAGGTGACGAATACGGTCGGTTCGCCCTTGTCGCTCACGCCGGCCCGGCCGGTGGCGGTGATGTGGTCGCCGATGTCGGTGTCCGCGGTGAAGCGGTCGAGGGCGGGGCCGGAGTCCTCGCGGGTGAGCGCGAGTTGGTTGTCGCCGGACCAGTCGCGCAGGGTGACGAAGACGATGCCGCCGAAGTCGCGCACCAGCATGATGCGGCCGGCGACGGTGACCTGTTCGCCCTCGCGGACGTCGGCGAGGGCGTGGGTGCGCCGCGGGACGGCGACCGGGTAGGGGTCTGTGCCGTCGGCGCGCAGCCGGTCGAGGGTGCGGTGCCGGATGCGGACCTGTTCGGGCAGGCCGGCATGGGGATCGCCGGGCCCGGCCTCGCCCCCTCCGTCGAGGCCGAGCGCCGACAGCGACGGCAGGCCCTCGGTGGTCGCGGGCCTGGACGCGCCCTTCGGGTGCCCCTTTCCCCAGAGTTTGCGCAAGGACGGTACCGAAACGAAACCTTCGGCTATGCCGGAGGCAAGCCCGATACGGGCAAGGGAGCCCGCGTCGCCGTAGCAGATGAAGCGCGGATACCACTCCGGCTGGTACTTGGCGTTGGAGCGGTACAGCGCCTCCAGCTGCCACCACCGGGAGAAGAACAGCAGCAGGCGGCGCCACAGGCGCAGCACCGGTCCGGCGCCGATGCGGGCGCCCTCCTCGAAGGCGGAGCGGAAGACCGCGAAGTTCAGTGAGATTCTGCGGATTCCCAGCTTCGGTGCCGCCTCGCACAGTTCGGCGACCATGAACTCCATGACGCCGTTGGGGGCGCTGCGGTCACGGCGCATCAGGTCGAGGGAGACACCGTCGCGGCCCCAGGGCACGAAGGAGAGCAGGGCGAGGAGGCGGCCGTCCTCGCTGAGGGCTTCCACGAGGAGGCAGTCGCCGTCGGCCGGGTCGCCGAGGCGGTCCAGGGCCATGGAGAAGCCGCGTTCGGTCTCGGTGTCGCGCCAGGCGTCGGCCTTGTCGATCACCTCCTCCATCTCCTCGTCGGTGAGGGTGGCGTGGCGGCGGATGCGGCAGTGGGCGCCGGTGCGGCGCACGCGGTGCACGGCCTGCCGGGTGACCCGCATGTCGCGGCCGTCGAGGTCGAAGTCGGGCACGTGCAGGATCGCCTCGTCGCCGAGTTGGAGCGCGCCGAGGCCGGCGCGGGCGAAGGCCCTGGCGCCGTCCTCGGAGGCGCCCATCGCGGCGGGCGCCCAGCCGTGCCGGCGGGCGACGTCCAGCCAGGCGGCGATGGCGTGCGGCCAGGCCTCCCGGTCGCCGACGGGGTCGCCGCTGGCGAGGCAGACGCCGGCCTCGACACGGTAGGTGACGGCGGCCTTGCCGCTGGGCGAGAAGACCACGGCCTTGTCGCGTCGGGTGGCGAAGTAGCCGAGGGAGTCCTGCTCGCCGTAGGCCTTCAGCAGGGCGCGGATACGGGGCTCCTCATCGCCGTGCAGGGCGCCTTCCAGGCGTTGCGAACGGAACAGGGTGGCGGCGGCGTTGAGCAGGGCGAGCGCGCCGAACAGGCCGAGCAGGAAGAACAGGGCGCGGGGCGGGCGGCCGTCGAAGGAACGGCCGGAGACCAGACCGCCGCAGACCCGGTTGGCGGCCCACAGCAGGTGCTGGCTCTCGGGCAGGGTGCCGGGGAAGAGGGCCACCAGGCCCCAGCCGACGAGGATGCCGACGGCGATCCCGGCCAGCAGCACCACCAGGGCCCGGCGGACGGCGGCGCGGCGGGAGGCGGCGTAGAACTCCTTGCGGGCGACGATCAGCAGGGTCAGAGCGAGGCCGCAGACGACGAGGGACGGGACGGACTCGACATACAGGCCCAGCGCCACGCCGAGGATGTCGTCCAGGACCAGCAGGCCGAGATAGACGACCACCAGCCACCAGGCGATCTTCTTGCGGGCGGCGGTCGCGGCGGCGAGCAGGAAGAGGAAGACGGCGTAGGCGAGATTGGCGCTGACCGGGACGATGATCACATCGAGGAAGCGGACCACCGGGCGCAGCAGGACGCGCAGCGGGGGGATGAGGGCCAGCAGGCCGCACAGCAGGCCGAGGGCGCCGAAGAAGGCCGCGAAGACCTCGGGCACCATGCTCATCGGACCGCTTCCGGGCGGCCGTATCGGACCCGGGGGGTCCCGGGGCGGGGAGGCCTCCGCTGTGGCACTCATGGTTCCGACTGTAGGAAGGGCTCGGCCGCCTCGCCCGTCGAGAGGCCCCGCCCGGCGGCGGGACCTGCGGTTTCCGATAGCCTCACAGCCGTGACGGAACAGCACTCGCACCAGTTCGAGCGGGGCACGGACGGGCCCAAGGTCATCGTGGTCGGGGTGGACGGCTCGGACTCCTCGATGCGCGCCGCGGCATATGCCGGTGGCCTGGCGAGGCGCCAGCACGCGCTGCTCGCCGTGGTCTATGTGCAGCCGGTGATGGCCGCGGGCGCGGCCATGGGCGCGCCGGTCGCCGAGACGACGGACGAGATCGCCGAGGACCTGATGACCCAGATCCGGGACGCCACCGAGCGGCTCAAGGGGATATACGAGGTCCGCTGGGAGTTCCACACCTTCCGCGGCGACCCCTACAGCGGCCTGGTCAAGGCCGCGGACGAGCTGAAGGCGGACGCGGTGGTGGTGGGCGCCTCCGAGCAGGCCGGGCACCGGATCGTCGGTTCGGTGGCCGTACGGCTGGTGAAGGCGGGGCGGTGGCCGGTGACGGTGGTGCCGTGAGGCTCACGGCTTGCGGGTGAGCAGCTGTATCCCCTGCGTGCGGTGGCCGTTCATCGTGAGGACGTCGATCCGGCGCTCGGCCACCGGGTCGAGACCGGCCAGGAGGGCACGCAGGCCGGCGAGGTCGTGGTGCCGGCAGACGGCGCCGTCCTCGGTGGTGAACACCCCGTACGGTGTGCCGAACCCGCGGGCGTGGGCGGTGTAGCGGTCCCGGTTGCGTTCGTCGTCCTGCAGGAGCAGGTCGCTGACGTACAGCAGCCCGCCCGGTGCCAGGACGCGGACCAGCTCGGCGATCAGGGCCCGCTGGGCGGCGTCGTCGGGAACGCAGGTGAGCACCGCGAACAGCAGGACGACGTCGAGACTTGCCGAGGCGTGCGGCAGGACGGACGGGGTGTGCAGGACCTCCAGGCACAGGTCGGGCCTCGCGCTGCGGCCCCGCTCGATCAGACGGGGCGAGGGGTCCACCCCGGACACCCGGCGGAACCCGCGGTCCTGCAACTCGGCCGTCACCCGGCCGTACCCGCAGCCGTGGTCGAGGATGCGGGCGTCCTGGCCGACCCCTGCCAGCCAGGGGTGGTGCACGGGGTGCGTGAACGTCTTGGTGGCGCCGGGGCCGTTCCAGTAGGCGGCCTTTCCGCCGGGTCCGTTCATGCGGGGTCGGTGTCGAGCTGGTGGTCGGCCCAGACGTAGCTCTCCGGCAGAGGCTCGGTGACGGGGACGGCGCGGAGGTGGTCGCCCTGGCCCACGATGACCCTCAGCGCGGGGAAGTAGTCGAGCAGCACCTGCCTGCACCGGCCGCACGGAGGCACGACCCCTCGGTCGCGATCGCCCACCGCGACGATCGTGCCCAGCTCGTAGACTCCCTGCGTGGCCGCCGTACCGATGACGACCAGCTCCGCGCAGGGACCTCCGGTGAAGTGGTAGGCGTTCACCGCGGTGACGATCCGCCCGTCCCGGGCACGGGCGGCCGCGGCCATGGTGTGGTTGTCGCCCCGGCAGCGGGTGCGAGCGACGTCGGCTGCGGCCTGGATCAGTTCGTGATCGAGGTCCTGGGTTCGCATCGGCATGCCGGCACGGTAGCCGGGTGGAACGGCCGGTCGTCGACGGGGCCTTGGACCTGGGGCGCCGGTGTGGCTGCCGCCGCGGACCGTGACGGATCCGAGTTGTGCGGCTGCTCCGTGACCGTTCAGCCGGTGTGCAGCGCTTCCTCGCGGAGGCGGTCGAGGACCTTCAGGCGGCCCTCCGCGTCCATCCTGCGGGTCGTGACGCGGTCGGCGTAGCACCTGCGGAACATCGAGGTGAAGTGGCTGCCGTAGTGGATGTACTCGCCGGGGCCCGCCTCGGCCGGTGGCCGGGCCACCGCGTTGAAGTTCGGTTCGTGGAAATAGGCGAGGGTGTAGCGCTCGCGGGCGGCCAGGCGCACCTTGTGCGGGGTCGACAGCAGGGCGCCGCCGGTCATGAACTGCATGATGTCGCCGGGGAAGACGGTGAAGACGCCCGGGACCGGGGTGACGTAGGTCCAGGGTTCCTCGTGCTCGTAGCGTCCGGCCATGGACTCCTCGGGCAGCCAGTTGCGGCCTCGCCGCTCGCCGGGGACGGGCGGGCGGATGTAGAGGCCGCCGACGTCGTCCTGGGCGGCGATGACGAGGAGGCCGTAGTCGGTGTGGGCGCCGATGCCGCGTTCGGAGGTGGCGTCGGCGGGCGGGAAGCGCAGGACCCGCATGTGGTGCCAGCCGTCCGCGGTGAGGCGGGTGAAGGTGTCGGGGTCGGCCATTCCGAGGCCCAGCGCGGTCAACTGCAGCAGCCGGTGGCCGATCTCGCCGACCGCGGCCATGTACTCCTTCATCGCCCGGGCGTAGTCGGGGGACGGCCAGGGGACGGGACCGTGGCAGGGCCACTGTTCGATGACGCGGGGGTCGTCGGCGGGGATGTCGGGGCAGACGGTGAAGATCTCCGAGCCGTCCCGCTCCCCCGCGGTCTCCTCCTCCCCGGAGGCGACATAGCCGCTGTAGGTGAGGTCGGAGACGTGCGCGGTCTTCTCCCGCAGCGGGCGGGCGCAGAAGGTGCGGGAGGCGGCCAAGGCCCGTTCGGTGGCGGCCTGTTGGGCCGGGGTGGCGTGGATCTGGAAGATGCCGTCCGTCTGCCAGGCCGCGATCATCGCCCGGCCGAGAGTCCGGTCGGCGTCCGTGCCGTCGACGACGGGCGGGGGCCGGAAGGTCTGAAGATGCGTCAGGGGCTGTTTGTCGCTGCTCATTCGAGATACTCCGCGAGCGAGGCGAGTGGTTGCGCGCCAAACTACTGCGGCGACCTCCTTCCTGAACAGCCGTTCAGTTCAGGTGGTACGGGCAGGTATCTGCGCGGCGTCTTCCCCCCGGGTGTCGCTGGGCCGTCATGATCAGCCGTCAGCCGTTGCCGAACGTGAAGCGGTGAGGCGCATGGCCCGGCCTCCGACGGGTGAGGGGATTCTCCACCGCAAACCGATGGAGCACATCGAGGAGACGGAGGTCGGCGAAGGCACCCGCCCGGACCGGTCGTTGGGGCTGTGGCAGCCGACCGCGATCGGCGTAGGCGGCATCATCGGCGCGGGTACCGGGGGTCTGGGAGTCTCCCCCAGACAGCGCAGCACCCTCGCCGGCGCGGTGGCCAACTGTACGGCCCGCCGCTGGGGCAAGAAGGCCAGCGCGGCGGGTGGCGCCGCGTCGGCGGCTGCCGAACCGTGCGGCAGATCGGCCAGGTCGTGGGGGCGCGCCTGCTCACCTGTGGGAGCCGCCGCTGCGATCCGGTCCAGCCTGAAGCCCAGGCCGGCCCGCCGGGTGCGGCACCAGGCGATGAGGTACCAGCGGCTTTCGGCGGTGAGCAGACCGGCCGGTTCCACCACGCGCTCGCTCTCACCTCCGGCCGCGTCGACGTAGGACAGGCGCGGCACCACGGCGTCGGTGAGGGCCTGTCCCACGGCGGCGCGGACCGCGAGGTCGGTCCGCGCCGGCAGCGCGACGATCCGTGTGGCGGGTTCCCGGGCCGCCGCCGAGCCGGGGCCGGTCATCGAGGCCACGATCGAGTCCGCGACAACGTCCTGTCACCCTTTTCCGGTGAGCCGCGTCACGGCGGCTAGAGTTTGACGTCGGCCGGGGCAACACCGGTGCGACACGGGGGGTTTGAGTGCTGATGGGATCAGCTGGAAGACGTGACGGGCGCGGGGCGGCCATGGCCGCCGTGCTCTGTGTGGTGGTGGCGCTGCTCCTCGGCGGGTGCGGGACACAGGTGGCGGGCCGGGAAGCGGCGCCGTCGGCGACCGGGCCGATCCCGTGGACCGTTTTCGAGCCCTCGCAGGTCACCGGGGCCCGCCTCGCCGACGGCGGCCGTACGTTGCTGCTCGACGCGCAGGTGCCCAGCGGTGCGCGCGCGTGTGTGCGGGATTTCAAGGCGGTGCTCACCGACCCGGTGGAGAAGGACCTCGTGCGGGTCCAGCTCACCTTCTCCTCGCCTTCCGGGGACCGGCGTTCCGGATGCAGCAAGGAGCGGTCGGCCACGGCGCGGCTCCGGCTGCCCGTCCCCCTGGGCGGCCGGGAGGTGGTCGTCGACGACTACGTGCAGTTCACCGCCGACGGAGCGAAGGCGCCCGCGTTGCGGCTGTGCGGGAAGCTGGGCTGCACGCCGCCGGCGACCGGCTGTACCGACGCCTCCTACGACCAGGCGCTGATGGCGGTCGGCGCGCCCGCGCACACCTACCGGGACTCGCAGGAGTGCGACGGCAAGTGGCTGGTGATGGACTTCTCCTGGCGGACCGGACCGGCCTGCGACGACGCCTCGGCGCCCGGCTGCTCGTCCCGGCTCGGTGACCGCTGGTTCTTCCGGGCGGAGAAATCCGGCTGGGTGCCGATCGTCGAGGGGGCGGCCGGCGGCTGCCGGGTCGTGCGGCGCAGGGCGCCGGCCTTTCCGGACTCGCTGTGCAGGGGTCTGGCTCCGCTTTCGTCCTCCCTGCACCCGAGTTATCCGCCCGCGTCGGCCTCTCCGAGCCCCTCCCCCTCGACAGGCCACCACTCCTAGAGGGCGCGGAGGAACTCCAGCAGGACCTCGTTGAAGACCTCCGGCTTCTCCATGTTCAGGTAGTGGGCGGTGTCCTCGACGGTCCGCGCACGGCCGTCGGGGACGGTGCGCGCGAGGCGTTCGGCCGCGTCCAGCAGCTCGGGGGGCTCCAGGGTGCCGTTGACGGTGAGCACCGGGACGTCGATCTTCGGCAGGCGGGACCAGGAGTCGGTCACGCGCACATGCCAGTCCTTCTCGCCGGGAGTGTGCTTGGAGATGGTGCGGAAGGCCATCTCCTTCAACCGGCGTGCGATGTCCGGGTCGACGTCGTCGGCGCTGCGGTAGGGGCCGGGCACGACGCGCACGAACGCGTCGAGCCAGCCCTCGACGTCACCGGCGCCCAGCGTGCGGGCGTACTCGGCCTGGATCTCACGGGTCCAGTCGTCCGTGTACTGGAAGTCGCCGGTCGCCGCGCCGCAGGTGACCACCGCGCGCACGAGCTCGGGGTACTCCAGCACGGTGTCGGTGGCGATCACTCCGCCCATCGACAGGCCGACGAGGACGGCGGGGCCCGCGTCGAGGTGGCGGAGCAGGGCGGCGAGGTCGTCGGCCCAGCGGAAGGGCCTGGTGGCGTTGGCGGAGGATCCGTGGCCGCGTACGTCCGGGGCGATCACCCGGTACTCGGCGGCGAGGGCCGGTATCTGGTCGTCCCAGACGTGGTGGTCGACGTACCCGGCGTGGAGGAGGACGACGAGATCGCCGGAGCCGGTGTCGAGGTAGGCGAGGTCACCGTCGGAGGACGGGAAGAGGCGAACGTCCGAAGCACCATTCATGACAACCAAGGTGTCATCTTCGGCGGGATTTGACAACCGAGATGTCATGATGGATGGGTGAACGACATCGACAAGCCCCTCACCCCCGACGAGCTGGGACACCGTCTGACCGAGGTGTTCGACCTGGTCGGCCCGCTGTACCGGCGCGCCCTGCGCAAGGTCGAGCAGGGCGAGGCGATCGAGGGGGTCTCCGTCGGCGTACGCGCCGTACTGGACCTGCTGCGGCAGCACGAACCCATGACGGTGCCTCAGATGGGGCGGATCCTGGCGCTGAGCCGGCAGTTCGTACAGCGCATGGTCAACGACGCGGCGGAGCAGGGGTGGGTCGAGGCCATCCCCAACCCCGCGCACCAACGGTCGTCCCTGATCCGGATCACAGACGAGGGCCGGGCGACCATGACCGCGATCCTGGGCCGGGAGCACCATCTCAACCGGCAGGTCGGCGGCGATCTGACGGATGCCGAACTGCGGGCGACGGTGCGGGTGTTGAGGGAGATCCTGAAGACCTTCGACCACGTGGACGTGGACTGACCTACTGCCCCATGGTCAGCCCGTCCTTGGCCGCACCCCGGCTGAGCACCACGGTGCTGATCGCGTCGCGCACGGCCTTCACCTCGGCGCCCTGGGCGATGGCCTGGTTGAGGTCGACCGCCCGACCGGCGTCGACGTCGAACATCAGCGGGACGAACTCCGCCTTGGTGACCTCCCAGCGGCCGCCCGCCCGGGCGGGACGGGTGAAGGTGAAGCGGCCGAGGGTGGACTCGTTGCCGCGCGGGTCCTGGACGCCCGACGTGTTGGACATCTCCCCCGCGATCTGGTCGCCCAGGCCGTAGACGACCCAGGTGCCGTTGACCTTCTCGTACGCCTGCGGGACATGGGCGCGGGTGCCGAGGACGAGGTCGACGTCGGGGCGGCCGGCGGTGCGGGAGGCCGTGAGCTGCCGGGCCAGGGCGAGCTGCTGCTGGTCGGGCGCGTCCTGCCATTCGGTGCCCCGGTGCACGGAGACGACGACCACGTCGGCACCTGCCCGCCGGGCCGCCCGGGCGTCCTCGATGATCCGGTTCTCGTTCAGCAGGTTGACGGCCCACGGCGCACCCTGGGGCAGCGGGATGCCGTTGGTGTCGAAGGTGTAAGCGAGGTGGGCGACCTTGGCGGGGCCCGCGGGCAGGATCGTGACGGTGTGCGCCTCGGCCTCGGTGCGGGCCGAACCGGCATGCCGTACGCCCGCGCCGTCCAGGGCGTCGAGGGTGCGGCGGACGCCGTCGGCGCCGTCGTCGAGGCTGTGCTCGGAGGCGGTGGAGCAGCCGTCGTAACCGGTGGCGGCCAGACCCTGGGCGATCTCGGGCGGGGACTTGAACAGGGAGTGGCCGGCGTAGTGGCCGTTCGCCCCGTAGACGGTGTCCATGTGACACAGCGCCAGGTCGGCGTGGGAGACGGCGGGTTTGACGCCGGAGAACATCGGCCGGAAGTCGTAGCCGGCGCCACCGCCGTCGAAGCGGGCGCGGTCGATGATCGAGCCGTGCGGGATGATGTCGCCGGACGCGACCAGCGTGAAGGTACGGGCCGCGGACGCCGCCGAGGCCCCCGGGTCTCCGGCACGGGTGGCCGCCTGCCGATGCTGGGCCTGGCAGGCCGCGCCCGCGGTCAGAACGGCCATCAGGGCCAGGGCAACCTGTCGTCTCCGTGCAATCATCAGCTCACCCCACTGTTGTCACATTTACTGATAAATAGGTACGAACCTGAGTGCGCGGCCAAACAACCGCGCCACCCCGATTAACCCGTCCGGTGCCCGCGAACGGGCGCCCCCGGACCGCTCGCGGGGAGCGCGGGACCGTTCGTCGTACCGTTCGTCGACGCGATCGACCGTCCGCCGCAGATCCCGGTGCGGACCCTGTCCCGAAGCGGCACCCTGCGGTGCCATACGGCCATGACGGCCGGAACCACCCTCACGAACGCGACGACCGCCGAGCACGAGCTCGCCGCGCTGCAGCGCGAGCACGGCCGCCCCCTCTTCGCGCTGCTGCTGCGGCTCTGCGACGGCGACCGGCAGCGCGCCGAGGACCTGGTGCAGGAGACCCTCGTGCGCGCCTGGCAGCATCCCGAGGCGCTGCGCGCCGACGACTTCGACTCCGTACGGCCCTGGCTGATGACCGTGGGACGGCGGCTCGCCATCGACGCGCGGCGGGCTCGGCAGGCACGGCCGCCCGAGGTCGGGGACGCGGTCCTGGAGAACGCGCGGGTGATCGGCGACCACGCCGAGCGGGCCGCCGCAGCCCTCGATGTCCGCGAGGCTGTGAAGACACTCACTCCCGAGCACCGTGAAGTCCTGGTGCTCGTGTACTTCCAGGGGGCGAGTGTGGCGGAAGCCGCGGAAACCCTCGGAATTCCTCCCGGTACGGTGAAGTCCCGCGCGTACTACGCGCTGCGCGCCCTGCGCCGGGTGCTTCCCGGATACGCGGCCGACCTGCGGTGAAACCGACGGCTGAGTCAAACCTCCGTAAAGCGCCTTGCTGAGGACCCCGGTTGAGCAATCAGCTGTCCTCATCCGTGTTCCGGACTGGGGGCTCGGGGCCCCGCGACCGGGGCCCGGAGTCGGGCGACGCGCACGCACCGGAGGAAGGCAGGAAGGGATGCTGCACAGAGGTCAAGAGAGCACGGACGGCACCGGCGGCGGTGAGCTGGTCGTCCCGATGGCCTGGCTGTACGCCGAGTACATCGCCGACGAGCTGCTGCGGACGGGCGATCTGATGCCGCCGACGTCCTTCGAGTTCCGCGCGGGGCGCGACGCCCTGGCGCTGACCGTCTTCCTCTCCGACACGGACGGCGAACTCCCGGGGATCCGGGTGGTCTCCCAGCTGGAGACCTGGCTGTCGCTCACGGCCTACGACCAGCCGTGGCAGGAGTGGGTGCGCGAGCGGATGGCCAAGCTGGTCGCCCAGACGGCCGAATCCGGCGGCCCCGCCCCCGACGTGGAACTGGCCCGGGCTGCCTGGCGCTGGCTGGAGGAGACGGAGTTGCTCGCGCCCGACCTGAACGCGGTGCCGGGCGGCGCGGCGGTGGTCGGCGAGGACGAGGGCCCGAAGGTGTGGACGAAGGCGTGGCAACTGGGCCTGCCGCTCGGCCACCTCGCCATCCACCTTTTTTAGACTCGTTTCGATGTGGACCAATCCGCGGGCCGGGCGGCTCCGAATCCCTTGTTTGCGATTCTCCACATGCCCTGAGTGATTCGACTGTCTGGTGCGTACCTGTGGGAGCAAGGAGTAACCCCACCCGCACCCAACGGCACGAGGATTCGGCATGAGGTCCCAGGAGAGGCATCGCGACGTCGCCGCGTACGCGCTCGGCGTGCTGGACGAGGCGGACGCCTTCCGCTTCGAGGACCACCTCATGGAGTGCGCGCGCTGCGCCGCTCACGTGACCGAATTCGGGCCCATCACCCGGCAGATGATGCTGTACCGCCGGGCGACGCCACGGTTCGTGAGCCCCATGACCAGGCCCGGCCCGCAGCTGCTCGACCGGCTGCTCGGCGCGGTGGCCGCCCGGCACCGGGCCGGCCGGCGGCGCTTCCTGTACGCCGTGGCCGCGTCCCTGGCGATCGGGGTGGCCGGGCCGGGCATCGCGATGACGATGGCCGGCGGCGGCACCGCAGACACGGTGCGGATCGCGGCCACCGACGCGAAGTCGGGCGTATGGGCCCAGGTGACCACCCAGGACGAGTATTCGGGCAGCCAGATCAAGCTGGAGGTGAAGGACGGCGCGGGCCCGCGCCCCTGTCGTCTGGTCGCCATCGGCCGCGACGGCTCCGAGCAGATCCTGACCAGCTGGACCGTCCCCAGCCACGACGCCCGTCCGATCACGATGCAGGGCAGCTCCTCCATGCACACCGGCGAGATCGCCCGCTACGAGCTCCGCACCGCGGACGGGGAGCATCTCGTCACACTCCAGTCCCGCTAGCGCCCTCGCGGCAAGGCCGCACCGCCCGGTGTGACACCCCCGTCCGGCGCTGCGCTGTAGCCAGTGGCGATGTCGGAATTCGGGATGGGTGTGCACGTGCTGCTGGCGGACCGCTATCAGCTGGAGGAACTGCTGGGCAGCGGCGCGATGGGCGAGGTGTGGCGCGCGGCGGACCGGGTCCTTGGCCGCCCGGTGGCGATCAAGCTGCTGAAGGCGCAGGACACCGCCGACATCGAGCGGTTCCGCATGGAGGCGCAGACCACGGCCCGCCTCAACCATCCGCATGTGGTGGGCGTGTACGACTTCGGCTCCGATCACGGCCGGCTCCATCTGGTGATGGAACTCGTGGACGGCTGGACCCTGGCCCGGGAGAGGTCCCGGCGCGGGAGCCTGGCACCACGGGAAGCGGCCGCCATCGCCGCACAGGTGGCGCGGGGTTTGTCCGCCGCGCACCGGCAGGGCGTGATCCACCGGGACATCAAGCCCGCCAACATCATGCTGACCACCGACCGCACCGTGAAGATCACGGACTTCGGCATCGCCCGCTTCGCCGACGACGGCACCGCGACCGCCACCGGAAAGATCCTCGGCACCGCCGACTACCTGGCTCCCGAGCGGGCCCTGGGGCGGCCGGCCCGGCCCGCCTCCGACGTCTACTCGCTCGGCTGCGTGCTGTACGAACTGCTCACCGGTGGTCCGCCGTTCAGCGGCACGACCTCGCTCGCCGTGGTGCAGCAGCACGTCGACACCGCCCCGCCGCCGCCCCACCGGTCGAGCGTCGGCATACCCCTGCCGCTGTCCGACTATGTGCTGCGCCTGCTGGACAAGGACCCGGCGCGGCGGCCGAGCGCGGAGGAGGCAGCCGAGTGGCTGGGCACGCAGCAGTGGGAACCGGACCCGACCGCGTCGGCGCAACCGACCGAGCCGCTGGACCCCGTGGCCCCGGACGGCAACGCAGGGCCGGACAGTGGAGCGCCCAGCCCCGCGCCGTCGGCCGTGACGCCCGCATCGCCGCGCCAGGCCGGCGCCCCCGCAGCGCATTCCCGCCCCCGCAACCGCCGCCGGCAGGCGTCCAAGGCCCTGCTGGGCGGCGCCGCCGTCGCCCTGTTCGCCGCGGCCACGGCCCTCGGGACGGCGCTGAACTCCGACGGCGACAGCCCTGCCTCGCCCCTCTCGCCGAGTCCGGCGCCGACCCGGACACCTTCCTCGCACCCGACGTCGATCACCTCCCCGCCCACGGGCGGGACCACCGGGGCCCCCGCCGCGCCGCCGTCCGCCAGGCCGGCTCCGCCGAAGATCCACAAGGACGGGCAGCACGGCGGCAAGGACAAGCACGGCAAGGACAGGACGAAGGGCCACAAGGGATGACCGGCTGAGCCGCCCGGCTACTTCAGCAGCCTCGACATCCTCCGGTCCGCGAGCGGTTTGCCGCCCGTCTGGCAGGTCGGGCAGTACTGGAGCGAGGAGTCGCTGAAGGAGACCTCGCGGATGGTGTCACCGCACACCGGGCAGGGCTCTCCGGTGCGGCCGTGAACGCGCAGGCCGCTCTTCTTCTCCGCCTTCAGACGGCCGGCCGCCACGCCCCGGGAGCGCTCGACCGCCTCGGTGAGCGTCGTGCGCAGGGCCTCGTAGAGGCGGGTGGTCTCCTCGGGGGTGAGGGTCGCGGCCAGTTTGAAGGGGGACATCTTCGCCGCGTGCAGGATCTCGTCGCTGTAGGCGTTGCCCACGCCGGCGATCAGGCTCTGGTCGCGCAGGGCGCCCTTGAGCCGGCGGCGCTCAGGTCTGAGGAGTTCCGCGAGGCGGCTCTCGTCGAAGTCGTCGGCGAGCGGGTCGGGGCCCAGGCGTGCGATGCCCGGGATCTCCTGGGGGTCGTGGACGACGTAGACGGCGAGGCGTTTCTGGGTGCCCGCCTCCGTGAGGTCGAAGCCCTCGCCGGTCTCCAGGGCCACGCGCAGCGCGAGGGGGCCCTTGCCGGGGCGGGGCGGGCCGTCCGGGAGCCGGTCCTTCCAGTGCAGCCAGCCCGCGCGGGCCAGATGGGTGACGAGGTGCGGGCCGCCGTCCGTCTCCAGGTCGAGGAACTTGCCGTGCCGGTGCACGGCGGTGACCTCGCGGCCCTCGACGGCGGTCAGCGGCGGGTCGTACGTCTTGAGGACGCTGATCGCGACGGGCAGCACCCGCACGATCTCGTGACCGACCAGGTGCTCGGTGAGGAAGTCCTTGAGCGCTTCCACCTCGGGGAGTTCCGGCATGGGTCCAGAGTGCCACCCGGCACCGACAGTGGCGGGCGGGAGCGGGCGTGGCGGGTTCGGTCGCCTTCGCCTCAGTCGCCCTCAGGGACCACGAACTCGCACCAGACGCATTTGCCGCCGCCGCGCGCCTCCACGCCCCACACGTCGGTGAGCAGGTCGACCAGGAGCAGACCCCGCCCGGAGACCCCCGACTCCCCCGCCTCGCGGCGGCGCGGCAGGGCGCTGGAGGAGTCCTCGACCTCCACGCGCAGCCGCCGCTCGCTGCCGCCGAGGACCCGGAGGGTGACGATGGCGGATCCCTCGGTGTGCATCAGCGCATTGGTGATCATCTCGTCGGCGGCCAGCTCGATCTCGTCGGCACGCTCCTTGGCGCCCCAGGCGCGGACCGCGGCCCTGATCATGTGCCGGGCCTCCTTGAGGGCCTCGGGGTCGCCGGGGGCCACGTGCTGCTGGAGCCGGCCGCCGGACCGCTGGGGCTCCAGACCCCGGCGGCGCAGCAGGAGCAGGGCCACGTCGTCGTCGCCGCCGCGCTCCTCGGCCACCGAGATGAGACAGTCCGCGAGATCCCGTACGTCGTCCGGGCCACTGGTGATGAGGGCCGTGAGGGTGCGCATGCCGTCGTCGAGGTCGGCGCCGGGCTGTTCGACCAGGCCGTCGGTGCACAGCAGCAGGGTGTGACCGGGGTCGAGTTCGAGGGTGCCGACCGGGTACTCGAGGCGCCCGAACTCGGCGGACAGACCGAGCGGCAGTCCGCCCGGCAGGGAGATGCGGCGGCACTTGCCGTCGGCGTCCCGGATCAGCGGGTCTATGTGGCCGGCCCGGACCACCTGGACCACTCCGGTGGCCAGGTCGGCCTCCGCGTACAGACAGGTCGCGAAGCGGTCGGTGTCGAGTTCGTGGAGGAAGACGGAGGCGCGGGCCATCACGGTGGCGGGCGTGTGGCCCTCGGCGGCGTAGGCGCGCAGCACGATGCGCAGCTGGCCCATGACGGCGGCCGCGTGCGTGTCATGGCCCTGGACGTCGCCGATGACGGCGCCGACCCGGCCGCCGGGCAGCGGGATCAGGTCGTACCAGTCGCCGCCGATGTCCCGGCCCAGGGAGCCCGCGGCGGAACCGGAGCGGTAGCGGACGGCGACGTCGGCGCCGCGGACGCTGGGGATGGTCCGCGGCAGCATCGCCTGCTGGAGGCCGGTGGCGAGGTCCTTCTCCTGCTCGTAGAACATGGCGCGCTGCATGCTCTGCGCGATGCTGCTGCCGAGGGCGAGCAGGACGTTGCGTTCCTCGGGCGAGAAGCCGCGCCGGTCGCTGTAGAGCAGGCCCATCGCACCGATCGGCCGGGCCTGGACGATCAGCGGCAGATAGGCGGCCGCCGTGATGTCCAGACCCGTGAGGTGCGGCCACAGCAGGGGGTAGCGCTCGGCGAACTCCTGCGGCGACTCGATGAAGCGGGGCGTGAGGGTCCGTACCACCTCGCTCATCGGGTACGGCTCGTCGATGCGGGTGACGTCGGTGCCGGGGACGAAGCTGCCCGCGGGGCCCTCGGCCATCAGCCGGATGCGGCCGGCCTCGACCAGGCCCACGACCAGGCTGGTGGCGCCGAGGTGGGTGAGACCGTGGGTGTCCTTGAGGACGTCGATGACGTCCTGGACGGTGCGGGCGTGGGCGAGGGCGGCCGTGGTGAGCTGGACGACGTTGGTCTGCTCGCGCCGCGCCGCGTCCTCGGCGGCCGCCTCGCGGCGCTCCCGGCTCTCGCTCAGCTCCTGGGTCGCGTCCCGGACGATGCCGATGATCCGGCGCGGGCGGCCCGTCTCGTCGCGCCGGATGTAGCCCTGGGTGTGGGTCCAGCGCAGGGTGCCGTCGCGGCAGCGGATGCGGAAGTAGGCGCCGTAGTTCTCGCTGCCGTCCTTCATGGCCTGGGCGACCAGGCCGTCGAGCCGGTAGGCCTCCGCCCTGGGGACCCGGATGGCGAGCGTCTCGGGGTGGTCGTCGTATTCGTCGGGGCGCACGTCGAAGACCTCGTGGGCCTGGGCGTCCATGTGGAACAGACCGGTGTCCAGGTCCCAGTCGAAGCTGCCCATGCGGTTGAGCGCCAGGATCGGATCCGGGTGGGCGGGCCAGTCGTCCGGGAGCGACAGGGCGCTCACGCCCCGATCAACCATGGGCCCACCTTGCCAGGGTTCACCCGAATCTTCGAGCGGGAAGCGAAGAGGAATTCCCGGTTCTCCGGTCGCCATCGGTGCTCAGCCGTCGAAAACACCCGTGGGGCTGTCGAAGATGCTGCGACTCGTGGTGTCGTCGGGTGGGGCGGGCGGAAAGACCTCCTGACTCGACTGCGTGTCCTGGCCGGCGCAGCCGCCGACGAGGAGCACGGCGAGTGCGCAGGCCGTGGCGAAGGTTCTGGTGACTGTGCGCACCGCTTCCTCCTGCCTCACTTCAGCCCGTTCGCCACTATTGTCTGCGTCGATCACATGGGTTACGCAAGCGGAAGATGGACACACGGAGAGTGACATGGGCTTCGGCGCCACAATGGAGTGAGGAGCGCACGGCCGTGGAGTGGTTCATCGCACCCGAGTACTGGTGGAGCCGGCTGGTCTTCCAGCGGGCTCTGGCCGGGCTGTACCTCGTGGCGTTCCTGGCGGCGGCCCTGCAGTTCCGTGCGCTGATCGGCGAGCGGGGCATGCTGCCGGTCCCCCGCTTCGTCGGCCGGGTGCGCTTCAGGCAGGCTCCCAGCCTGTTCCAACTCCACTACTCGGACCGCTTCTTCGCCGCCTGCGCCTGGACGGGCTGCGCCGTCTCGGCGGCGCTGATCGCCGGACTGGACTCCCGGCTTGCGCTCTGGGCAGGCATGCTGCTGTGGCTGGTTCCCTGGGTGCTGTATCTCTCGATCGTCAACGTCGGCCAGACCTGGTACGCCTTCGGCTGGGAGTCGCTGCTGCTGGAGGTGGGCTTCCTGGCGGTCTTCCTCGGCAACGACGAGGTGGCCCCGCCGATCGTGGTCCTCTTCCTGCTGCGCTGGATCCTGTTCCGGGTGGAGTTCGGCGCGGGCCTGATCAAAATGCGCGGCGACGCGTGCTGGCGGAAGCTGACCTGCCTGTACTACCACCATGAGACCCAGCCGATGCCGGGCCCCCTGAGCTGGTTCTTCCACCACCTCCCCCGGCCCCTGCACCGCATCGAGGTGGCCGCCAACCACGTCACCCAACTCGTCGTCCCGGTGCTGCTGTTCACCCCGCAGCCGGTCGCCACGGCCGCCGCCTCGCTGATGATCGTCACCCAGCTGTGGCTGGTCCTGTCTGGCAACTTCGCCTGGCTGAACTGGATCACCATCGTCCTCGCCGTCTCCGCCCTGGAGCTCCCGGCCGATCCGCCGTCCGCCGTGCCCGGCGCCCCGCTCTGGTACGAGGTCGTGGTCCTGGCGGTCGCCGCGCTGCTCCTCGGACTCAGCTACCACCCGGTCACGAACATGATCTCCCGCCGGCAGATCATGAACCGCTCCTTCGACCCCCTCCACCTGGTCAACACCTACGGCGCGTTCGGCAGCGTCAGCCGGATCCGCTACGAGGTGGTCGTCGAGGGCACGGACGATGCCGTACCGCACGAGGACTCGGACTGGAGGGAGTACGAGTTCAAGGGCAAACCGGGCGATCCACGGCGCTGGCCCCGCCAGTTCGCGCCCTACCATCTGCGCCTGGACTGGCTGATGTGGTTCGCCGCGCTCTCGCCCTCGTACGCCGGCGCATGGTTCGGTGCCCTGGTGGAACGCCTCCTGGAGAACGACCGCGACACACTCCGCCTGCTGCGCCGCTCCCCGTTCCCGCCGGACGCCCCGCCCCGCTACATCAGGGCCCGCCTTTTCCGCTACGAGTACACGAGCTGGCGGGAGCTGCGGGAGACGGGGGCATGCTGGGAGCGCACGTATGTGCGGGAGTACCTGCCGCCCACACGGCTGGCGGGGGTGGCTCAGCGGAGCTGACCTCCGGCGCCTTCAAAGGCCGTAGACGCGGGTGGCCGTGCCGTGAAACACCTCCGCACGGGCGGCCGCGTCGAGGTCGGCGGTCAACTCCTGTGTGACAGACAGGACTTCGCCGTACGTCGACTTTTCCGTGCACACCGGCCAGTCCGAGCCGAACATCAGACGGGCGGGGCCGAAGGCGTCCAGGGCGGTGTCGGTGTAGGGGCGGAGGTCGTCGAGGGTCCATGAGTCGGGGCCGGTCTCGGTGACCAGGCCGGAGAGTTTGGCGGTCGTGTTGGGCAGGGCGGCGAGGGCACGCAGGTCGGTCGCCCAGGGTTTCAGGGCGCCGGAGGCGATGGGCGGCTTGCCCAAGTGGTCGAGGACGAAGGAGAGTTGGGGCAGGTCGGCGGCGGCCCTGGTGCAGGCCGGCAGTTGGTGCGGGAGGACGACGAGGTCGTAGACCAGACCCGCTTCGGCCACGGCCGCCAGGCCTCTGCGTACGTCCGGGCGCAGCAGCCACTCGGGGTCGGGTTCGCCCTGGACCTGGTGGCGGATGCCCTTGAGGTAGTGGCCGCCGGGGAGTTCGCGCAGGCGGGCGAGTTCGTCGGTGATGTCCGGGCGGGTGAGGTCGGTCCAGCCGACCACACCCGCGATCAGGTCGTGCGCGGCGGCCAGGGCCAGGAACTCCGGGGTCTCCTCCGGCACCGTGACCGTCTGGACGAGGACCGTGCGGTCGACTCCGGCCGCCCGCGCCTGGGGAGCGAGGTCGTCGAGGGTGAAGTTACGGCGGAGCGGGCTGAGGTCGGGGATCCAGTCCTGGTCCCGGACGGAGAGGTCCCACACGTGGTGGTGGGCATCCACCGTCATGGCAGCTCCCAGACCACGGGCAGGCCCGCGGCCGCGCCCTCGTCGGAGTAGTCGTGCACGACGTCCAGCAGCTGCGCCATGCGGGCCTGCCAGGCGATGTTGACCGGGAGTTTCTCCAGCTCGGCGAGGAGGCGGGCGTAGTCCTCGCACTCCAGGACATGGAAGAGGTCGGTGCTGCTGCGCCAGATCGTCCACGAGGTGGCTCCGGCCGCGCGGATCGCGTCCGTCAGTTCCTTGGGGACCTCGCGGTGGGCGGCCTCGTACTCGGCGATGCGGTCCGCGCGGACCTTGGTGTGCAGGGCCACTCTCATGACGCTTCCTCCGCGGGCACGGGGGCTTCGGGCGGCAGGAGCCCTTCCGCGCGCAGCTGCTGCCAGAAGGCGGCGGGAGGGGGTGCCGCGAACTGTTCGGCGCAGTCGCGGACCTCCGCCGCCGAGCGGGCACCCACGAGGACGCTCGCGACCGCGGGATGGGCGGCGCAGAAGGCGAGGGCGGCGGCGCGCAGCGTGGTGCCGTGCCGGTCGGCGACCGCCTTGAGGTGCAGGGCGCGGTCCAGCAGCTCCGCCGGCGCGGCCGCGTAGTTGTACGTCGCTCCCGGCTTGGGGTCCGCGAGCAGACCGGAGTTGAAGGCGCCGCCGATGACCACCGACGTGCCGCGTTCCCGCGCCGCGGGCAGGAGTTCGGTGAGCGCCGGCTGCTCCAGGAGGGTGTAGCGGCCGGCGCACAGCACGACGTCGACGTCGGTGTCGCGGACGAAACGGGTGAGCATCCCGGTCTGGTTCATGCCCGCGCCGATGGCGCCCACGACGCCTTCCGAGCGCAGCTTCTCCAGCGCCGGGTAGCCCTCGTGGAAGGCCTGTTCGGCGTGGTCGTCCGGATCATGGAGGTAGACGACGTCGACGCGGTCGAGGCCGAGCCGTTCGAGGCTGGCCTCAAGGCCGCGGCGTACGCCGTCGGCGCTGAAGTCCCATACACGGCGGTGGGTGGCGGGCACGGCGAAACCGTTCGCGAGGTCGTCGCCGCCCTCGCCGGAGGGCTCCAGGCGGCGGCCGACCTTGGTGGAGATCGTGTAAGCGGTACGGGGGTGCTCGCGCAGCGCGGCGCCGAGGCGGCGTTCGGACAGGCCGAGGCCGTAGTGCGGGGCGGTGTCGAAGTAACGGATGCCCCGCTGCCAGGCCGCGGTCACCGCCTGGTGGGCCTGTTCCTCGCTGACCTCGGTGTAGAGGTTGCCGATGACGGCACCTCCGAAGGCCAGGGCGCTGACCTCGACCGCGCTGCTGCCCAGCAGGTTCACTGGCCCACCGGCCTCAGGCGCAGGCCCTGCATGCCGCCGTCCACGGCGAGTGAGGTGCCGGTGGTGGCACCGGACAGCGGGCTCGCCAGGTAGGCGATGGCGCCCGCGACTTCGGCCGCGGAGACGAGGCGGCCGGTGGGCTGGCGTGCCTCCAGCGCGGCGCGTTCGGCGACGGGGTCGTCGGCCGCGTCCAGCAGACGGCCGACCCACGGGGTGTCCGCGGTACCGGGGTTGACGCAGTTGACGCGGATGCCCTCGCGGACGTGGTCGGCGGCCATGGCGAGGGTCAGCGAGTACACCGCGCCCTTGCTCGCGCAGTACAGGGCGCGCTGCGGCAGGCCCGCGGTGGCGCCGATGGAGCAGGTGTTGACGATCGCCGCGTGCTGCGAGCGGCGCAGGTGGGGCAGCGCGGCGCGGGAGACCCGGACCATGCCGACCACGTTGATGTCGAGGACGCGGTGCCATTCGGCGTCGTCATTGTCCTCGATGGTGCCCAGTGCGCCCACGCCCGCATTGTTGATCACGATGTCGAGGCCGCCGAGTTCGGTGACCGCGGCGGCCACCCCCTCGCGTACGGACACGTCGTCGCTGACGTCGGCGCGGAAGCCGAGCAGCGGCTTGTCGACCGAGGACGGGTCGAGGTCGAGTACGGCGACCTGGGCCCCGCGCGCGGCGAGGAGCTCGGCGGTCGCCCGCCCGATACCGGAAGCCCCGCCCGTGACCAGGGCCTTCAGACCCTCGAACTCGCTCATGCCGCCCGTCCTTCTTTCTTCTCGTCGAGGTCCGCGGCCCAGAAGGTACCGCCGGGAAAGGTGTACCGCGCGATGGACTCCGGGCGCATGGCGGCCGAGAAACCGGGCGCGGCGGGTGCCGTGTAGTGACCCTCGCGGATCACCACCGGATCGAGGAAGTGGTCGTGGAGATGGTCGACGTACTCGATGACCCGGTCCTCGGTGGTGCCGGAGACCGCCACGTAGTCGAACATCGACAGGTGCTGGACGAGCTCGCACAGGCCGACGCCGCCCGCGTGCGGACAGACCGGCACCCCGAACTTGGCGGCGAGCAGCAGGATCGCGAGGTTCTCGTTGACGCCGCCGACCCGGGCCGCGTCGATCTGCAGCACGTCGAGGGCGCCGGCCTGCAGGAACTGTTTGAAGACGATCCGGTTCTGGACGTGCTCGCCGGTCGCCACCTTGACGGGCGCCACCGCCGTGCGGATGGCCGCGTGGCCGAGGACGTCGTCGGGGCTGGTGGGCTCCTCGATCCAGTACGGGTCGAACTCGGCGAGGGCCCGGGTCCAGCGGATCGCCTCGTCGACGCCCCAGCGCTGGTTGGCGTCGATGGCCATCCGGATGCCGGGGCCGATCACCGAGCGGGCGACCCGGCAACGGCGCACGTCGTCGTCGAGGTCCGCCCCCACCTTGAGCTTGATCTGGGTGAACCCGTCGGCGACCGCCTGCGCGGCGAGCCGGGTGAGTTTCTCGTCGCTGTAGCCCAGCCAGCCCGCGGAGGTGGTGTAGCCGGGGTAGCCGCGCTCCAGCAGCCGGGCCGTGCGCTCTTCGGAACCAGCGCGGCCCCGGCGCAGGATCTCCAGTGCCTCCTCGGGGGTGAGCGCGTCCGTGAGGTACCGGAAGTCGATCTGGGCGACCAGCCATTCGGGATCGGCCTCCGCGAGCAGCCGCCACAGCGGCTTGTCGGCACGCTTGGCCGCGAGGTCCCACACGGCGTTGACGACCGCGCCGATCGCCATGTGCATCACGCCCTTCTCGGGCCCCAGCCAGCGCAGCTGGCTGTCGCCGACCAGGTCGCGGTAGACGGCTCCCGGATCGGCGCACACCTCGTCGACGGACCGTCCCACCACGTGGTGGCGCAGCGCGTGGATCGCGGCGACCTGGACATCGTTGCCACGCCCGATGGTGAAGGTGAAGCCGTGCCCCTCCGGCTCGTCCTCGCCGTCGGTGCGCAGCACCACGTACGCGGCCGAGTAGTCGGGGTCCGGGTTCATCGCGTCGGAGCCGTCGAGCTCACGCGAGGTCGGGAACCGGATGTCGTAGGTGTCGACCGCGGTGATGCGGCGGGAGGGGCCGGGCGTCGGGGACACGGAGGGCCTTTCGGTCGGGGGCAGGTGGCGGGGGTCAGTCCTGGGCGCGTCCCGTGGTGAGGCGGGCGAGGATGAGCGCGAGCAGGATGATTCCGCCGTAGATGGCGTCGATCCAGAACGACGGCACCTGAGCCATGGTCAGCATGGTCTTGACCACGCCCAGCAGGAGTACGCCGGTCAGGGCGCCGAACATGGTTCCCTTGCCGCCGTCGAGACTGATCCCGCCGATCACGGCGGCGGCGAACACGGTGAAGATCATGTTCTGGCCCTGGTTGGCGCCGATGGCGCCCACGTAGCCGGTGTACATCAGACCGCCGACCGAGGCGAGGACACCGGCGACGACATAGACACCGAGCCGGACGCGGTCGACGCGGATGCCGGCGGCGCGGGCCGCCTCCAGGTTGCCGCCGATCGCGTACAACGAACGGCCCACCCGGTGGTACTTGAGCACCAGCCCGGCGATCGCGAAGGCCGCGGCGGCCACCCACACGGAGATCGGGATACGCAGGAACGTGGTGGTGGCCAGCGAGAAGAACGCGTCGGGCATCCCGAAGAGTGTCTTGCCCTTGGTGGCACCGACCAGCAGCCCGCGCAGGATGATCAGCATGGCGAGGGTGACGATGAACGCGTTGAGCCTCACCTTCACGACGAGGATGCCGTTGATGGCACCGATGGCCGCGCCCACCAGAGGGATGGCCAGGAGGGCGAGCCCGGCGGGGAGTTCCGTGCCCCAGCCGGCCTGCGCGGCCGGCAGCACGAGCAGCGCCGCCACCGCCGGCGCGATGCCGACCACCGACTCCAGCGACAGGTCGAACTTGCCGGTGATGAGGACCAGCGACTCGGCCAGCACCACCATCGCCAGCGAGGCCGAGGAGGCCAGGATGGAGATCAGGGTGGCCTCGGTGAAGAAGGAGTCGTTCAGGACGGCACCGAGCAGAAGCAGCAGCAACAGCGCGGGGACCAGGGCGAGTTCGCGGGCTCGGCGCAGCAGGACCGCCCTCGCCGCCCGGGCGTCGGGCATGCTCACCGGCTTCACCGGCGGGGCCTTGGTGTCAGCCATGGTCCACTCCTTCGATGGAGGCGATCAGCTCATGGTCGCGCCAGCCCGCCGGATGCTCGGCGACGACGCGGCCGTGGAAGAGGACGAGGACGCGGTCGCAGCGCCGCAGGTCGTCGAGTTCGTCGGAGACGACCAGCACCGCGGTGCCGTCCTCACGGGCGCTGTCCACGCGGGCCAGCAGCGACTCCTTGGACTTCACGTCCACGCCCGCGGTCGGGTTGATCAGGACGAGCAGCCGGGGGTCGGAGGCGAGGGCGCGGGCCATGACGACCTTCTGTGCGTTGCCGCCGGACAGGTCGGAGACCGGCTGCTCCGGGCCCTCGGTGTGGATGTCGAGACGGTCGATCAGCTCGGCGGCGAAGCCACGCCTGCGGTCGGTGCCGATGAAGCCGAAACGCCCGAGCCGGTCCAGGACGCTCATGGTCGCGTTGTCACCGATGGTCATCCCGGCGACCAGGCCCTGGTCGTGCCGGTCGCGCGGGACACAGCCGACACCGGCCTTCAGGGCGGCCTGCACCGAGCCGAACCGCAGCCGCTCGCCGTCCAGTCGGGCGGTACCGCCGGTGGGTGTGCGCAGGCCCGCGATGGCCTCCGCCAGCTCGATCTTGCCGCTGGCGCTGGATCCGGCGAGCCCGACGACCTCGCCGCGGCGGACGGTCAGGTCGATGTCCTCGTACGACTCCGAGGTGAGCCCGCGGGCGTCGAGGAGCACGGGCGCGCTGTCGTCGACGAGCCTTTCCTGTACGGCCTGTTCGGCGATCGTCTCGAGGGACTCCCCCGCCATGGCCTCGATCAGCGCCGCCCTCGGCAGGTCGGCGACCGGGGCCGTGGTGATCCAGCGGGCGTCGCGCAGGACGGTGACGGTCTGGCAGACCTCGTAGACCTCCTGCAAGTGGTGCGAGATGAACAGGAAGGTGACGCCGGAGTCCTGGAGCGCGCGCATGCGGCTGAAGAGCCGCTCGATCTCGCGCTTGTCGAGCTGGGCGGTGGGCTCGTCCAGGATGATGAAGCGGGCGCCGAAGCTGAGCGCCCGGGCGATCTCCACCATCTGGCGGTCTTCGACCTTGAGGTCGGCGGTGCGCGCCTCGGGGTCGACTTGCACGTCCCAGGTGTCGAGGAGGGCGGCCGCCTCGGCCTTCAGCCTCCGCCAGCTGATGAAGCCGCGGTGCAATGGCTGCCGGTTGATGAAGAGGTTCTCGGCGACCGTCAACTCGGGGACGACCGTGGGGTGTTGGTAGACACAGGCCACCTTGCGGCGCCAGGCGTCGCGGTCGGCGAGCGGGGGCGCGGGCTCGCCGTCGAAGCGGACCGTGCCCTCGTCGGGCGCCTCCAGGCCGGTGAGGATCCGGACCAGGGTCGACTTGCCGGCGCCGTTGCGGCCGACGAGGGCGTGGGACTCGCCGGACAGCACGCTGAGCCGGCCGTCCGCGAGGGCGGTGGTGGGGCCGTACCGCTTGACGATGGCCCGCGCCTCGGCGAGCGGGGTGCTGGGGCTGCTCATTTGACCGTGTTGCCCCACAGCTTGGGGTCGTCGACGTTGTCCTTGGTCACCAGCGGCGCGGGCAGCTGGTCCTCGAGGATGCCGCTGGGCAGCTTGACGATGGTCGAGTCGTGGTCGGTCGGGCCGGGCTTGAAGGTCTTCCCCTCCATCGCCGCCTTGATGTAGTACATGCCGTACTTGGCGTAGGCGTCGGCGGGCTGGGAGACGGTCGCGTCGATCTCGCCCTTGCGGATGGCGTCGAACTCCTGCGGGATGCCGTCGTTGGAGACGATGGTGATGTGGCCTGCGCTGCCGGCCTTCTTCAGCAGTCCCTTCGACTTCAGTGTCTGCAGGGTCGGCGCCAGGTACACGCCGCCCGCCTGCATGTAGATGCCCTTGATGTCGGGGTTGGCGTTGAGGAGGGTGTCGAGTTTGGAGGCCGCGGCGTCGGACTCCCACTTGGCGGGGATCTCAAGGACCTTGAGCTTGGGGTACTTCTGCTTCACGCAGGACCGGAAGGCCTCGGAGCGGTCACGGCCGTTGACCGAGGCGAGGTCGCCCATGATCTGCACGACCTTGCCGCTGGTGATGTGCCGGCCGAGGTAGTCGCAGGCCTTGGTGCCGTAGGCGACGTTGTCGGCGCGGACGACCATGGCGACCTTGCCCTTGTCGGGCGCGACGTCGACCGCGACGACCGGCACGCCCTTGCGGTCGGCCTGGTCGAGGCCTGCCTCGATGGCGGCGCTGTCCAGGGGGGCGACGACCAGGCCCTTCACGCCCTGGTTGAGCTGGTTGTTGATGTCGGTGATCTGCTGCGAGGGGTCGCTGTTGGAGTTGACCGTCTTGAGCGCGTCGACGCCTTCGGACTTCGCCATCTTCGGCACGTAGTCGTTGTACGACTGCCAGAACGGCGAGGTCAGCAGGGGCAGGATCACCCCGACCTTGCCGGTGCCGCCGCCTCCGGCGCTGCCGGAGCCGCCGGTGTCCTTGGTGCTGCCGCACGCGGCGAGCGCGAGCGAGGCGCTCGCGGCCACGGCCAGCACACCGGCCATTCGAAACCTGTTCCGCTTCCCCACTGTCCTGCCGGGCATCTGGCGGCTCCTCGTTGAGCGTGTTCGAGCAGATGCCCGCATATTTATCAGACCACTTCGCCGGAACAACACCCTCCGACGGCAGATTTTCCCCGCTCCTGACAGTATTGGTCGGACCACCCTCGCGATTAGACTGCGGCGCACCGGGTGACAGGAGGAACGGCGTGGACGAGACCGCCCCGCAGAAGGGCACGGTGACGCAGCGCGCCATCGAGCGGATCAAGGCGATGATCGGCGAGGGCCGTCTGGAGCCCGGCCAGCGGCTGCCCACCGAACGCGATCTCGCCGCCCAGCTGGGCATCTCCCGCAGCTCGATGCGCGAGGCGATCCGCGCGCTCACGGTGCTCGGCGTGCTGGAGGCCCGGCACGGCTCCGGCATCTATGTCACCAAGCTGGAGGCCGGCGACCTGCTGGAGACGTTCGGGGTGGTCGCCGACCTGTCCCGGGGCCCGCGTCTGGTGGAGCTTCTGGAGGTGCGCCGCATCCTGGAGTCGACGGCGACCGCGCTGGCGGCCGCCCGCATCACGCCCGACCAGCTGGCCGAGGTCGAGAAACACCTCACGGCGATGAACGCCACCGACGACCCGGAGGTGATCCTCGCCCACGACCTCGCCTTCCACCGCGAGATCGCGGCCGCGGCGGGCAACGACACGATGGCGGCCATCCTGGAGGGCCTGTCCTCCCGCACCTTCCGCGCCCGCGTCTGGCGCGGCTACCAGGAGGAAGGCGCCTTCGCCCGCACCCGCCGCGAGCACGCGGCGATCCACCGCGCCCTGGTGGCCCACGACCCGGAGGCGGCACGGGCGGCGGCGGCCGCACACGTGGGCGAGGTGGAGGAGTGGCTGCGGGCGCAGCTCGGAAGCTGACCACTACGGCGTCGGGCGCCTGACCGCGCCCCCTCAGGCGCTCGGCGGGGCCGCGCCCTGGCCCCGGGCCTGTCCCTGTGTCTGGCCCTGGGTGTCCGACCACTCCCGCAGTTCGTTCGTGCCCACCTCCTCGATGGTCGCCTGCAGCGCGGCCCGTGCGGCCCCGTCGCGTTCCGCGGGCGGCAGCAGCCGGTAGCGGTCGACAGCCCTCCGCAGCGTCTCGTGGGACTGCCCGCACACGACCCAACGCGCGGCGGGGCTGAACAACTGGCGCACACCCGTGAAGAAGACGGCACCGCCCGCGATCAGGGCGGTCAGCCAGGCCGGGGCGTGCAGCCCCGCCGCCACCACCGTCGAGGAGGTGGTGGCGAGGGCGCCCAGTTCCGTGGCGTAGTGCATCCGCCGCGCCCGGTCCCGGGTGCGGGCGTAGAACGTCAAGTCCTGTTGCCCGAGCGCCAGTACGGGATCCGGTGCCGTCGCCCAGTCCCGGTCGGTGACCGTTCTTCTTCTCATCGGCACATCATGCCTGCGCCGGGTTGCTTCAGGCCCGCCGGTACCGCAAGGTCACCAGCTGGAAGGGGCGAAGCCGCACACCGACCCGGTCCGCCTCCCGCCGCTCGATCGCCGTCTCTCGCACCGGGCGTTCCAGCAGATCCGTCTCCGTGACGCCCGCCACCTCGAATCCGGCCGTGAGCGTGGCACGGGCGCGTCCGCCGTGCGCCTCGTGGAAACGGACCACCACGTCGCCGCTGCCGTCGTCGGCCAGCTTGACCGCGGTGACCACGACCGCCTCGTGATCGACGCTCACCAACGGGGCGACCTCGGCCGCCCCGTCGATCCGCCCCTCCCGCACATTGATCCGCCACCCTTCGCGCACCGCGTCCCCGATCCCCGCCCCCGGCACCAGCGCATGCCGGAAACGGTGAACACCCTGGTCCGTCTCCGGGTCCGGGAACCGCGGGGCGCGCAGCAACGACACCCGGACCGTGGTCGTCGTACCGCGGTCGCCGTCGGTGCGGACCGTGCGGGTCACGTCATGGCCGTACGTCGAGTCGTTGACGACGGCGACACCCCAGCCGGGCTCCTCGACGTGGACGAAGCGGTGGTTGCAGGCCTCGAACTTGGCCGCCTCCCAGGAGGTGTTGGTGTGCGTGGGACGGTGGAAGTGCCCGAACTGGGTCTCGGACGCGTACCGTTCGGCGTGCACGTCGAGCGGGAAGGCCAGCTTGAGGAACTTCTCCGTCTCGTGCCAGTCCACCTCGGTGTCCAGCACCAGCCGCCGCTCCCCCGGCGGCAGCGTCAGCACCTGCGTGACACGCGAGGCGCCGAAGGACCGCACGATCCGCACCGACGCGCCGTCCGCGCCGGCGACCACCTCGTCGGCCTCCGTGAGATCGGTGACCGTGTTGCGGTAGAACTCGTCGACGTCCCAGGCGTCCCACATGTTCGGGAAGTCGGGATGGAGCTGGAGGAGGTTCGCGGCGCGGCCCGGGGCGATCGTCTCCCGGTCGGCTGCGATGTCGTAGGCCGATACGACGAGGCCCCGGGCGTCGATCTCGCAGCGCAGCAGTCCGTTGTCGAGGACGTGCCCGCCGGCTGGACGCGGGGTCAGGGTGGTTCTGCCCTCACCGACCGCGGTCCCCGCACCGCCCGCCGGGATCCCGTGCCGGGTGTGCGGTGCCGAGTTGAAGACGAGCGGCGTCGAGCCCTCACCTGCCAGGGCGCGCTGGGCCGCAGCGATGATCGCCTCCAGTTCGGCCGCCACGCGCTCGTACGTCGCCCGCGCCTCCCGGTGCACCCACGCGATCGACGACCCCGGCAGGATGTCGTGGAACTGGTGCAGCAGCACGGTCTTCCAGATGCGGTCCAACTCCTGGTAGGGGTAAGGGAATCCGGTGCGTACGGCTGCCGTGGCGGCCCAGAGTTCGGCCTCGCGCAGGAGGTGTTCGCTGCGCCGGTTGCCCTGCTTGGTCTTCGCCTGGCTGGTGAGGGTGGCGCGGTGGAGTTCGAGGTAGAGCTCGCCGACCCAGACGGGCGGTTCGGGGTACTCGGCCTCGGCCTTCCCGAAGAACTCCTGCGGGGTCTCCCACACGACGCGTGCAGAGCCCTCCAGGTCCCGCAGCCGCGCCGCTTTCGCGACCATCTCGCGGGTGGTGCCGCCGCCTCCGTCGCCCCAGCCGGTCGGGGCGAGGGAGTGCCGGGCGACTCCCTTGTCCTTGAAGTTGGCTGTCGCGTGGGCGATCTCGCTGCCCTTCATGGAGCAGTTGTAGGTGTCCACGGGCGGGAAGTGCGTGAAGATCCGGGTGCCGTCGATGCCCTCCCAGCGGAAGGTGTGGTGCGGGAACCTGTTCGTCTGCGACCAGGAGATCTTCTGCGTGAGCAGCCACTTGGAACCGGCTGCCTTGATGATCTGCGGCAGCCCGGCGGCGAAGCCGAAGGTGTCCGGCAGCCATGCCTCCTCGTTCTCGATGCCGAACTCGTCCAGGAAGAACCGCTTGCCGTGCACGAACTGCCGGGCCATCGCCTCCGAACCCGGCATGTTCGTGTCCGACTCCACCCACATCCCGCCGGCCGGCACGAACCGTCCGTCCGCCACCGCCTTCTTCACCCGCGCCCACACCTCGGGCCGGTGCTCCTTCACCCAGGCCCACTGCTGTGCCTGCGACATGGCGAACACGAAGTCGGGCTCGTCGTCGAGGAGCGCGGTCATGTTGGAGGTCGTACGGGCGACCTTGCGGACCGTCTCGCGCAGCGGCCACAGCCACGCCGAGTCGATGTGCGCGTGGCCGACGGCGCTGATGCGGTGGGCCGAGGTGGTGGCGGGTGCGGACAGAACGTCGGCCAGGCGTGAACGCGCCCGCGCTGCCGTGCCATTGACGTCCTGGAGGTCGATCGCGTCGAGTGACCGCTCCACCGCGCGCAGGATCTCCCAGCGTCGCGCCGACTCCACGGGCAGCTCGGCCATCAGCTCGCCGAGCACCTCCAGGTCGATCACCAGCTGCCACACCGTCTCGTCGAAGACGGCGAGATCCATACGGGTGAGGACGTACTGCGGTTCGCTGCCCGCGGTCTCCTTGTCGCCCAGCCGCGTGGGCAGGAAGGGGTGGTAGTCGAGGATGACGGGGTTGGAGGCCGCCTCGATGTGCAGGCGCACCTCCTCGCCGCCCTCGACCGGGGCGCCGATCCGCACCCACTGGTTGCGCGGGTTGAGGCCCTTCACCGGGGTGCCGTCGGGGCGGTACACCAGGCCCTCGCACTGGAATCCGGGCATGTTCTCGTCGAAGCCGAGGTCGAGGATCGCCTCGACGGTCCTGCCGGCCCACGCCTCGGGGACCGTCCCCGTGACGCGGAACCAGCTGGTGCCCCACGGAGCACCCCACCGGGCGCCGACCGCGATCGGCTCGGGCTCGGCCGCCAGCCCCTCGGCCACCGGCACCGGCTCGCCGGGCGCATGCCACACCGCCACCTCCAGCGGTACGGACTCGGGGTACACGGCGGGGCGGATGCGCTCGTCGAGGACACGCTTGAGACGGGCTTCGACCAGGCTGCGGTCGTCATGCATGCGGGGTGCTCCGTAGGTCTTCCGGGGCTTCCGGTGGCGGATGGTTACCAGGGGTGGGTCACGGTGACGGGGTCCGACGCGGTGTACAGCTCCCCCACGGCGCGCAACTCCAACCGGGCGGCCTGCTCGCCCTGTTCGGGCCGCAGTCCGCCGAGGAAGTAGGCGCGCTGGCCGGTGGCCCCGAGAAAGCGCCGGGTGCCGTCGGGCAGCAGGCGGTGCAGGGTGTAGTGGCGTACCGCGCCCGCGGGCGGGTTCCAGGCCAGGCGCAGGTCGCCGCCGGAGGCCGCGGTGATCCGCAGTCCGGAGGGGGCGGCGGGCGTGTCGACGGTGTCCCGCACCGCCAGCCCGCCGAGCCGCCACTGCACCGGGCTGTCGGTGGCGGTGAGCCGTACGGCGATCGTATGGAGCGTTCCGGAGAGGCCTGTGAGCGGCACGGTCACGGTCTGCCAGCCGTTGAGGGAGTTCACAGCCGCGCCATGCCTTCTGTTGACCGGGTTCACAGGCAGATAGCTGTACGGCGGTGTCGTACCCGGAGCGCCCGGCTCGGCGGTGGCCACGGCGAGCTCGACGTTCACAGCGCCCGCGTCGGTGCGGTGCGTCAGCTCGACAACCGTGTCAACAGTGATCGGAAGCCGTGTCGCGTACAACTCCACGGTCGTGGGCTCGTCCAGTTCACCGTCCACCAGCACACTGCTGCCGCCACGCCACGCGTCCGCGAAGTCGAACGACACCGCAGGCCGCTCCCCCTCCGTGCGCACCACCCACCGCCGCGAGGGCAGCCGGTCCTGCAGCCCGAGGTGATTCCACGGCGTGTCCGAGGTGATCGCGCCCTCCTCGTACCATCGCAGCCCGTGCCCGGTGTTGAACACGCTCGCGAACGGCACGGCGGACACCGTGGACCGGTCGGCGACCGACACCGCCGGCGCCCGCCACGGATCGGAGGCGTCGGGCCGAGACGGGTCGAGCGAACGGCCGGTCCAGAACCGGTCGTCGGCGGCATGGAAGTCGGCCGGGGTCCGGGAGGCGGGCAGGTGGTTGCGGGTCCACTCGGGCCGGTAGAAGCCGATCGAGGTGACGTGGGCCTTGGTCGTCGGCACGATCGCGTCCCAGCTCACGCTCGTGTTCGACCCGTTGGACTCGACGTCGACACCGGCCCACAACTCGTAGCGTTTGCGGCCCAGTTGCTGCGCCTTCTGCCCGGACGACGCCAAGGTGCCCGCACTCCACCGGAAGTCGACGAACATGTCGTCGGCGGCCTGGAAGAACGCCTGGTTCTGGCTGTCGAGCGCCCCCTGCCAGCTCACCGTGCCGTTCACGGTCATCGCGTCGTACCAGGTCACCCGCTGCCCACGGGCCGTGGCGAGCGACTTCAGCTCCTTGACGAAGCCGAGCATGTCGGCACCGAGCGCGGCGTTGCCGCCACCGGTCTCGGCGTTGACGAACCACCCGTCGAACCCGTAGGCAGCCGCGACGGCGACGAGTTGGGCGGCGAGCGGGTAGTGCCCGGCGGAGTCCTTCTGCACCAGATCCCGCGTCCACCGCAACTGCCCGCCGTAAGCGGTGGGCGGCAGGAAGATGTTGCCGAGCACCGGGACACCGTGCCGGTGTGCTGCGTCCACGATCGGCGCGTTCGGCGCGAGGATCAGTCCCTCGCCGGAGGAGCCGCCCCAGAACACCAGCTCGTCGATGTACGCCCAGTGCGTGAGCGCGTAGTAGTCGGCGGTCGCCGAACCCTGCGAGGGGTTGCTGGAGGTCGGCCCGAAGGACACCAGCGACTGGATGCGGGCCTGTCCGGAGCGGGCGGTGCCGTTGGCCGCCGTCGGGGTGAAACGGGGAGCGGGCGGCACGGACGCGGCGTTGAAGGCGAGGTCCGTGTCCTCGGCGGCCCGCCAGGCCTTCAGGCTGCGCCAGGTGATGCCGGTGCCCGGGCTGCCGGAGGGCAGGGAGTCCGGGTACCAGTAGGAGGCGTACGGCGGGGTCGCGGCGGCGGCCTTCGGCGCGGCGAAGGCCGGCAGCGGCGGCAGCAAGGCGGCCGCGGCGCCGGCGAGCAGGACGGTGCGTCTGGTGGGGTTCACGAGCTGGTTCCTCCTTGTGGGGTGTGGAGTACCTGTTCGGGAGTGACGACTTCGGTGATGCCGCGTGCGGCGAGGTGGTCCTTGTCGTCCGCGCGGGTGTCCAGGACGGTGGTGGGGCGGGCGCCGTCGGCGGTCAGCCGGAAGAAGGCGTCGAAGACAGGCCCGCCGGGGGCGCAGAGCGAGCGCTGGACCGGGTCGGCGGGGACCACGAGCGCGGTGCTGCGGGGTGCGGATGGCGAGTGTTCGCGCGCTGCCGCCTGTGCCAGCGCCAGTGCCGTGTCCTTGGGCCGGCGGTCGTTGGTCAACAGGCCGAGCCCGTATTCGAGTTCGGGGAAGTCCGCGAGGTCCCGGGACACGTCGTGCGAGCACCACCAGGTGATGCCCCACAGGTCGGGGCAGTCCAGGGCGCCGGCGACGGTGGCCTCGGTGAAGGCGGCGGCGTGCTCGGGTGGGATGAGAGGTGCGGGTGCGCCGACCTCCTGGAGCCAGACCGGGCGGTGGGGATCGTCGGCCCAGGCCTTGCTCAGTTCGACGAGATAGGCGGCGTGGTGTTCGGTCGGGACGGCGGTGCGGCCGTGGCGCTGGGCGGTGCCGTTGAAGACCCAGGAGTGCACGGCGGTGACGGCGCCGTGGCGGGCGGCCTGGGCCGGGGTGAAGGGCATGTCGTCCTGGTACCAGGTGGCGTCGTACTCGGCGTGCAGGTGCAGTCTGCCGGGGGCGCCCTGCTCGCAGGCGGCGAGCATGCGCTTGAGCCACGCGTCGATCTCGTCGGAGGTGGCACGGTCCGGATCGGGATGGGGGCCCGCCGAGAACTGGTTGACCTCGTTGCCGAGGGTCATGCCGAGGAAGTTGGGGCGTTCGGCGAGGGCGGCGGCGAGCGTGCGCAGGTAGGCGGCCTGGCCGTCGAGCACGTCCGGGTCGGTGAACAGGTTCCGTCGGTGCCAGGTGCGCGTCCAGGCGGGCAGGAAGTCGAAGCTGCTCAGATGCCCTTGCAGACCGTCCACGTTGACGTCGAGCCCGCGCTCGGCCGCCGTGTCCACCAGAGCGACGAGCTGCTCGACGGCGCGGGGGCGGATCAGCGTGCGGTTGGGCTGGAAGTACGGCCACAGCGGGAAGACCCGGATGTGGTCCAGGCCGAGCGCGGCGATGGAGTCGAGGTCGGCCCGTACGGAGTCGAGGTCGAAGTCGAGCCAGTGGTGGAACCACCCTTCGCTGGGGGTGTAGTTGACGCCGAAGCGCACGGCAGCAGGCATGCGGAAGTCCTTGAACTCGATGGCGGCGATCAGCCCTTGACGGCCCCCTCGCCGACCCCGCGGAAGAAGTACCGCTGCAGACAGGCGAAGAGGGCGATCAGCGGTGCGACGGCGATGACCGTGCCCGCGGCGACGAGCCGTTCGTCGCCCGCGAAGGTGCCGTGCAGATAGTTGAGGCCGATGGTCAGCGTGAACTTGGACGGGTCGCTCAGCACGATCAGCGGCCACAGGAAGTCGTCCCAGGCGCCCATGAAGGCGAAGATCGCGACGACGGCGATCGTGCCCTTCACCGCGGGCAGCGCGATGCGCAGGAACCGCTGCCACACGTTGGCGCCGTCGACATAGGCCGCCTCCTCGATCTCGAAGGGCAGGTTGAGGAAGGCGTTGCGCATCAGCAGCACGTTCATGGCGCCGATGCAGCCCGGCAGCACCACGCCGACCAGGGTGTTGTTGAGGCCCAGCTCCCGCATGGTGGTGAACTGGGCGATGATGATGCCCTCCACCGGCACGAGCATCGCGAGGACGAAGGCGAGGGTGGCCACCCGGCGGCCGCGGTAGCGCAGCCGGGCCAGGGCGTAGCCGGCGAGGGCCGATCCGACGCAGTTGGTGACGACGTTGGCGGTGGCCACCTTGAGGGAGTTGAACGCGTAGTCCCAGACGGGGATGGTGTCGGCGACCCGTTGGTAGTTGTGCAGGGTGGGGTGGCCGGCCAGGAAGGTGGGCGGGGAGCTGTAGATGTCCTCGGTGGGCCCCTTGAGCGAGGTGGACAGCTGCCACAGGAACGGGCCGACGGTCAGGGCGAGTACGGCGAGCAACAGCACGTAACGCAGGACGAGTTCCCAGGCCCGGATGCGGCGGCCGTGTTCGTCGGTGACGCGAGCGCGGGGCGCGCGTGCGGGGGCCGGCGTCTGCACGGGCCGTACCTTCTCGATGACGCTCACCTGTCCTCCCTCCGGTCGGCGCGCAGCACGAGCAGCATCAGGGCGACGGTGACGACGAAGACGACGACCGAAATGGCGGAGGCGTAGCCGACGCGGCCGGTGAGGCCGGTGCCGGTGCGCTGGACGAGCATGACGAGGGTGGTGTCCTCGCCGGCCGGCCCGCCGCTCGGGCCCGCCATCAGGTACACCTCGGAGAACACCTTGAAGGCGGCGACCGAGGAGAGCGCGCCGACCAGGACCATGGTGGAGCGGACGGCGGGCACGGTGACGGTCAGGAAGCGGCGGACCGCGCCCGCGCCGTCGACGGCGGCGGCCTCGTGGAGTTCGCGGGGCACATTGGCCAGCGCCGCCAGATAAATGATCATGTAGTAGCCGAGGCCCTTCCAGACCGTGACGGCCATGGCGCTCAGCAGGAGCAGCCACTGGTCGCTGAGGAAACCGACCCGTCCGACCCCGATCGCCTCCAACAGGGAGTTGATCAGGCCGCGTTCGTCGAGCAGCCACACCCAGATCAGCCCGACGACGACGATCGACGCGACGACCGGGGTGTAGAAGACGGAACGGAAGAAGGTGATGCCGGGGATGTTCTTCTCGACCAGAAGCGCGAGCAGCAGGGGCAGGACGACCAGTGCGGGGACGACCCCCAGTACGTACAGCGTGCTGTTGCGCAGGCCGATCCAGAACATGTCGTCGTGGAGCAGTTCGCGGAAGTTGGCGAAGCCCACGAACCGGCCCGGGATCAGGGTGCGGCGGTCGGTGAAGGCGTTGACCAGGGTGGAGACGAACGGGTACAGGATGAACACGCCGGTGATCAGCAGTCCGGGTGCGGCGAACAGCCAGGGACTGGTGGGCAGTTGGCGCCGCACACGGCGCACCCGGGATACGGCGGAAGTGGCCATCGCGCGCTAGCCCTGCTGCTGAAGGAGCGTGTTGCAGGCCTTGACAGCGTTGTCGAGAGCCGTCTTGGGGCTCTCCTTGCCCTGCAGGGCCTTGGCGACCTCGTTGCGCAGCGCCGTCTTCATCTGCTCGCTGAACAGGACGGGCGTGTAGTTGACCGCGTTCTTCAGCGACTTGGCGGCGGCGATGCGCACCCGCGTCTCGTCGGTCCCGTCCTCCTTGGTGAAGTACGGGTCGTCCAGCGAGCCGGCGGTGCTCGGGAAGATGGCGACCTTCTTGGCGAAGGACATCTGGTGCTCGGCGTCGGTGACCCAGTGCGCGAAGGCGACCGAGGCGGCCGTGTGCTTGGTCCTGGAGTTGACCATCACGCCCATCACATACATGTTGACGTGGCCGGTGCTGGTGATCTGGTCGGTGATGCCGATGTTCTTGTACAGGCTGGGCGCCTGCTTCTTGAAGTTGCCGAGGTCGAGGGCGCTGCCGGGGTTCATGGCGACGGCCTCGGTGAGGAACTTCTTGCCGGACGACTCCGGCGTGGCGGTCAGCGCCTGCGGGTCGAGGGCCTTCGCGTCGTACAACTCCTTGTACTTGGCGAGGAGTTGGATGCCCTTGGCGTCGTTGAAGGTGAAGGCGGTGCCCTGCTTGTTCATGAGCTCGACGCCGTAGCGGCCGAAGTCCTCGATGGTGGGCACGTTGGCGAGGGTGGCGACCTTGCCGTCGCTCTTCTTCGCCATCCGGAGGGCGTCGGCGAAGAGGTCGTCGTACGTTTTCGGCGGCTGGTCGGGGTCGAGTCCTGCCCTCTTGAACAGGGACTTGTTGTAGAACAGCGGGCCGGTGTTGAGGTACCAGGGGAAGGCGTACGTGCCGGTCAGGCCCGGTATCCGGTGGCTGGCCCAGGCGCCTGCCAGGTACTCCTTCTTGTACTGCGCCGCGGACTTGTCCAGGTCGAGGGCGAGCCCGGCCTTGGCGAGCGGGGCGACGAGGTCCGGGGAGACGTTGACGACGTCGGGCAGTGTGCCGCCGGCCGCATCGGCGCTGATCTTGTCGGCGTAGCCCTCGGCCGGCTGGTCGACCCACTTCACATGCGTGCCCGGGTGCTTCTTCTCGAAGTCGGCGATCACGCCCTCGAAGTAGTCCTTGAAGTTGGCGCGCAGGTTCCAGGTCTGGAAGGTGATGTCGCCCTCGATCTTGCCCGAGGCGTCGCCCGAGCCCCCGCCGTCGCTCCCGGAGCCGCAGGCGCTCAGCGGCAGGAGGAGGGCGGAGACGGCGAGGGCGGCGAAGGTTCTGCGGGATGTGGGCACGGTGACACGGCTCCCTTGGCGGCGTCGGCGGCTGGGACGCCAGCGACCATGCCCGCGGCTCTCGGGGAAAGTCAATGGACTGATCTCAGCTAAAGAAATTCAGCCGACATTAGTACAGGTCAGAGGCGTGTGGCTGGAAACTTGCCAGGCATGACTAATGCGCTTTAGGGTTTTGGCACTCAAGCGCATTAGCCGCTGACCCGGAAGAAATGGGGAGCAACGTGCCGGCCAAGCGTTCCCCGGCCCGCCGGCCGACGATGAAGGACATCGCGCAGCGCGCCGGTGTCTCCGAGAGCGCGGTCTCCTTCGCGCTCAACGGCCGTCCCGGAGTCTCCGAGGTCACCCGCGACCGGGTGCGCCGGGTCGCCGAGCAGCTGGGCTGGCGGCCCAGCACCGCGGCCCGCCAGCTGTCCGGGGAGGGCGCGGCCACGGTCGGCTTCGTGCTCGCCCGCCCCGCGGACACGCTCGGCGTGGACTCGTTCTTCCTGCAACTGGTCTCGGGGATACAGGAGGTGCTGGCGGAGCGTCATCTCGGCCTGCTCTTCCAGGTGGTGGAGGACGTCGCCGACGAGTGCGCGGTCTACCGGCGCTGGTGGGCCGAGCACCGCGTGGACGGCGTCCTGGTCGTCGACCCGCGCACGGACGACCCCCGCCCCGGTCTCCTGGACGAACTCGGCCTGCCCGCCGTGGTGATCGGCGGCGCCCCCGACGAACGCCACCCGGGCCTGTCCACGGTGTGGGCGGACGACGCGGGCGCGATGGCCTCGGTGGTGGACGAGCTGTACGCGCTGGGCCACCGCCGGATCGTGCACATCGCGGGCCTTCCGGGCCTCGCCCACACCGAGCGCCGCATCCGCACCCTGCGCGCCGAGGCCGAACGCCGGGGCCTGAGGGAGGTGGAGTCCGTCACCACCGACTACTCCGACGCGGAGGGCGCCGCCGTCACCCGCCGGGTCCTCGGACGGTCCGCTCCCCCAACCGCGCTGATCTACGACAACGACGTGATGGCCCTCGCCGGCGTGGCCACCGCGACCGAGCTCGGCTTCGCCGTACCGGCCGACGTGTCGGTGGTGGCCTGGGAGGACTCCGCCCTGTGCCGCATGGTCAAGCCCTGGCTGTCGGCCTTGTCCCGCGACAGCGTGGAGTTCGGGCGTACGGCGGCCAGGGAGCTGACCGCGCTGGTGGACGGCGGACCCGCGCGGACGGTACGGGTGCCGGTGCCCCGGGTGATCGTGCGGGACAGCACCGGGGTGGCGCGCGGGGCCGTCGGGACGGGCGGCGAAGGCCCCTGACGCCACAGCCGCACCCGCGCCGCAAGAGGAGCGCTGTCTCTCCCTTGCGGTACCCGCATTCCGGCGTATTCCCGACCCCCTGGTTCTCTGGTTAGCTGCCTCTCGACAGCCGCGAAGCACCGGGGGTTGCCGCTGTCGCTCAACTACCGGGGGTACGGCTGTGAAAGCCTCTCAGAGAATCTGATCCCGCCCAGGCGGGAGCCGGCCAACAGCGCCGTGCGCACCGCCGTTTCGTAGTCGCCACCATTTCCAGCGTTTCCCGCCGTGCGGCGACGTGTGCCCGCACGGCGTGACGGACGCGCCCCGCCCCGTCCGGGCCCGGTCGCGCTCCGCCCTGCCCTGCCCGCCGTGCGGCGGCCGGCAGGGACACCGACACGTCCCGAGCACGAAGGAGGGTTCCCTCATGCCTGTCAACGACCCGCTGGACCTCGACCACCTCAGGTCGGTACTCGACCAGGCGGGCAATCCGTGGCACATGACCACGACCAGCATGACGGCGCTCACCGAGGAGCAGCGCGTGGTGCGCCTCGGTGTTCCCGTCGAGTCCGGCGACCGCTCCGCGATCGAGAGCGCGAAGCAGAGCAACATCGCCGCCGCCCTGTCCGCCACCGCCGACTCGGTGGGCGCACCCGCCGCGTTCGACCTGCGCAACATCGGCGGCGTCAACTACACGACGCCGGTCAAGAACCAGGGCTCGTGCGGTTCCTGCGTGGCCTTCGGCACCGTGGGCATGATGGAGCACGTCACGCGCTTCAGCTACGGCGCGCCCTATCTGCCGGTCGACCTGTCCGAGGCGCAGGCGTTCTACTACTACGGCCGTCAGGCCGGCCGTACCTGTTCCACCGGCTGGTTCCCGGAGCCGCTGGCCGATCAGGCGCGCGACAACGGCATCACCATTGAGGAGTACTTCCCGTACACGGCGGGCGACCAGGACGCCTCCAAGCTCAACGCGGACTGGCCCAACCGCCTGGTGAAGATCCGCTCCTGGCAGTCCGTCACCAACAACCCGGCGGCGATGAAGGAGAACATCGCCCGCTACGGCTCCATCACCGCCTGTTTCCTGGTCTACCAGGACTTCTTCAGCTACTCCAGCGGCGTCTACCGGCACCGCACCGGTGACCTCGCGGGCGGCCACTGCGTCACGCTCGTCGGCTACGACGACGCGCAGCAGTGCTGGATCGGCAAGAACAGCTGGGGTCCGGGCTGGGGCGAGCAGGGCTTCTTCCGCATCGGCTACGGCGAGTGCGGCATCGAGACCTGGCACAACCTGGCGGCGCTCGGCACGCTCATCCACAACTGGCTGCCCGACCAGCGCATCCTCGCGCTGTGGAGCAACGAGATCGACGCCAATGTGTGGGCCTACGGCGAGCTGCGCGGCTGGCTGAACCTCAACGGCTCCGTCGGCGCGACCGACGCGGCGATGCTCGCCGAACTCGCCGCGTCCAAGGCGAACGGCGCCAAGGTCGGCCTGTACGAGGACAACGGCAGCGTCCAGCAGATCTACGCCTGGTGAGACCGGCGAACCAGGGAGAGGAGAGCACGACATGAGCCCGCAGAACAGCGGCCCCAAGCAGCCGAAGCAGCAGCCGCCCTCGACGCAGGCGGTCCGCTCCGCGGCCGAGCAGGACGAGGCCGGGCGGCCCGTACTGCTGCCGCCGGGCGTGGACATCGGCCTGAACGGCAGCGCGCTCACCGCGCCGGGCAAGCCCGCCAGTGATGTGATGGTCGCGCGGTTCGAGCAGACGGCGTCCGGCGAGGCCCGGCCGACGATCACGCCCGAACTCCGCGGCGACCTCCAGGCGTTCGCGGCGGCGCAGGCCGCCACGGCGATCACGGGCACGTGGACGCAGAACGCGATCGTCGACGCGATGTGGTCGATCAACCAGACCCGCAGCGCCTTCCTGCACGTCAAGGGCGGCGCCTGGAAGAAGATCTTCAACGGCAGCGACTGGGCGTTCACCGCGCTGACGACGCTGGCCTCCCAGGCCCGCCAGACGGGACGGCCGATCTCCTTCCGTGAGGAGGCCGACGGCCTGGTCCACGAGATCTACCTGCTGTAGCCCTGCCCGCCGGGGGACCGCGCCGAGCGTGCCGGGCGCGGTCCCTCGCGCGTCACTCGACGGTGACGCGCAGCGCGTACCGGTCGGCCACGTCGTCGCCCCACGGCTGCCTGAGCACAAGCTCGAGGCGCCCCTCACCGGCCTTGGTCGGCCGCAGCCGCAGCACCCGGATGCCACCGGCGCCGGGGGCGAGCTCTCCCGGCGGCGCATAGTCGCTGGCCGCCACCTCGAGGCCGCCCTCGACGCCCTCGACGTGCCACCGGTAGCCGGTGGTGGCGTTCTCGGGCAGTCGCACCACGAGGTCGTCGCCGAGCCCCACCCGCACCTCGCCGTCCTGCGCCGACACCTGCACCTCACCCACGGGACCGCACCTCCTCGGCTCTGGTCCTATCGGTGTACCCCGCCTTCCAGTGCCTGGCCAGCCGGTGCGAGGGCCGAACCGGCCGCGGGGTCAGAGCCGGAACAGGGCCCAGACGAGCTTTCCGCCGGCGGCCCGCGGGTTCCATCCCCATGCGTCGCTCAGCACCGAGACCACCTGCAGTCCCCGTCCCGACTCCGCGAGTTCGTCGGCCTGCACGGCGACGGGAATCAGGTCGCTCTCGTCGGTGACCGCACACACGGCACAGGACCAGCGGTCCCAGTACGCGAGCCACAGCGCCGGCTGCAACTCCGCCTCGCCGTCCGCTGCCCGGCCGTAACGCAGGGCGTTGCTCAGCAGTTCCGACACGGTGACCGCCACGTCCTCGACGCGTTCCCGCGTGGCCCGGTCGACGAGCGTCGTGCGCGTGAAGTCGCGGGCGATGTGGGCGGACTGGGCGATCGGCGGTACGGCGAGCACCGAGCAGTGGGCGGGGCCCGGGTCGCCCGCGGAGCTGGGCGCGAGGGGGAAGCTCAGTCCGGGCCCGGGCCGGCCGATGTGGTCGACGGCCTGGCACAGCCACTGCCAAGTCGCCTCGATACGCAGGGGGTTGACCGGTTCTGCGACTTGCTCTGCGGACATCGCGACCCCTGGTACCCCTGCGGAGAGAACAACCGAGCGCTACACCTGTGCGAAGTATCGTGCTACGTCCGGCAGTCCGTACGCAAGTGCATCGGCAATTACCGCTGCAATTGCAGATGATCTTGCGAGCAGCGGTCGCCGGACGCTATCGTCCCGCACACCACCCATGGATGCAATTGAGGATGCAATTGCAGCGCCGACCACGAGTCCACCTCAACGCGACTACATCTCAAAGAGGTTCAGATGCAGCACGTGAGCAACGGCATGTCTGCCACCGAGCTGGCGGGGGCGGTCTGGCGCAAGAGCCACCACAGCAACCCGGAGGGCAACTGCGTCGAGCTCGCCGCCCTCCCGGACGGCAGCGTCGCCGTCCGCAACTCCCGCCACCCCCAGGGTCCGGCGCTCGTCTACACCAGCGCCGAGATCTCCGCCTTCGTCCGCGGTGTGAAGGACGGCGACTTCGACGGCCTACTCCCCGCCGGCTGAGGTCGGGCACACCCGCGGACCGCCGGAAGGCGCCGGCCACCGGTCGGCGCCTTCCGGCCACTTCACGCACCGCAGCCGTACGACGCCTCGGTGCTACCCTCCTTGGTTGAGTCCCGAACACATGCAGCAGCCGGTGCGGCGGCGAGGGGATGACCATGACGGCAGTTCAGCGAGACCCCGGTCCCTCCGGTGCCGACGTCCTGAGCCCGGGGCGCGGCGGGCCGACCGTGCAGCGCATCATGCTGGGCACCCGCCTGCGCCGCCTGCGCGAATCCCTCGGCATCAGCCGGGAGAAGGCCGCCGCGGCCATACGCGCCTCGGACGCCAAGCTGTGCCGCATGGAGCTCGGCCGCGTCGGCTTCAAACAGCGCGACATCGCCGACCTGCTCACCCTGTACGGCGTCCATGACACCGCCGTACGCCAGGACTTCCTGGACTCGGTGCGGCGAGCCAACGAACCCGGCTGGTGGCGGGCGTACGGAGACGCCTTCCCGAGCTGGTTCGAGCAGCACCTGGGCCTGGAGGAGGCCGCCTCCCTCATCCGGACCTACGAAGTCCAGTTCATCCCGGGCCTGTTGCAGACCCCCGAGTACGCCGAGGCCGTCATCCGGCTCGGCCACCCCATCACCTCCCCGGACGCGATCGCCCGCCGGGTCGAGCTGCGCATGACCCGGCAGGAGCTGCTCTCCCGCCCCGACGCGCCGAAGCTGTGGGTCGTGGTGGACGAGGCGGCGCTGCGCCGCCCGCTCGGCGGGGCCGAAGTGATGCGCGCCCAGCTCCAGCACCTGATCGAGGCGGCCGCCTGGCCGAACGTGACGCTCCAGGTGCTGCCCTTCCACGTCGGCGGTCACGCGGCGGCCGGCGGGCCGATCACCGTGCTGCGCTTCCCCGTCCCGGACCTGCCGGACGTCGTCTACCTCGAGCAGCTCTCCAGCGCCCTGTACCTGGACAAGCCCGAGGAGGTCGACCACTACCTCGCGGTCATGGACCGCCTCAGCCTGGTGGCCTCGCCGGCCGTGGACTCGGTGCCCTTCCTGGAACAGGTCCTCAAGGAGCTCTGAGGCCGCCGCACCGCGAGATCACCTGAGTGCCCCTGCCAGGTGCCGATCGCCGGGGGGCGGCGCACCTGCGCCGTCATGATGCGGCCGTACGCCGCGCGCCGGTCCTGACCACGACCGCCGTGAACCTTCTGCTGCGCCGGACGGCCGCGGGCCAGGCCGCCGCTGCCGGGTACTCGTACCCGGCAGAGAAAGGGGTCGGCAGATGCACGCTCTGGTCGACTGGCTCGCCGACCTGTCCGGGCCCGTGGTCTACCTCGTGGTCGCGGCCCTGGTGTTCGCCGAGGACGCGCTGTTCTTCGGGTTCGTCCTGCCGGGCGAGACCGCGGTGATCGTCGGCGGTGTGCTCGCGAGGCGGGGCAACGTGGAGCTGGTCTGGCTGACGCTCGTGGTCGTCCTCGCGGCGATCGCCGGGGACAGCGTCGGATACGAGATCGGCCGGCGCGCCGGACCCCCGCTGCTCTCCCGCGGCCCCCTGCGCCGACGGGCCGAGCGGGTGGAGAAGGCGCGCGACCTGATCCGCCGGCGTGGTCCGGCGGCGGTCTTCGTCGGCCGCTTCGTCGCCTTCGCACGGTCCTTCGTTCCGGCGATGGCGGGCGCGTCGCGCATGCCGTACCGCCGCTTCCTTCTCTACAACGCCGTGGGCGGCCTGGTCTGGAGTGTCGGCAACGTCCTCCTCGGCTATGCCGCGGGCGCCGCCTACGAACGCGTCGAGGGCCTGGTGGGCCGAACCGTCGCCCTGGCCTCCGCCGCGATCGTCCTCGTGACCCTTGTGGTCTGGCGAATCCGCAGGCACCGCCACTCGCAGTCCTGAAACGCACCGGCGAATAACAGTCGAGTTGCCGGGCTCCGAGTTGCGTGAAAGCCTGAACAGAGGTATTCGTATGCCCGGATCGGAGGTTTCCGATGCGCCTCGGGCCATTTACCGGCATTGTTGCCGTCATTCTGATTGTGGTCGCTTTCTCCGTAGGCGGGTCGACACCGGACATCGGAGATCCCGGCCCGCAGATCAAGCTCTTCTACCACCAGCACGACACACGGCAGGGTGTCGCCCTGTATCTGTTGATCCTGGCCGCGGTGTTCCTGGTGTTCTTCGCCGGGAACCTGCGCCACCACCTGTCCGAGGCCGACCGGCACGGCTGGCTGCCGCAAGTCGCCTTCGCCGGCGGCATTCTGTCGGCGGTGGGCTTCTGGACCGCGGCGAGCATCACGCTCGCCATGGTCGATGCCAGTGACAAACGGCGCATCGGCGGCCAGGCATTTCAGTCGATGAATGCCATCAGCACCGACTTCTTCATTCCCTTTGTCGCCGGAATCGGCATCATGATGCTCGCGGCCGGTCTTGACACGGCACGCAGCGGCACGCCTTTGCCGCGCTGGCTCGGCTGGGCCGGAATCATTCTCGGCGTGGCCACCTTCATTCCATGGGCGGGATTCTTCGCCTTCCTCGCGGGTGGCCTGTGGATCATCGCTGCGAGTGTGTTCCTCGCCCGCCCACCGAAGGTCACGGCGCCTGCCGAGCCTCCCGTCGCGGCGCCCGCCGGACCGGCAGGGTGACGGCGACGGCCTCGCGCTGCGGGTCGATCCACACCTCCGAGGTGCCGATGCCGACGCTGTGCTCGTCCTTGGTGCCGTCCGGCTTGTAGCGGTAGGGCGGGGTGCCGGTCGAGCCGTCCGCTAGTGGACGGTGGCCCTGCCGGAGGCGTCGCCGTAACTGCGAGCGGTGAAGAAGACGGCCGAAGAGAGCGGCCCTTGGGCAGGTCGATGCGCTGGCCTATTGATCGGATGACCTGCGGCGGAGGTGTCGTCGCTGACCGGCGCCCCGCGAAAAATCCAAGAGCAGCTGCCCGGATGTCCAAGAGCGAGTGCTCTCGACGCGAGGGCCGCGGCGGGGCAGAGTGCTCTGCGTACTCATGAGTAGTTGCCTGCACCGCACCCCGAGGAGCGCCCGTGACCAGCTGGGTCGGCCGGACCGCCGCCGAGATCGCCGCCGCCGTACGCGAGAAGCGGGCCACCCCGCGCGAGGTGGTGGCCGAGCATCTGGAGCGCATCGAGCGCCTGGACGGCCGGGTCGGGGCCTTCCGGGTGGTGCGGGCCGAGGCGGCGCTCGCCGAGGCAGACGAGCTGGCCTCCCGCGACGATCTGGCCGAACTGCCCCTGGCCGGTGTGCCGGTGGCGGTCAAGGACAACCTGGCCGTGCGCGGCGAGTCCAACCGTGTGGGCTCCGCCGCGACGCCGGACACGCCCGCCGCCGAGGATCACATCACGGTGGCCCGGCTGCGCGCGGCGGGCGCGGTGGTCGTCGGGCTGACGAACGTGCCCGAGCTGTGCGTCTTCGGCACCACCGAGGGCGTCCACGGCACCGCCCGCAACCCCTGGGACCTGACCCGCACGGCGGGCGGTTCCTCCGGCGGCAGTGCGGCCGCGGTCGCCGCCGGTCTGGTGCCGATCGCCCTCGGCAACGACGGCATGGGCTCGCTGCGCATCCCGGCCGCCAACTGCGGCCTCGTCACCATCAAGCCGGGCCACGGGGTCGTCCCGGCGGGCATCAGCGACGGCGACTGGTTCGGCATGTCCGAGAACGGTCCGCTCGCCACGACGGTCGAGGACGCCCGCCTGATGCTGGCGGTGCTGGCGGACACCGGGGAGGCGGCGCCGTCCGAGCCCGCCATGCGCAAGATCGCCGTCTCGCTGCGCAGCCCCCTGGCCGGCGTCACCATCAGCGCGCCGTACACGACCGCGGCCCGCGACGCGGCCGGCGTCCTGATCAAGGCCGGCCACCAGGTCCGCCGCGCCGACCCGCCCTACCCCCTCTCCCTGAGCACCATGTCCCTCGCCCACTGGACGGCGGGCACGGCGGTGGACGCCCAGGGCCTGGACCCGCGCCTGCTCAACCGGCGCACCCGGGTGCACGCCACCATCGGCCGCCGCTTCCTGAACAGCGTCCGGGGCGGCGACAGCCGGGAGCGACTGCGCCGCCGGATGGAGCCGTTCTTCGCCGAGTACGACGTCCTGCTCACCCCCGCGCTCGCCCGCCGCTCCCCCAGGTCGGTGGCCTGGCACGAGCGGGGCTGGCTGGCCAACGTGCTCGCCAACACCAACTACTCGCCCCTGACCCCGCCGTGGAACCTGACCGGCTGGCCCGCCATGTCCGTCCCCTTCGGCACCCTGCCCTCCGGCGCCCCCTGCGCCGTCCAACTGGTGGGCCGACCCGGCTCGGAGGCGATGCTGCTGGAGGTGGCACAGCAGCTGGAGAAGCTGCATCCGTGGCAGCGGACGGCCCCGCTGGACCAGTAGTTCTGCGCAGGCGTGGATCCGGGGCGGTGGTCGCCGGGAAAATGGGGGTGAGGAGCGGCCCCTGCCCGTGCTTGCATGGATCGCATGATGTCCACCGACCGTCTGCTCGCCTTCGCGGCGCTGTCCTTCCTGCTGATCGTGATACCCGGACCCAGTGTCCTGTTCGTGATCGGGCGGGCGCTCGCGCAGGGGCGCCGGGCCGCGCTGACCACCGTGGTGGGCAACACGCTCGGCGCCTATCTGCTGGTCGTGGCGGTGGCGTTCGGCATCGGCTCCGTCGTGGAACGCTCGGTCCTCGTCTTCACCGTGCTCAAGCTGGCCGGCGCGCTCTACCTGGTGTACCTCGGGGTGAGGGCGTGGCGTGAACGCGGGTCGCTGCGGGCCGCGTTCACGGGCGGCGAGGTGCCGGCACACAGCGGACTGCGCACCTTCTGGGAGGGGTTCGCGGTCGGTGTCACGAACCCGAAGACCATCGTGTTCTTCGCGGCCGTACTGCCGCAGTTCGTGGACCGCGACAGCGGACACGTCACGGCGCAGATGCTGCTGCTCGGCCTGGTCTTCAACGTGATCGCGCTGGCCTCCGACAGCGTCTGGGGCCTGATCGCGTCCACCGCCCGCGGCTGGTTCGCGCGCTCCCCGCGCCGGCTCTCGATGGTCGGCGGCGTCGGCGGCCTCACCATGATCGGCCTCGGGGTGACGGTGGCCGTGACGGGGCGCAAGGACTAGGCAGTCCCCGGGCTGTGCGTGGCGTCAGCGTGCGAACTTTTCGACGGCCTCCCGGGTGACGGGTGTGAAGAAGTTGACGAGGTTGCCGTCGGGGTCGCGGAACAGCAGCGACCGGTTGCCCCAGGGCATCGTGGTGGGCCCGGCGACGAAGTCGGTGACGAAGCCGGTCAGGTTCTGGTGGACGCGGTCCACGTCCTCGACGAGGAACTCGGTGATCACGCTGTGGTTCTCCGCCGGGCGGGCCGAGCCCGGGGCGAACAGCGGGACGGTGCGGGTGCCGGCGATCGCGAGGGTGGCGCCCGCCGTCCTGAGTTCGGCGAAGTCCTCGGTGGCCCACGTCGCCCGCGCCCCTGTGGCTCGCTCGTAGAACTCGACGAGGCGTGCGACGTCGCCGGTGATGATGCGGATCGAGACGAAGTCCATGGGAATCTCCTTGGCCGTGCTGAAGGCGTGTACGTTGCAGGCTAGGAGAGATAGTGGACAGAATCGGTCCTGTATTCGCGTTAGGCTGCGAACATGCCACGACCCACCGGCCGCGTGCTGACACTCCTGGAGCTGTTGCAGTCGGGCGGCACCCGGACGGTGGCCGAGCTCGCCGACCGGCTCGGCGTCGAAGGGCGCACCGTGCGCCGGTATGTGGACCAGCTGATCGACCTGGACGTGCCCGTGGAGTCGGTGCGCGGCCGCTACGGCGGGTACCGGCTGGCCCCCGGCTACCGCCTGCCTCCGCTCATGCTCAGCGACGACGAGGCGCTGGCCGTGCTGCTCGGCCTGGTCGCCGGCCGCCGAGCGGGCCCGACGACGGCGCAGCTCACGGCGAACGAGACGGCGTCGGCGAAGATCCGGCGGGTGCTGCCCCAGCACATCGCCCGCCGCCTCGACACCCTCCTGGACGCTCTCGCCCTCACGGATCAGCCGGGCGAGATGGACCACCCCGACGCCGGACTCCTGCTCACCCTCGCCGATGCGGTGCGCCACCGCCGGCCGGTCTCGATCCGCTACACCGACCGCGAGGGACGGCGCAGCGAACGCACCCTGCACGCCTACGGGATCGTCGCCCATGCGGGCCGCTGGTACGTCACGGGCCAGGACGCCCAGGTCGGCGAGGACCGCACCTTCCGGCTCGATCGCATCGCGGACGCGCGGACCCTGCCCGGCTCCTTCGAAGTGCCCGCGGGTCCCGATCCGGCACAGCGCGTGCTGTCCGGATTCGCCACGGCCGAGTACCGGCACCAGGTGACCTTGCGGATCCACGGGACGGTCGAGCAGATCCGCGCCCGCCTTCCGGCCGCCGTCGCGAGCCTGGAGGAGCACGAGCCCGCCGCCGGCCAGGACCCGGCGGCCGAGCGATGGCTGCGCGTCGAGCTGCGCGCGGAGCGGCTCGACTGGTTGCCTCCGGTGCTTGCCGCACTCGACCGGCCGTTCGTCATCGAGCGCCCCGACGAACTGCGCGAGCTCGTCCTCGCGCTCGCGGATCGCCTCACGTCCTGCGCCCGCCGAGCCTGACGGCGAGGAACCACCGTCATCGGACGGCACGACCAGGCGGGCCCTACAGCGCCCGGTACATCACATGCAGTCCCACCCGCCCGTAACGCGGATGCTCGTACGCCTCCGGGACCGTGCCCAGGATCTCGAAGCCCAGGGACGTCCACAGCTGCACGGCCGGGTTGGTCTCGACGACGGCGTTGAAGACCATCGCCCGGTAGCCCTCGGACTTGGCGGCGGCCAGGACGTGTTCGGCGAGGGCCCGGCCGATGCCGCGGCCCGCCCGGTCGGGGTCGACCATGAACCCGGCGTTGGCGATGTGGGCAGCGGGGCCGCCGTAGTTGGCGGTGACGAAGGCCGAGCCGACGACGGCGCCGTCCTCGTCCTCGACGACATAGACACGCTTGGCCGGGTTCATCCACAGGGCCCGGGCCGCCTCCTCGGAGGTGTCCGGGTCCCAGGTGTAGGTCTCTCCTGCGGCGACGATCCGGTGCCAGAAAGGCCAGATCCGCGGCCAGTCCTCGGCCGCGGCTTCTCTGATCTGCATGGGCGTGAGTGTCGCACGCCCATGCGGTCGGCGATCGCGAAGCTCCTGCCGGTCAGTCCACGCTGGGCAGGATGTGGGGCTCGGCGAGGTCGTCCTCGTAGCCTGCCAGGCGGATGGGGGCCGCGTGGGCCCAGACTTCCAGGCTGCCGAGTTCGTCCGACCGTCGGCCGGGGCGCTCCGTGCGTTCCTTGGGGCGCTGTTCGCGATTCGTCTTCTCCGGTGTCACCGCGCACTCCTTATGTGTCGGGTCACCCTCGGGGCGGGCCGGCCACTTGCGGTCCGGCTCCTGACGCCCGCTCGGGTGTGAGTCGAAAGCAGTTCGGACGCGGTGGCGCCGGCAACTCTGTGAGAACAGGCCGTTGTCTGTCGGCTTGCCCCGGGACGGACGTGGGTGTGGGTTGGACCCGTTGGTGCTGTCCGTCCACTACAGATTAACCAAATGAGCGGGCGCCCGCTCTATGGGGCTGAAAACTTGGGGTTACTGTCATAAGTCGTCCGGTTTCCAACCCCTCTCCTGTCACTCGTTCGGTAGACAGGCGTACCGAAAGGCAACACCCGTTCCATGCTGGGTGCCAGGGGCCTGTCCGGGAGGGGGATGTCATGGCGTCTGTCACCTTCGAACGGGCCAGCCGGTGCTTCCCGTCGATGGACCGGCCGGCCGTGGACTCGCTCGACCTCGAGATCGGGGACGGTGAGTTCATGGTCCTGCTCGGTCCTTCCGGTTGTGGAAAGTCGACCTGTCTGCGCATGCTCGCCGGACTTGAGGACGTCGACTCGGGTTCGATCCTCATCGGCGTCCGGGACGTGACCCATCTTCCGCCCAGGGACCGCGACATCGCGATGGTGTTCCAGGACTACGCCCTCTACCCGCATTTGTCGGCTGCCGACAACATCGGCTTCGCATTGAGGATCGCGCGCATGTCCCGGGCGCGTGCCCGGCAGCGCGTCGAGTACGCCTCTTTCGTCCTCGACCTCGAGCAGTTCCTGGGCCGTCGGCCCAGGTCGCTGGCGGGCGGCGAGCGGCAGCGTGTGGCGACGGGGCGGCTGCTCGTGCGGGATCCGCGGGTCTATCTGATGGACGAGCCCTTGTCCAATCTCGACGCCCGACTGCGGGCGCAGACCCGGATGCAGATCGTCCGGTTGCAGCACCGTCTCGGCATCACCACGGTGTACGTCACCCACGACCAGGCCGAGGCGATGGCCGTGGGTGATCGCCTCGCCGTACTCAAGGACGGTGCGCTGCAGCAGGTGGGCACGCCGAAGGAGGTCTACGCGCACCCGGCCAACACGTTCGTGGCCGGCTTCCTCGGCTCGCCCGCGATGAACCTCTTCCGGCTTCCGCTGTCCTCGGCCGGGGCCCGGTTCGGCGCTCTCGACGTGCCGCTGCCCCGGGGCACCGTACGCGCGGCCGCGGCCGGGGGCACCGACGAGATCGTGCTCGGTGTCCGGCCCGAGCAGTTCGCGTTCCTCCCGCCCGAGGGCCGGGACACCCCGGGACTGGACCTCGTGGTGGAGAGGGTCGAGGACACCGGTGCCGTCGCCTATCTCCATACGACGGCGTGGTCGGGCGAGGGGCTCGCCCGACTCGTCGTCCGGCTCCCGGGACGCCCCACGTGCGGCGCCGGGGCCACGCTGCGGGTGGCGATCCGCCCCGAGGGCGTGCACTGCTTCTCGGCGCTGACGGGACAGCGGCTTCCCGAGGACACGGGTGCCTGACCGGTGGCCCGAGGTCACGGAGCGCGGCGAACCGGCCACGCAGTTCAAGTCCCGTTGGCCGAATCGCAAGGCGGCCATGATCTGCTGACGGGACGGCAACGGCTTGTCCGGCGGAAGGACTGGCGCATGGAGCTGCGCAGTGTCGAGGAGCTGATGGATCTGCTGTACGCCTGCCGGGGCTCGTGGGACGCCCCGGGCCTGCGAAGTCGCCGGGTCGATCTGCACCAGCACGCGCTGCAGACCGCAGCACTGCTGCGGCGCCGCCGCCCCGCCGACAAGGAGCTCCAGGTCGCGGGCCTGGTCCACGCCATCGGCCCGCTGCTGCGGCCGGGCGACGAGCGCGCCCACCCGGAGTGCGCGGCCGACGCGGTGCGGGGCCTGCTCGGGGAGCGGGTCGCCCGGCTGGTGCGCGAGCACCATCGCGGTGAGCTGCCCGCCGACGACGATCTGCAGCGCCTGCGCCAGGCGGACGAGGAGGGCCGCAGCGCCGGCTTCGACGCGGGGGTACTGGAGGACTGGCGCACGGTGCTGGAGCTGGTCGCCGCACGCAACTCCCGTCTCGGGGCTGTCGACTGACGGCCCGTCATGAGACGGTACGGCGATGACGTCGTCGTACGCACGCAAGGGGCAGGCATTCGACGGGTACGGGCTCGAGGGCAGGGCTGCCGTCGTCACCGGGGCGACCCGCGGGATCGGACGGGCCGTCGCAGGGCAGCTGGCCGCGGCGGGGGCGCTGGTGTGCGTGACCGCGCGGGACGCGGACGAGGTGCGCGCCACGGCCGGGGAGCTGGGCGGCATCGGGGTGAGCGGCAGCGTCGCGGATCCGGATCATCTGCGCGAGGTGACGGAGCTGGCACTGCGCGCGTTCGGCCGGATCGACGTCGTGGTCAACAACGCGGCGACGAACCAGCCGTACGGGCCGCTCATGGAGGCCGATCCCGAGGCCTGGCGGGAGGCGTTCGCCGTGAACGTCGAGGCTCCGCTCAGGCTGGTGCAGTGGGCGTGGCGGGCGTGGATGCGCGAGCACGGCGGCTCGGTGGTCAACGTCTGCACGGAGGGCGCCGGGCATGTCGGGCCGAACGTGGGCGCGTACGGCACCAGCAAGGCGGCCCTGCTGCATCTGACACAGCAGCTCGCCGGGGAACTGGCGCCGAAGGTGCGGGTCAACTCGGTCTCCCCCGGCCTTGTGCGCACCGAGATGGCGCGGTTCGTGTGGGAGCCGGGTGAGAAGGAGCTGGCCGCCGGGCTGCCGCTGGGGCGCATCGGTGAGCCGGAGGACGTCGCACGGGCCGTCGTGTGGCTGGCCTCGGACGCCGCGCAGTGGATCACCGGCGCGGATCTGCTGGTGGACGGGGGCACACGCGTCAGGACGGCGCACTCCGCGCGGGAGTACGCCGTCCACGACCGTCTTCGCTCATACGCACCACCTCGCTCGTGACGGTGGCTGTGGCTCCCTCACGGGAACAGTGCGATCCCCAGGAGGATCAGCAGGATGATGCCGGCGACGAGCGCGACCGTGGCCCACGTGCCGCGGTGCTTCACCGAACTCGTGCCCCCGCCGCCGCGCGGCCGGTCCTCCGGCAGTACGGCGTGGTCGGGGCGGTCGCTGCCGTAGAACTCTTCGTCGGTCGGATAGCGGTTGCGCGGGTCGTGCTGCGCTCGCGGATCAATGCCGTGTGGACTGCCCATGGTCACTCCCTGGCGCGGTATTCACCAGGGTCCGGGTTCCCCACGGGCGCCGGGCCACACGTCACGGCCGGTGGTTCACCACTTGCCGGGCGCGTAGTCCTTCAGGAAGACGCCGTACAGGTCCTCGCCCTGCTCGCCGCGCACAATCGGATCGTAGACCCGTGCGGCCCCGTCGACCAGGTCGAGCGGGGCGTGGAAGCCCTCCTCCGCCAGACGCAGCTTGTCGTAGTGGGGGCGCTCGTCGGTGATCCAGCCGGTGTCGACGGAGGTCATCAGGATGCCGTCGGTCTGGAACATCTCCTGGCCGCTGGTCCGGGTCACCATGTTCATGGCGGCCTTGGCGGCGTTGGTGTTGGGGTGGCCCGCGCCCTTGTAGCCGCGGCCGAAGACGCCCTCCATCGCGGAGACGTTCACGACGTACGCGCGCTTGCTGGCCGCCTTCCTGGCGGCGTCCGCCATGACCGGGCGCAGCTTGCTGATCAGGATGAACGGCGCCGTGTAGTTGCACAGCTGGGTCTCGAGGAGCTCGACCGGGGAGATCTGCTCGATGGTCTGCACCCAGGTGTTGGTGTCGACGACGTCGGGGACCAGGCCGCCGGCGTCGATGGCGGTGCCGTCGAGGTGCCGGGCGACGCTGGCGTTGCCCGCGACCAGGGCGAGGTCGGCGACCTGCTGGGCGTCGAGGCCGCTGGTGCCGAGGGGCAGCGCGGCCAGGCCGTCGACCGCGCCGGAGTTGAAGGCACCGATGACGTGGTGGGCGGGCAGTTCCCCGGCGGGCAGCGGGGCGCTCTCGCCGTCGACCAGGGCCGCGTAGGCGGAGGGCAGGCGGCGCACGGTCTGCGTCGCGTTGTTGACGAGGATGTCGAGCGGGCCCGCCTCGGCGACCTGGTCGGCGAGGGCCACGGCCTGCGCCGGGTCGCGCAGGTCGATACCGACGACCTCCAGGCGGTGCATCCAGTCCGCGGAGTCGTCCATGGCCTTGAAGCGGCGGATGGCGTCCTTGGGGAAGCGCGTGGTGATCGTGGTGTGCGCGCCGTCGCGCAGCAGCCTCAGCGCGATGTACATGCCGATCTTGGCGCGGCCGCCGGTGAGCAGGGCGCGCTTGCCGGTGAGGTCGGCGCGGGCGTCGCGCTTGCCGCGGTTGAGGCGGGCGCAGTCGGGACAGAGCTGGTGGTAGAAGTAGTCGACTTCCACGTACCGGGTCTTGCAGGTGTAGCAGGAGCGGGGGCGCTGGAGTATCCCCGCGATCTTGCCCTCCTCCGTCGCGGACGACGGCAGGATGCCCTCGGTCTCGTCGTCGATGCGCTGGGCGGAGCCGGTCGCCGTGGCCTCCGTGACCGCCTTGTCGTGGGCCGTCTTGGCGGCCCTGCGCTCCTGGCGGCGGCGCTGCTTGACCGTGCGGTAGAGGCCGGCGGTGGCCCGGCGCACGGCGATCGCGTCGGGGTGGTCGACCTCCAGCTTGTCGAGTTCCTCCAGCACGCTGAGGCAGACGGCGAGCCGCTCCGGGTCGATGCCGGGGCCGTACACGACCTCGTCCGTGATCGCCGAGCCTTCGTCTGTCACCGTCATCGCGCTGCCGTTTCCCTGATCACCCGCGCGGCGCTCCGACCGCGTCCGCTTTCGAACGGGGAATTGTACGGAGCGCCGGACCGGTCCTCCAAAATCCGCAAGCGGCGACAAGGAGGGTCAGGAGCCGCAGGCGGCGATGAGCGTCTCGACCTCCTCGCTGAGGGCGGCGGCCAGCCGGTCCAGGTCGGGTACGGCCCGGGCGTCGGCCACGAGGCCGTAGTGGACGTGTCCGCGGTAGGTCGAGACGGCCACCGCCAGGGACTGACCGCGGGCCAGCGGGGCGAACGGGAAGACCTGCGTGACCGGGTTGCCGCCCAGCTTCAGGCCGAGGCTGGGCAGCGGCACGCTGGTGACCAGGATGTCGAACCAGAGCCGGGCGGCCTGGCTGACCAGCGGTCCGCCGAGCCGGTGGCCGAGCGCGGGCACATGGTCGGCGAGCAGGGCGACCGCGCCCGCGCCCCGGTTGGGGCCGGCGTCCTTGTTGCGGTCCATGGCGGAGCGGACCGTGTCCAGGCGGCCGAGCGGGTCGGGGTCGTCGACAGGAAGCCGTATCACGTAGCCGGAGAGCCGGTTGCCCTGTGGGCTGGCGCTGCGCGGGCGGCGCTTGGAGACGGGGATCAGGGCGCGCGGCCGCACGCCCTCGCTGCCGTCGCCCCGCTCGTCGAGCCAGCGGCGCAGGGCGCCCGCCACGAGGGCGATCAGGACGTCGTTGACGGTGCCGCCCTGGGCCTTGCGGACGCGGTGCACGTCGTCGAGGTCGAGGACCACGCCGGCGGTACGGCGGGTGCCGGTGGCCTCGGCGGTGAAGGCCGTCGAGGAGCGCACCCCGAGGCTGGACACGGCCAGTGAGGCGCCGATGTCCAGGGCGCGCCCCACGTCGGACAGGGCACCCCGGACCAGCCCGGGCAGCTTGCGCACGTCGGGCAGCAGGCCTGGCCTGGGCTCCTCGGGGCGGGGCTTGCGCTCCGGCATGTCCATCGGGTCAAGGATGGCGGCGGCCAGGGTCAGCGCGCGCAGACCGTCGGCCAGGGCGTGGTGGAACTTGAACAGCACCGCGAAGGACACACCGTCCTCCCCCGGCAGCACATGCGCCTCCCACGGCGGCCGGCCGCGCTCCAGCGAGCGCTCCATGAGCCGGCCGGCCTCGGCGTGGAAGTCCGCGGTCGGGGCGTGCAGCCGGACATGGTGGAGGGGATCGAAGTCGGGGTCGGGCTCACGGGTGGCGCTGCCGAAGGACAGCGGCCGCAGCGGGGACGGCTGCCATATGTCCCGGATGCGCATCCGCAGTCCGGGTACGGCCGCGGCCCGCGCGGCGAGCAGGTCGGCGGCGTGGGCGCCCGCGGTGGGCGAGTGCGCCGAGAAGATCCCCAGCGCGCCGAGGTGCATGGGGTGTTCGGCGGACTCGATGTTCCAGAACGCCAGGTCGAGAGGAGCGAGCAGGTCAGAAGTCAATGGCTTGCCTCGCATCGACGAAGGGTGAGCCAGCAGTCAACCTCCCCTTGGCGATTACGGTCAAGTACGATCAAGCTACGCACAGTTAACAGCAGATTAAGTCCCACCCCTCCGCGAGAGGCGGGACTCAAGAGACACCTGAGGTCACTTCAGCGCAGACGGCGCCGCCTGCCCCGATGTTCCCCACTCAGACGGGCGCGAGCCGACCGGGAATTCGAGCGCCGATCGACGTCGAGTGCGGACCGGCCCGCGGCCACGGGGCCGCCACCCCTCGCTGCGCGGATCTCGTCGGCACGGTCGGCAGGGGCAGCGGCCTGAGGAAGTCCGACGGCGTCTCGGCCGCGTGGCTCCCCGGCTGGATCTCCCGGACTCTCTCAAGAAGCCGCAGGCAATGCCGAGGTCAGCCGGGCACGTAGGTGAGGATGACCGACCCGTTCTGCAGTCGTTTCTCGTCGGTGAGTCTGAGGTGCAGCCCCGCGGTGTCCACGTGCTCGAAGAGCCGTTGCCCTGAGCCCGCCACGACGGGCATGTACCAGAAGCGGAACTCGTCGATCAGGTGGTGTCGGACGAGGGTGGCGTCGAAACGAGTGGTGCCGTATTTGATGAGGTCCTTGCCGGGCCTGCTCTTCAGCTTCGCGATCGCGCCGGACGGGTCGGGACCCAGCAGGGTGGCATTCCATGTCGTCTCGGTCAGTGAGCGAGACGCGACGTACTTGGGCATGGCGCCGATGCGCTCGATGTACGGGTTGCCGGTGACGTGGCCCCAGTTGGCGTAGAAGGTCTCGTAGGTCGTCCGGCCCATGACGAATGCCTCGTAGTTGCCGAGTTGTTCGAGCGAGTACGCCGAGGACTCGTCGTCGAAAAGGGACCAGCGTTCAGGTGCTTCGACGACGCCGTCAAGCGTGACGAGGGTCGATTCGATGAGTTTGCGCACGGTGGCTCTCCTGACGGGTGATGTCGGTACGCCGGATGAGGAACAAGGCGATGGGAACGGCGGCCAGGGCGATCAGTCCGCAGACCCAGAGGGCGGTGTGGAAACCGCCGGTGAGCGCGTCGGTGAGGGCGTGGCCTCGGGTGTGGAGGTCGCGGGTGCGGGTGGCCGCCAGGGTGGAGGCAATGGCGATCCCGACCGCGCCGCCGAGTTGCTGGGACGAGTCGATGAGGCCGGAGGCGATGCCCGCGTCCCGTTCGGTGACGCCGACCAGGGCTCCGATCGACACCGGGATGAAGATCCAGGTGACGGTTCCGGTGAGGAAGAAGGGGCCGGCCAGGTTCGCCCAGAAGCTGCCGTGAGCGGGCGCCTGGGCCGCCCACAGGATCCCGGCGCCGGTCAGGGTCAGTCCGGCCGCCATCACCAGCCTGATGGAGGTGCGGGTGACGAGGATCTGCGCGGGCCCGGCGAGGACCACTCCGGTCAGGCCGACGGTGAGCCAGGCGAGGCCGGTGTTCATCGCGGAGTAGCCGACCACCTGCTGCATGTAGAGGGTGCCGATGAAGATGTATCCGTAGAAACTGGCGCCGAGCAGAAACCCCACGGCGTTGGACCCGGCGAGGGTGCTCAGCCGGAACAACCGCAGCGGCAGCAGCGGCGCTTCTGCCCGGGCCTCGAGGGCCACGAACGCGGCCAGCAGGACCGCCGACAACGCGAGCAGGGCCAGGGTCCGGGTGGCCGTCCACCCCGCGGTCGGCGCCTGCGAGATCGCGTACACCATGATCACCAGCGCCGCGGTCACCGTGACGGCGCCCAGCACGTCGTAGCGGCGGCGTGCGTCCCGCAGCCTGCTTTCCGGCACTACACGCCGGGTCAGCAGCAGCGCGGCCCCGCCGACGATCACGTTCAGGTAGAAGATGTAGGGCCAGCCGGCATATCGGGTGAGGGCACCGCCGGCCAGCACGCCGACGGTCGCGCCGCTGGCTCCGATGGCACCCCACAGGCCGAGCGCCTTGTTCCGCTCGGCGCCCTCGGTGAACATGTTCATCACGATCGACAGCGCGGCGGGCAGCACCAGGGCGGCGCCCAGGCCCTGGACGCCCCGCATGATGATCAGGAAGATGCCGTTGTCGGCCAGCGCGCAGGCCAGCGAGGCCGCGGTGAACAGCGCCAGCCCGGCGGTGAACACGCGCCTGCGTCCGAGCAGGTCGGCGGCGCGCCCGCCCAGCAGCAGAAACCCGCCGAAGGTGAGGGCGTAGGCGGTCACCACCCATTGCAGGTCCGCCGGCGCGAAGTGCAACTCACGGCCGATGGTCGGCAGCGCGACGTTGACGATCAGCATGTCGACGGCCGTCATGAAGTACGCCACGGCCAGCAGCGAGAACGCCCGCCACCGGTGCACGTGGCCCGACGGCACGGCGTTGCCGCCGCCGAAGTGGTTGCCGGGGTCCGCCGCGGTCGCGGCTGCCGCCCTGCCTTCGAGGCGCTGGCGTCCCGTCGCGGGCGGAGGTCCTTCTTTGCAGGGGTCCTTGATGAGGTCGTTCGACGGCTCTGGCATCGGTCTCTCCTGGTCTGATCGGGCGAGCTCAGGAGGAGGACGAACGGCGGCCACCGAAACCGGACACGCCTCTAGGAGATTTTCAGGCCTTCGATCCGCCGCTCGAAGGCCGCGCGCTCGGCGGGGCTGCGGGCCAGCGCGATCGCGTGCTCGTAGTGCTCCCGGGCCGGGGCATGGCGGCCGGCCCGCCGTTCCAGGTCGGCACGGGCCGCCCAGTAGAAGGGGTACCGGGACAGCTTGGGCTCTTGCGCCAAGGCGATCAGCTCGCGGCGGCCCTCGTCCACGCCGTCCCGTTCGGCCACGGCCAGCGCACGGTTGAGCGCCACGACGGGGCTTGGGGACTGTTCGGCGAGGAGCTGGTAGAAGCCGATGACCCGGTCCCAGTTCGTCTCCTGGACCGACGGCGCGACCGCGTGCTCGCAGGCGATGCCGGCCTCCAGATGCCAACGGGACATGTGGTCCCCGCTGGCGGCGTGGGCGAGATGGATCAGACCGCTCTCGATACGCGCCCGATCCCAGCGGCTCCGGTCCTGGTCCTCCAGGGGAACGAAGACACCTTGCCCGTCCATGCGGGTGGACAGCCGGGCAGCGCCGAAGCAGAACAAGGCGGCCAGAGCGTGCACGTCCGGATGCGCGGTCGTCTTGGTCTGCAGCAGCAACTCGGTGAGACGCAGGGCGTCGTCGCACAGAAAGGGACGTACCGGGTCCTGCGGGTTGCTGCCGTGGTAGCCCTCGTTGAACAGCAGATACAGCGATCGCAGGACCGAGCCCCGTCGGACGTCGAGGTCGGGCAGGTCGTCCACGTCGGGCAGCCGGCCCAGCGTGCGCAGGCGTCCGCGGCCGCGGTGCAGGCGCCGATCGATGGTCCGGGTGTCCACCAGGAACGCCTGACCGATCTCCTTGGGCGACAGACCACACAGCCACCGAAGGACCAGGGTGACTTGCGTCTCGCGGCTCAGGCCGGGATCACAGACAGCGAACATCATCGCCAGCTGGCTGCTTGCCTCGGCAGCCGGAGCCAGGGCCGCCTCGATGGTGTCGGTCAGCGCCGTCGTCGTCGCCAGTTCGGGCAGGAACGAGCGGCGCCGCTGTTCCCGGCGGATGATGTCGATCGCCCGGTTGTGGGCTGCCCGGATGATCCACGCCTTGGGGTCCCGCGGCAGCCCGAAGCGCCACGCCTGCATGGCGCTCACCAGCGCGTCCTGGACGACGTCCTCGGCGAGCGGGATGTTCGACGGGCCCAGGACCCGGACCAGCGCGCTGACCAGGTGCGCGTACTCCCTGCGGAACAGGTCCTCCACCAGCTCCGCAGGGGGGAGCGGATCGGGGTCGTCGGTCACGAGTGTCAGACCCGATGAGCGTGGGCCGGCCGCACCTCGACGGACCCGCCGAACTCGTACGTCGGGCACTCGCGCGCGACCTCGATGGCGTCTTCCAGCGAGGCCGCCTCGAAGATCATGCTGCCGGTCACCAGATCCTTCGACTCGGCGTACGGTCCGTCGGTGACCAGGTCGCGACCGTGAACGGTGGCCCCCGGACCCCCGAGCTCGATTCCGGTGTTGCGCCTGCCCTGTCCAGCCAGCTTCTCCGACCAGCGATACCACTTCTCGACATGAGCCTGAAGCTCGGACGGCGACAGGTCGGGCCGCGCAACAGCACCCCCACGAAAGATCAACACGAACGTGCTCCGGGGGGCCTGGTCCTCGCCCACAGGTTCCGACATCACGGCCTCCATGTATCCGCCGTCAGGCGTGCTCGGACTCGAAAGCAGTACCACACATCAAGACCGGCAGGGGCCACATGCCCGGCTCCGCAGCGTCCGTACCGCATACCAGCGGATTGAGTCCCGCCCCTCCCTGAGAGGCGGGACTCCGGAGACACCTGAGGTCACTTCAGCGCAGGTGGCGCCGCCTGTGCCGATGTTCCCCACTCGGACGGGTGCGAGCCGACCGTGAAGTCGAGCGAGCGCAGGGAGCGCAGCGAACCGGTCGTCAGGTAGGTGCGGTCGTAGGCCACCCCGTCCGTGCGGGCCGACTGGATGTACCGCTCGGCGGCGGACGTCCCGGGTGCGGTGATCGTCAGGGCGCCGCGCGGGAAGTAGCGGCGGTCCAGCGTCAGGTCGACGCGGTCGAACACGGGCGTGGACAGCCCCCAGGTGTCGTAGCCGGGCTGCACCGGGAACATCCCGATCGACGACAGGACGTTCCAGGCGGACATCGTGCCGAGGTCGTCGTTGCCGGTCATACCGGTCGGGCCGTCCGTGAACAGGGTCAGCGCCGCGTGTACGACGTCGGTCGTCTTCCACGGCCGGCCGGTCGAGAGGTAGGTGTACGGGGCGATGAGGTCGGGCTCGTTCTGCGGGTTGTACTTGTCGGCGTTGTAGTAGTCGTACGGCCCGTTGACCCACACCTCGCGGGCCGTCTTCGCCGGGTCTGCCAGCAGCCGGTCGTAGGCGAAGAAGGAGTCGAGCCGGTCGTTCGCGGCCTGCTCGCCGCCGATCAGGCCGACCATGCCGGGCAGGTCCTGCGGCACCAGCCACTGGTACTGCCAGGACGTGCCCTCGTGGAAGCCCTCGCTACGCGCCGGGTCGGACGGGCCGGTGAAGGCGCCGGAGGCGTCGCGGGCGCGGAAGAAGCCGGTCGACGGGTCGAAGATGTGCCGGTAGCTCTGCGCGCGGGCGGCATACCGTTCGGCGTCCGCCGTATGCCCGAGGTCGCGGGCCATCTGGGCGAGCATCGCGTCCGAGAGGGCGTACTCCAGGGTCGCCGAGGCGCCGTGGTCGTAGTCCGAGTCGCCCGGCTTCACATGCGGGCGGCCCTTGATGTACGGCGCGAACCCCTCGGCGACGTACTCCTTGTTCGCCTCGCGTCCCACCGCCGGCGAGTCGGCGGGCGGCACCCCGTCGGCGTTCCGCTTCAGCGCCCGGTACGCCCGCTCTGCGTATCCTTCGGCCCCCTTCAGCAGGCCCTGCTGGTAGGCGTTGGTGAGGAACGGGGTGACCGGGTCGCCGGTCATGATGTTCGTCTCGACGGTGCCGTAGCCCCACTTGGGCAGCCAGCCGCTCTCCTCGGAGATCCTGATCACCGAGATCGCCATGTCCCGGGCCTCGCGCGGCGCGAGCAGGGACAGCAGCTGGGACTGGGTGCGGTAGGTGTCCCACAGGGACCAGTTCTGGTAGTGGATGAAGCCGTCGGTGCGGTGGATCCTCTGGTCCCAGCCGGTGTAGCGGCCGTCGGCGTCGCTGCCGATGTTCGGGGCCAGGAAGGACCGGTACAGCGCCGAGTAGAAGGTGCGGCGCAGGCTGTCCGCGCCGCCCTTCACCCGTACGTCGTCGAGGCGGTCCTCCCACGCCCGCCGCGCCGCATGGCGTACGGCGTCGAAGGAACGCCCGCCCTCCGCCCGCAGGTTGACCACGGCGCCGTGCGCGTCGACGTAGGACAGGGCGGTGGTCGCCTCGACCGTGCGGTCCTCGGTGGTGTCGAAGCGGACGTACGCGCCGTCGCGCCCGCTCTTCGAGCCCGCGGTCACCGTCGAGCCGTCCCAGGTGCCGTACGCGGTGAAGGGGCGGTCGAAGCGGGTGATGGTGTAGACGGTGTACGGCTTGGTGTCCTGGCAGAAGCCGCGGCCGGTGATGGCGGTGCGCACGGTGCGGCTGTCCAGGACCTCGACGTTGGTGGAGACCGTGGTATGCAGCGACTGGCCCGCGTTGAGCAGGACGTTGGCCTGGTCCGTGGCCGGGAAGGTGTAGCGCTGCACTCCGGTGCGCGCGGTGGCGGACAGCTCGGCCTCGATGCCGGACTTCAGGCCGACCCGGTAGTAGCCGGGACTCGCGGCCTCGTCGTCGTGGCTGAACTCGGCGGCGTACTTGGCGTAGTCCGTCTGCGTGACGTCACCCGTGGTCGGCAGCACGGGCAGATCCCCGCCGAGCCCGCAGCCGACGCCGGACAGATGGACCAGGGAGAAGCCGCGGATGTGGTTCTGGGAGTAGTCGTAGCCGGTGTTGTGGCCGGTGTCCGGAGAGAGCTGCACCATGCCGAAGGGCACGGCGGCGCCGGGATAGGTGTTGCCCTCGTTCTCGGTTCCGATGAACGGGTTGACCAGATCGGTGAGTTGACGGTGGTTCGGCTCGGTGGCCCCTGCGGTGGCGGGTGCGGCGAACAGCGCGGAGGCTGCCAGCGCGCCTGCCGTGCACAGGCGCAGGCGCCGGGTCCATCTCATGTCGGAGGTCCTCCGGGGTTCAGGGGGTCGGGCAGCCTGCGGGAGTCGCCTGGGAAGCGTCGCGGATCAGGGCCTGCTGGGCCGTGCGCACACGCTGGACGTCCGGCTTGAGCACCTTGCGGTCGTACGTCAGCAGGCCGTTGAGCTCGCCCTCGACGTCGGAGATCTGGGTGTAGACCGCGCCGTTGCTCCCCTTGCAGACCAGGGCGTGCACTTCGGCGAGTTTGGCCAGGTAGTCGTCGGTGTAGGCGGCCGGGTCGACGTCGACGTACGACTGCTGCACGGACCAGGCATGGCCCGGCACCGCGAGGCCGAGGCCGCCGTACTCGCCGCTGACCAGGGCGCGCCGGCCGTCGGGGTGGGGTGGCAGGGCGGGGCTGGGGTAGCCGTGCTCGTCCATGATGTCGCCGGTGCCGCCATCAGCCCCGAGGTTGAGCCCGGACATGGAGTTGACCAGCCGGGTCGGGTCCCAGGCCTTCGCCTGGTCGGCGATGCGGGCCTCGTCGTACTGGCCCCAGCCCTCGTTGAAGGTGACCCACATGACGAGCGACGGGCTGCTGATGTGCTCGTCGATCATCTGCTGCATCTCGCGCTCGTACTCGGCGCGGGCCTCGGCAGACGGGTTCACCCCGGCGGTCATCGCGGGCATGTCCTGCCACACCAGGAGGCCGAGCCGGTCGGCCCAGTAGAACCAGCGGTCGGGCTCGACCTTGATGTGCCCCCGCACGGCGTTGAAACCGAGCTGCTTGTGGACCTTCAGGTCGTATGCGAGCGCCTCGTCGGTGGGGGCCGTGTACAGGCCGTCGGGCCAGAAGCCCTGGTCGAGGGTGGCCATCATGAAGACGGGTTTGCCGTTGAGGAGGGTGCGCGGGACGCCGTTCACCTTCTCGACGGCGATGGAGCGCATCCCGACGTAGCTGCCGACGCGGTCGGCGCCGACGGTGACCTTCAGGTCGTAGAGGAACGGGTCGTCGGGCGACCACAGGTGCGGGTCGTGGAGGGTGAGGGTGAGCGGGGCTCCGGTGCGGCCGCGGGCCGTGGCGATCTTGCGCCGGCCGTCGTACGCGGTCGCCGTGATCGGGACGCCGGAGCGAACTCCCTTCGCTTCGATGGTGAGTTGGCCCTTGGCCACGTTGGGGGTCAGCTTGAGGGAGTCGACGTGATCGGTCGCCACCGGCTCCATCCACACCGTCTGCCAGATGCCCGAGGTGGGGGTGTACCAGATGCCGCCGGGGTCCAGGCGCTGCTTGCCCAGCGGCGGGTTCTCGCCGGTGGCCGCGTCGGTGGGGTCGTAGACGCCGACGATCAGTTCCTGGGTGCGGCCGGGCTTCAGCGCGTCGGTGATGTCGGCGCTGAACTTGTCGTATCCGCCCTGGTGTTGGGCCACCTTGGTGCCGTTGACATACACCTCGGCCCGCCAGTCGACGGCGCCGAAGTTGAGCCGCAGCCGTTTGCCGGAGCCGATCTTCCAGTCGGCGGGGACGGTGAAGGTGCGGCGGTACCACATGCGGTCCTCGTGCCGTTCGAGGCCGGAGAGCTGGGACTCCACGGGGTACGGGACGAGGATGCGCTCGGCGAGTGTCCTGCCGACGGGCGGCTTCTCCCCGGCCGTGGCGGCGGCGAACTGCCAGCGGCCGTTGAGACTGCGCCAGGCGGGGCGGGTCAGCTGCGGGCGCGGGTATTCGGGCAGGGCGCTGTCCGGGCCCACCTGGTCGGCCCACTGCGTGCGCAGCTCGTACGTGGAGTGGTTGGGGCCGCTGCTCCAGAACTCCTTGACAACGTTGCCGTCGGCCGTGGTGAGGCCGCCGTTTCCGTCGTAGCGGACGTCGGCGGTGCCGCGTGCGGTGCCGGTCTTGTTGCCGACGACGGGTTCCTTGAGGGCGAGGAGCAGCGCCTTCGGGTCGGCGGGGTCGAGCCGGGCGGCTTCCAGGGGCCACTTGGCGCCGCCGATCACCGCTTCGAGGTGGCCGGTCAGGCCGGCCGGGGGTGCGGCGAGGCCCTGGGGGAAGTCCAGCTTGAGGGTGCGTCCTGTGCCGGTGACCGTGGCGGCGACGGCGCCGTCGTAGGCCCATCCGTCGGGGAGGCGGAACGCCGACTGCGGGACGGCCTCCTTGCTGCCGCCGGGCTCGGTCCAGCGCAGGTGGAGGTTGGAGCCGCCGTAGTGCTCGAAGTACTCGACCTTGATGTCATAGGCGGTGCCGGCGGTCAACTCGACGGGTTCACCCGTCTGTTCGCGGTCCCAGTCGTCCACCCAGTGGTCGATGACGAGCTTTCCGTCGATCCACAGCCGGAAGCCGTTGTCGCCGGTGATCGAGAAGGTGTGGGGGCCGGTCCTCTCCGGGACGAGCTTTCCGGTCCAGCGGACGCTGACGTCGTCCGACTGGCCGGTGGTGAAGGCGAGGCGCGGTTCGAGGTCGTCGAAGTCGAGGTCCGGGTCGAATCCGGTGACCTTGAGGCGGTCGAAGTCGAAGGCGCCGGGGGCGGACTGGGTGTAGTACTCGCCCTTCAGTCCGTGGAGCTCCACGGGGTCGTCGCCGGCGGCGTTCGCGGTGGGGGCGGCGGTGGCCAGTCCGGCCGCGCCGAGGGCCGCTGCGAGCAGGAGGGCGAGTCGGTCTCTGAGGCGTCTGATGCGCACGGAACCCCCATAACAACGTTGTCATGGACAGCAGTTGGCATGACAACACGGATTCCGTCTTGCGTCCAGGGACATGACAAGCCGAGGGCGGAGCGACAAGTGGCCCCCTCGTCCGCACCGGCGAAGAATGAGGATGTCACTCGGCAGAAAGGGGTGAGGAGATGTCGAAGGTATCCAGAGAGACGGCCAGCCAGGGCGGCGACTTCGGGATCGTTCTCGATCGCTCCGAGGAGCTGGACGACTACACGGTGGATTTCGTCACCTTCCGCGAGAACATCGATCACACACCGCTGCTCAAGGGACTGCCCGACGACCGGTGCCAGTGCCCCCACTGGGGTTATGTCTTCAAGGGCCAGCTGACCTTCCACTACGCGGACCACGACGAGGTCTACGAGGAGGGCGACGCCTACTACACGCCGCCCGGTCACGTCCCCGTGCGCACCGCGCCCGGCACCGAGGCCGTGCAGTTCAGCCCGACCCGGGAGGTGCGACCCACCAGCGAGGCCATCATGAAGAACCTCAAGGCGATGCGTGAGGCCGCCGGCTGACCCGCCCGGTGCCTACGTGACCAGCTGTCCCTTCCCGAGCGCGATCACTCCGCCCTTGGAGACGGTGTACAGCTCCGCGTCCCGCTCCGGGTTGACGCCGATCGTCGCGCCCGGCGGTACCTCGACGTTCTTGTCCAGCACCGCCCCGCGCACGACCGCGCCCCGCCCGATGTGGACGTTGTCGTGCAGCACCGAGCCCTGGACGACAGCGCCCGGGTCGACCCTGACGCCGGGCGACAGGATGGAGCGGGTGACCTGGCCCCGGATGAGGCAGCCCGCGCTGATGATGGACTCGCTGGCCATGCCGCCCGCGTTGAAACGGGCCGGTGAGAGCTGGTTGGAGTGGGTGTAGATCGGCCACTGCCGGTTGTACAGGTTGAAGGCGGGCCGCTCGGCGATCAGGTCCATGTGGGCGTCGTAGTACGCGTCCAGGGTGCCGACGTCGCGCCAGTATCCGCGGTCCCGGTTGGTCTCGCCGGGGACGTGGTTGGCGCTGAAGTCGTACAGCTGGGCCTCGCCGCGGTCGGTGAGCTGGGGCAGGATCGAGCCGCCCATGTCGTGCACGGAGTTCTCGTCGTCGGCGTCCCGCTGCAGCGCCTCGATCAGCACCTTGGTGGTGAAGATGTAGTTGCCCATGGAGGCGAAGATCGTCTCCGGGTCGTCCGCGAGGCCGGGCGGGTCGGCGGGCTTCTCCAGGAAGCGCTCGACCGTCAGGCCGTCCGAGCCCGGGGTGATCACACCGAACTGCGAGGACTCGGCGCGCGGCACCCGGATGCCCGCGACGGTGACGCCCGCGCCGCTCTCGATGTGCTGGGCCAGCATCTGCCGTGGGTCCATGCGGTAGACGTGGTCGGCGCCGAAGACCACCACGTACTCGGGCCCCTCGTCGTGCACCAGGTTCAGCGACTGCAGCAGCGCGTCGGCGCTGCCCAGGTACCAGCGCGGGCCGAGCCGCTGCTGGGCGGGGACCGGGGTGACGTAGTTGCCGAGCAGGCTCGACATCCGCCAGGTGGTGGTGATGTGCCGGTCCAAAGAGTGCGACTTGTACTGCGTCAGCACGCAGATGCGCAGGATGTCGCCGTTGACGAGGTTGGACAGGACGAAGTCGACGAGGCGGTAGGTGCCGCCGAAGGTGACCGCTGGTTTGGCGCGGTCCGCTGTCAGGGGCATGAGGCGTTTGCCTTCTCCGCCCGCCAGTACGATCCCGAGCACCGAAGGTCCGCCACGACGCATGGCCGCTCCCCTCACCGTGGTTGATCCATGCCTGCCCCTGAGCAGCGCCCAGTAAGCCTGTTCGAGGGACGCTGTCGTTCTATTCCTGTTTGAGGGTCTCCTCGTAAAGACGGACCGTACGGCGGGCGACGGCGTCCCAGCCGAACTCCCCCACCGCGCGCTCCCGCCCGGCCTCGCCCATCCGCCGGGCGGCCTCCGGGTCGCCGATCACCTGGTCCAGCGCCCGCGCGAGGCCCGCCTCGAAGTCCTCGTCCACGTCGACGAGCAGGCCCGTCTTGCCGTCGTCCACCACCTCGGGGATGCCGCCGACCCGGGAGGCCACCACGGGTGTCCCGCAGGCCATCGCCTCCAGGTTGACAATGCCGAGGGGTTCGTACACCGAAGGGCAGACGAAGGCGGCGGCGTGGGTGAGAAGCTGGATCACCTCGGGACGCGGCAGCATCTGCGGGATCCAGTGCACGTGCTCGCGGACGCGGCTGAGCTCCTGGTAGAGGTCGCGGAACTCCCGGTCGATCTCCGGAGTGTCGGGCGCCCCGGCACACAGCACGACCTGCACGCCCGGGTCGATGTCCCGCACCGCGCGCAGCAGATGGGGCACGCCCTTCTGGCGGGTGATGCGGCCGACGAACAGGAGGTAGGGGCGGCCGGTGTCCAGGCCGATGCGGTCGAGCACGTCGGTGTTGTGGTCGGGCCGGTACAGCGTGGTGTCGATGCCGTTGTGCACGACCTGGACCTTGGCCGCGTCCAGCGTCGGATAGCAGGTGAGGATGTCCTCGCGCATGGCCCCGGAGACGGCGATCACGGCGTCGGCGCTTTCGATCGCGGTGCGCTCGGCCCAGCTGGAGAGGGCGTACCCGCCACCGAGTTGCTCGGCCTTCCAGGGGCGCAGTGGCTCCAGCGAGTGCGCGGTCATCACATGCGGTATGCCGTACAGCATCTTGGCGAGGTGGCCGCCGAGGTTGGCGTACCAGGTGTGGGAGTGCACCAGCTCGCGGCCTTCGAGTCCGGCGGCCATCGCGAGGTCCACGGAGAAGGTGCGCAGCGCGTCGTTGGCGGTGTCCAGGGCGGCCCAGGAGCGGTGGCGCACCACGCCCACCCCGCGGCCCTCGCCCCAGCAGTGCACCTCGAGGTCGACCAGGGAGCTCAACTCCCGGGCGAGGAACTCGACATGGACGCCGGCGCCGCCGTACACATCCGGCGGGTACTCCCGGGTCAGCAGTCCGACTCGCACCCGCAACCCCCAGCTCTCGGCGACCGGTTCCCTCATGGTCACCCAGATGCGCCGCGCGCGGAAGAGCGCGGCGGTCGTGTGAAGCAACAGTCACCACACACGCCCCCGCCGGGCACACGGTAGTAGAGGCAGCAGCTGCGCCGCCGGAAGGCGGTGCCGGTGAGGGTGCCGGTGCCCGACAGCAGGGGGTGGGCGAGGAGTTCCGCGGCGAGGGTGCGGGTGCGGGCGGCGGTCTCGGTACGGCCGTGCAGGCGCGCCCACTGGTCCAGTTGCCGGGCGGCTCCCGCCAGCGCTGAGGCCGCGTTGCCCCACAGCAGGCCGGGGGCGATCCGGTGGTGCGCCCGCAGGGCCGTCGCCAGCGGGGCGAGGTGGCCGTGCAGGACGACGTCCGCGACCGTCGCGGGCTCCGCGGGCAGTGGGCGGACCCGCGTCAGCCACAGGTCCTCGGGGGCGGAGGCGTCGGGGTCCCAGTGCAGCAGCCCGGGATCCAGATCGGGCACGCGGCCGTACATCGCCGCACAGCCGAGCGTCACCGACCAGAGCCGGGCCGCCAGCCCCTGCTGGGCCACCGAGGCCGCGATCCGCAACTCGGGGGCACGCAGGACATGGGCGACCTTTTCGACCCGGAAAGTAATAGCATTTCCGTATACAGCGGAAGACCGGTTCTCGTACGCGTGGGCGAGCGTCGGCAGTGGTGTGTGTGGCGCTCCGCCCGTCCGCAGTACGAAAAAGCCGCCGAGCGGTCCGAGGGCGGCAAGATCCTGATCGAGGTCCACGAAGAGCAGTAGTACCAAGGTCCCTAGGGGTTCCCACTGGGGGGTGTCCACCCCGTGTCGCCCACCCTGGGGATGACCGCGCCCGATTCGTACTCCATCGGCAGTAGGACCCATTGCCTGCTCTGGGACGACGACGGGAACAGATCGACAAGGCATCGTGTTCGCTATGAAGGCCGACCGTTCGCCGCGCAGGGCTCAGCGCCCCCGCCACACGCAGAGGAGCAACTCATGAGTGCCCTCGCGTTGTCCGTTCTCCTCTCGCTCGTCTCCGCCGTCGCCTACGCCGGCGGGGCGATCGTGCAGGAGTACGTGGCGGTGTCCGCGCCCGTTCAGGAGTACGCGCCGCTGCGCCGGCCGACCTGGTGGGCCGCGGTGGCGCTCAACGGCCTCGGCGGACTGCTGCACGTGGTGGCGCTGGCCTACGGCCCGCTGAGCCTGGTGCAGCCCCTGGGCGCGCTGACCATCGTCTTCGCGCTGCCGATGGCGGCCCTGTTCGTGGGCCGCAGGGCCGGTGCGACCGCCTGGCGGGGCGCGATCATGGCGACCGTGGGCCTCGCCGGTCTGCTGGCCCTGGTCGGTTCCTCCGACGCGCAGTCCCTGGACACGGCCCAGCGGATCGCCGTCGCCGTGGTCTCCGGCAGCGTCGTCGTGGCCCTGATGATCGCGGGCCGGGCCGCCCACCGGCACCCGGCGGTGCGCAGCATGCTGCTCGCGACCGCCTCCGGCATCGCCTTCGGCATGTCCTCGGTGTTCACGAAGACCGTCGCGGTCGACTGGACCGCCGGCGTCTCCGCGGCCGACATCCCCTCGCTGGCCGTGATCGGCGTCTTCGCCACGGCCGGCATGCTGCTCTCCCAGGCCTCCTACCGGGGCGCCGGACTCGCGGCGCCGCTGGCCACGCTGACCGTCGTGAACCCGGTGGTGGCGGCCGCGGTCGGTATCACGATGTTCGGCGAAACCTTCCGCTACGGCAGCACGGGCACCGCGCTCGCCCTGAGTTGCGGCGTGGTCGCGGCCGGTGGCCTGATCCTGCTGACGACGGAGCGTCTCGCGCGCGCCACCGCCGAGAGCGCGCCGCAGCCGGCCCAGACCGTCACCGAGCCGGTCCCCGTCACGGAATCCCTCGAGGAGTCCGTGTCCATCGAGGAGACCGTCGAGGACCTGCTCGCCGCCATCCCCGAGCAGCCGGTGGCGGCACTGCGCGAGGAGGTCCTCGTCCCCGCCCAGGTCGGCCCCACCGTCCTCGCGGTGGCCTACGACGAGGACGACGAACGGCCCCCGGACCCCGCCCGCTACCGCTTCTACGGCCCCTTCTACGGCGGCTCGTACGTCCCCTCGCCGGACGTAGACCGGCACCGGGTACGCGTCAAATCCTGACGCCACCGGCCCTGAGATACGCGAGAGGGTCGATGTCGGTACCGAATCCGGGCCCCGTCCGCACCTCGAAGTGCAGATGCGGGCCCGTTGCGTTGCCCGTCGACCCGGAACGCCCGATGCGCTGCCCGCCACCCACGCTCTGTCCCGCCCTCACGGAGATCGCCGAGAGATGGCCGTACTGGCTGTAGCGGCCGTCGGCGTGCCGGATCACCACCTGGTAGCCGTAGGAGCCGCCCCAGCCGGCGGAGACGACCCGGCCCGCGGCGACCGCCTTCACGGTCGTGCCGGTGGGCACGGGGAAGTCGACACCGGTGTGGTAGCCCTTCGACCAGGAGGACCCCGCCACGTGGTACGGGGTGCCTATCGGGCCGCTCACCGGAGCGACGAGGGAGTGGTGGGTGGTGGCCTTCTCCTCGGTGGCCTCTTTGGTGGCCGAGGAGGCCTTCTCCGCCGAGGGCTTGGAGCCGGCGTGATGCGTGGCGGGGGCCTTCGCCCGCAGGTTCAGCCGCTGCCCCGGAAGGATCAGGTCGGGGTCGTCACCGATGGTCCTCCGGTTCGCGGAGTACAGCCGCTGCCAGCCGCCCCGGACGTGCTCGGTCTCGGCGATCCGGGAGAGGGAGTCACCACGCACCACGGTGTACATCTCGGCCGTACCGGCCCGGGACTGGGGCGTGGCCTGCGGCTTCACGTCCTCGACGGAGGTCCTCACGCGGGTCTTCTCGGCGGCGGAGGCCGGGTGGACGTCCGGGCTGCCACCGCCCCGGGTCAGCCCCGCCCTCTGCGAACACACCGGCCAGGCACGCGGCCCCTGCCCCTCCAGGACCTTCTCCGCCACGGCTATCTGCTGGTCCTTGGTGGCCAGATCGGCGCGCCGCGCGTACTTCGCGCCGCCGTAGGACTCCCAGGTGGACTGTGTGAACTGCAGCCCGCCGTAGAAGCCGTTGCCGGTGTTGATGCTCCAGTTGTTCGTCGACTCGCAGGCGGCCACCTTGTTCCAGGTGGACACGTCGGCCGCGTGGGCGGTGCCGGTGCCGATCAGCGGGATCGCCATGCCGGCGCCGCCGACCGTGACGGTGAGTGAGGCGCGGTTGATCCTGTTCGGCTGATACCGGCGGTGCCGGCCGCGTACGGCCATGAAGATCCCCCTCGACATATGCCAGAAGGGCCAAAAGTAAGCGCCCCGAACAGGCCATGACAAGACGGCAATCGGCCGCCCTGTCCCTCAAACAACCGGTGATGCACGCCAGTTGCAGAACGGCTGAGGCGGCTGGGGCCCGTCGTGCGTATCTGCCTGCGAAAGTCGTCGACCCCGGACATGCGCTCGGCGTACCGGCAAGTCAGGATGGTCGATGGGGCGATACTGACCTGCACGAGCGGCACCACCGATAACCGGATCCTTTAGGAGCCAACCGAATGAGCAACTCAGCCCAGATCGGCGTCACGGGACTCGCGGTCATGGGCCGCAATCTCGCCCGTAACTTCGCGCGCAACGGCTACACGGTGGCCTTGCACAACCGCACAGTGGCGCGTACGAACGCCCTGGTCGAGGAGTTCGGGCACGAGGGCGACTTCATCGCGGCGGAGACCGCCAAGGAGTTCGTGGCGGCGCTGGAGCGGCCGCGGCGCCTGGTCATCATGGTCAAGGCGGGCGACCCGACCGACGCGGTGATCCAGGAGTTCGCCCCGCTCCTGGAGCCCGGCGACATGATCATCGACGGTGGCAACGCGCACTTCGCGGACACCCGCCGCCGCGAGCGCGAACTGCGCGAGCAGGGCATCCACTTCGTCGGCATGGGCGTCTCCGGCGGCGAGGAGGGCGCGCTCAACGGGCCGAGCATCATGCCGGGCGGCCCGAAGGAGTCGTACGACTCGCTCGGCCCGATGCTGGAGAAGATCTCCGCGAAGGCGAAGGACGGCGCGCCCTGCGTGACCCACGTCGGCCCCGACGGCGCCGGGCACTTCGTGAAGATGGTCCACAACGGCATCGAGTACGCCGACATGCAGCTGATCGGCGAGGCGTACCAGCTGCTGCGCGATGTGGCCGGATACTCCCCCGCGCAGATCGCGGACATCTTCCGCACCTGGAACACGGGCCGTTTGGACTCCTACCTGATCGAGATCACCGCCGAGGTGCTGTCGCACGTGGACGCGGCGACCGGCAAGCCGTTCGTGGACGTGGTGGTGGACCAGGCCGAGCAGAAGGGCACCGGCCGCTGGACCGTCCAGATCGCCCTCGACCTGGGCGTTCCGGTCTCGGGCATCGCGGAGGCGGTCTTCGCCCGCTCCCTGTCGGGTCACGCGGCGCTGCGCGAGGCCTCGCGCGGGCTGGCAGGACCGAAGGCCTCCCCGCTGTCCGAGTCGGAGGCGGGGGCGTTCGCGGACCGCGTGGAGCAGGCCCTCTACGCCTCGAAGATCGTGTCGTACACGCAGGGCTTCCACGAGATCGCGGCCGCCCGCGAGGAGTACGACTGGGACATCGACCTGGGCGCGGTCTCCGCGATCTGGCGCGGCGGCTGCATCATCCGCGCGGCCTTCCTGGACCGCATCCGCTCCGCGTACGACACCCGGGCCGACCTGCCGAGCCTGCTCTCCGACGAGACGTTCGCCCAGGAGATCGCGGACGCCCAGGACGACTGGCGCGAGGTCATCATCGCCGCCACCCGCCAGGGCGTCCCGACCCCCGGCTTCGCCGCGGCGCTCGCCTACTACGACGCCCTGCGCGCGGAGCGGCTGCCGGCCGCGCTGACCCAGGGCCAGCGTGACTTCTTCGGCGCGCACACCTACCGGCGCACGGACCGGGACGGCTCGTTCCACACGCTGTGGGGCGGGGACCGGTCGGAGGTCGACGCGTAACAGGCAGCGGTGCGTGGCGGCGGGCGGCCCGAGCGGCTGCCCGCCGCCTTTGTCTGCCCCGCCTCGCGACCGCTGCGGTCGAGGCCCTGCCGACGGAGGTGTCCGAGGCAGTACTGCCGCTTCAGCCGCCGGACGGCCCGCGCGGCCACTCGCCGTCACTTTCTGCCGCCCGCCGGCCGCCGGGGCCGCGACCCTGCCGACCGAGGTATCCGAGGCAGTACTGCCGCTTCAGCCGCCGGGCGGCCCGCGCGACCGCTCGCGTCACTTTCTGCCGCCCGCCGGCCGCCGGGGCCGCGACCCTGCCGACCGAGATGTCCGAGGCGGTGAGGCCGCTTCAGCCGTCCGTCCGTCGAGCGGCTCAGGTCAGCGGAGGCCCCGGCTCCGGGTTCGGCACCGGTTCCGGTCCCGGCGGGATCGGCGACGGGGATGGCGGTGTCGGGTCCGGGGGTGAGGGCGGTGTGGGTTCCGGGCCCGGAGGTGCGGGCGGGGTGGGTTCCGGGCCGGGTGGTGCCGGTGGTGTCGGCTCAGGGCCGGGCGGTGGCTGCGGGTCGGGGACCGGCGACGGGTACGGGTCCGGGGGCTGGGGGCCCGGGCCGGGCGCGGGGCCCGGTGGTACGGGGTCGGGGTGTGGATCGGTCATGGTGTCCTCCGGCCAGTCGGTCGAGGTCGGCTCTGGACTACTGCCCCGCGTACCCGACGGCCGCCTTCGCACTCACCCGCCCGCAGGACGGCATGCCGCCCAGGTGGGCCTACCAGGCGCGCACAGCCTCCGCGGCCGCCGCGAGGCCCGGACGCGGGCTGGACAGTACCGGGACCGCGGTGGTCGTCAACTGCTGGGCCGGGGCCATCGAGCCCTGGGCGAGGACGATCGCGTCGGCGCCGGTGACCGCGCCGGCCGCGGCCGCGACGAGACGCGCGCAGCCCTCGCCGTCGCCTGCCGCGAAGCGGTCCCAGGCGCCCTCGACGAGCCGTGGCCGCACCTCGACGGGGTGTCCGGCGCGACGCGCCTCGTCCTCGATCAGGGCCACCGTCGGCCCCAAGGTGCTCTCCACGCTGGCGAGCACGACGATCCGCGAACCGGCGGCCACCGCGGCGGCCGCCATCGGACGGTCGCTGCGCAGCACCGGCACGCCGGCCCCGGCGGCGGCCGCTTCCGCGACGCCGCCGATGGTCGAGCAGGTGCACAGTACGGCCCGCGCGCCCTCGCCGACCGCCTTGTCCAGCACGGCCCGCACCTCGTCCGCCACGGCCTCGGGTCCCTCGCGGCGGGCCCGGGCCAGCAGCTCCTCGTCGACGAAGTGCCGCAGTTCCAGGCCCTGGTGGTGCTCGTCGCGCAGGGCCTCGAAGACGGGGATGTGCGCGGGCGAGGTGTGCAGAAGGGCGAGCATGCGGGCGGCGGGCCTTTGTGAGAAAGGGGGCGGGGCTCAGAAGCGACCGGGGTGCGCCACCAGCCACTCCTTCGCCGCCCGCAGCAGCTCCGGGTCGGCGGCGGGTGCCTCGTCAGGGTGGCGTTCGGCCCACTTGGTGACGTACGGGCACAGCGGGGCGACGACGACGCCCTCGCGCCCGGCGATGGCGTACAGCTCGCGCGCAAGAGAACCGGCGATGCCCTTCCCCTCGTGGGCCGGTTCCACGATCGTGTGGACGGGGACCAGGGCACGCGCGGGCGATTCGAGGACGAAGTACTCGATGTGGCCGACGACTTCGCCGTCCGTACCGTCCCCGATGGCCTCCAGGCGGCCCGCCGCCCGGTCGTCGCGGATCTCGATGTCGCTCATGGGCACGCTCCTGGTTCGAGGGGTCCGAGTGTGGCTCAGGCCGGTACGGCCTGCGGGCTGCGCTCCTGGTCCGAGCCCGGTACCGGCTCGGACGGGTCGGCGCCCAGGGCCACGATGCGGTTGTCGCGGTCCACGTGCACGACGCGGGGTTCGAGCGCCCGCGCCTCTGCGTCGGTCACCTGAGCGTAGCTGATGATGATCACCAGGTCGCCGGGATGGACGAGATGGGCGGCGGCCCCGTTGATCCCGATCACACCGGAGCCGCGCTCACCCTCGATGACGTACGTCTCCAGCCGGGCACCGTTGGTGATGTCGACGATGTGCACGAACTCGCCGGGCAGCAAGTCGGCGGCGTCGAGGAGATCGGCGTCGATGGTCACCGATCCCACGTAGTGCAGGTCGGCCTGGGTGACGGTGGCGCGGTGGATCTTGGACTTGAACATGGTGCGCAGCATTCGGAACTCCCTGAACTCGGCTCCCTGCCCGCTTCTCGCAGGTCAAGGGCTGTTCTTCAGCCTACAGCGGCTCTCCCTCGGGTCAGCCGCGACGGCGAGCGTGACCAGCGTAGGGACAGGGGCGTCGGCGTGCAGCGAGATCCCGGTCACGTCGGATAGCGCCTCATCGGGACGCCGTCAGCGTCCTCGGGGGCGGCGGGAGATCACCTGGGGAAGTTTTCCCGCCTCCCAGTAGCCGTCGAGGAGCTTGAGCAGGCGCTCGGGATCGCGGAAGACCTCTCCGATCCGGTCACCGTATTCCGCGAGGAGCGGGTCGCCCTCGACCATCTTGCGGCCGGCGCCCGTGAAGGACGACGAGTAGGCGTGACAGTCGCCGCACCACAGGTAGTTGATCCACGCGGGTTCGGTCCGGCCGTATTTCGTGTGGCGGTAGATGCGCATGGTGACACGGCCGCAGATCGGGCAGGTTCGTTCGGTCACGGGTAGGTGCAGTTGGGCGCCGAGCGCTTCAAGGTGCTGCTGGTCGTAGAAGCGAGGCATGATTTTCCGCACCTCTCTGGGCGGCGGCGGTGTCCTGCTGAAGTCCGTCACTTCTCCTCGGGCCAGCGCCTTCGGACTTCGGACCGGATGGCGTCGATGAATTCGGTGGGCGGTCCGTAGAGATGGTCGACGATGTAGTGGATGATCAGGTTCGGGGCGACGTAGAGCACGCCGTCGTCCGAGACCGCCCTGATCTCCGCATGGCCGAGCCGGTAGGTGATCCCCGCCCGCTCCGAGGTAGCCGTGTGCTCGGTGTACTCCCCGCAGAGCGTGCACGAGTGCCAGCCCCTGCTCCGGTGCTGCCGCAGCGAACCGAGATCGATGATGTTCGCGAGATCCACCTCGGAGACCTCGTCGACGGGATAGCCGTAGTCCTCCTCGAGCCAGCCGATGGTGAGGCCTTCGGGTTTTTCGTATTCGATGAGGTCGTAGAGCGAGAAATCCGCGTAGTAGGTCATGTCGCTTCTCGGGTTGGACCGGACGGTCAGGTCACCTCACTGGAGATCCCTCCCTCTCGGAGCAGTTGAGAGAGTAGTTGCGTCTCCACGTACGTACCCTCGTACCCGCACTGCTTGAGCTTGTGTGCTGACGCCTGCACCTCCCGAATGGAGAGATCAAACGCGCTTCGAAAAGCCTTGAGGATCGCCCCGGGACGGTTTGCGCCGTCGACCAGCCTCAGACAGCGCGGACCGTGCTGCGCCAAAATCGTGCCGCGCACCTCATCGGGAGCTGCACCCCAGGCGCCATGATGCGAAATCCCACAGGCATCACAAGCCCACTCGATCTCCCATCGGAGCCGACCATTCCTGGTCAGCTGCACAGCCCACCCCGTACAGGGATCGCCGCACTCTTGGCATGGACCCGAGAGCTTGGCAGCTTGTTCACTCATTCAACCGGCCTCTGATGGTTAGCGATGATGTTCGCGAGGTCTTGAGACCTCGCCGACGGGATAGTCGTGGACATCCTCCAGCCAACCGATGGTGAGAGCCGTCCCAAAAGCTCAGGCGCGTGGAGGTGCCCGCCATCTCCGCGGGACGGCAGAGGATCACCGAGAACTTCCTCTCATCATTCCGTCAGCCTTTCGCTGTGCCTGGAGAACTCCTCGGCAACGACGTGCCGTGTCGCCGGCGACAGGCGAGAATAGACGACCGTGTCAACCCCTCCGGCCGCAATCCAGAACTGGGACAGGGAAACGCCGAGTTCGTATTCTGCTGTTTCGCGTATTTCTTCGTCGTTCACCGAGTCGGCGACAGTTCTGTAGGCTCGTTCGTCGCTTCCCCATCTAGGCAATTCGAAAAGCGCGTTGACTCGCCAGCCTGCATCCCCTGCCGGATCCGACAGTATGGACACCAGGGTTTCAGCCCGTGAATCCCAGTCCAGAGGTTCGTCGGCGGACGCCAGGGATTTCAGGAAATCCGAGGGCGGCGAATATCCGTGACGCTTCACATAATGAAGGACGAGTAGCGGCGCGGAGAACACTGCCGAATTCACGGTGGAGTACAGGTGAATTTCCCCGTTCCCGCCGCGCCCGCCCTCGCCATCACAGAACTCGCAGTCATGCGTTCCAAGTGTCAGGCTTCGCGGCTTTCTCGATTCCGCCACCAATCGACCGACCAGTCGGCCAGACACGGGAGTACCGTCGACCGGCACCCCGCAGGAGGCTCCGAGCCATCCGACATTGAGGATTTCGAACGGGGAGTAGCCGTCACTATAGACAGACATGTCCTCGTAATCAGCCATTCCCGGCTCCAGGTCGTCGGCACGAGACGGGTTGCGTTGGATCGAGGCTCATTCCTTACCCGCTCTTCGAGTTCAGGGTGGGCTGCTTCATGGGTCTGCCCTGGATATGCCAGTGCCACGGATGATGAACGAGCACCTTATACGGACAAGTCGCACCATTTCAGTTCTATTTGATGTCCTTTCCCGGACCCAGGAAGCGCCGGAGCAGACGCTGCGCCGGTTCATGGCAATAATCTTCCGACATCTGCAAGGGCGTTTCGCCATCCGCTGCCGGCAAACTGGGGTCGGCACCATAAGCAAGCAGAATCGCAGTGGCGGTCGCGTTCAGAGGGTAGCCGGTCTGCACGTGGCCATCACCTTCGAGATCAATGGCATGAGTGAGCAAGGTGTGACCAAAGCACATCTCGTTCGGGTCGACTCCGGAATCCAGCAGCATCGCAAGCGCTTCATAATCGCTACCCTCGACTGCTTTATGTGCAGGCACTCGTCGCCAATCGGACAAGCATCCGCCGGGATTTCGCCGCTCACATCAATTCCCCTTGCGCTCGGATGCGGTGAAGGACCACGAGTACGTGCGGCAGTTGGCGCCACCACATGCAGTTGATCCATGAAGGCAGGTGCAGTTGGGCGCCTAGCGCCTCACGGTGCTGCTGACTGTAGAGGTGGGATATGCAATTCCGGGTCGGCGGGCGGTCCGTAGAGGTGGTCGACGATGTAGTGGATGATCAGGTTCGGGGCGACGTACAGCACACCGTCGTCCGAGACCGCCCTGATCTCCGCATGGCCGAGCCGGTAGGTGATCCCCGCCCGCTCCGAGGTAGCCGTGTGCTCGGTGTACTCCCCGCACAGCGTGCACGAGTGCCAGCCCCTGCTCCGGTGCTGCCGCAGCGAACCGAGATCGACGTTGTTCGCCAGGTCCTGCGGATGGCCAACGGTCTTGAACTTCCGATCCAGCCGACGAGGACGCCATCAGCTTCCGCGGGGGCGGCGGGAGACCACTTGGGGAAGTTTGCCCGCCTTCCAGTATCCGTCGAGGACCTTGAGCAGGCGCTCGGGGTCGGCGAAGAGCTCGCCGACCCGGTCACCGTATTCCGCGAGGAGCGGGTCGCTCTCGACCATCTTGCGGCCGGCACCGTGGAAGGACGACGAGTAGGCGTGGCAGTCGCCGCACCACAGGTAGTTGATCCATGACGGTTCGCTTCGACCGTACATCGTGTAGTGGTAGACGCGCATGGCCATATGGCCGCAGATCGGGCAGGTTCGTTCGGCCAGAGGCAGGTGCAGTTGGGCACCGAGGGCCTCGCGGTGCTGCTGGTCGTAGGGGCGGGTCATGAAGTTCTGGACCTCTCTCAAGGGTGGAGGTGTCCTGCTGAAGTCCGTCACTTCCCCTCGGGCCAGCGCCTTCGGACTTCGGACCGGACGGCGTCGATGAATTCGGTGGGCGGTCCGTAGAGATGGTCGACGATGTAGTGGATGATCAGGTTCGGGGCGACGTACAGCACACCGTCGTCCGAGACCGCCCTGATCTCCGCATGGCCGAGCCGGTAGGTGATCCCCGCCCGCTCCGAGGTAGCCGTGTGCTCGGTGTACTCCCCGCACAGCGTGCACGAGTGCCAGCCCCTGCTCCGGTGCTGCCGCAGCGAACCGAGATCGATGATGTTCGCGAGATCCACCTCGGAGACCTCGTCGACGGGATAGTCATAGCCCTCCTCCAGCCAGCCGATGGTGAGGCCCGCGTGCTTCGCGTGGCAGTCGTAGTCGTAGAGCAAGAAATCCGCGTAGTAGGTCATGTCGATTCTCGGGTTGTGCCGAATGGTCAGGTCAGTGCCGGATTTCACGGCACATCGCCACCTCAGTCCTCGTCTCCGACGATGGAGCACCCCTTGGCCGTCATGCGGCCTCGCAAATCCTAGATCCTTCGCCGGGAAGGCCTGTTGCCGGCGCAGGCATCGGCGGCTTCGTTTCGAGCGACGTACGGATCCAGGCCGAAGGCCGCATGCACGGCCACTCCCAGATTCCTCTCCGAGAGCACATCGGAAAGGATCACCAGAAGTGGGTAGTAGTCAACGTCGTCCACGCCACCGGGAAAGGCCTCGACGAGTTCTCGCACGACATCCGCCAACTCGGGGCTGTTCTCCAATACCGCTTCCCCTTCCAGGATTGCTCGTCGGGATGTCATTTTCCGCGGGTCGGCGGGAGATCACCTGGGGGAGCTTGCCCGCCTTCCAGTAGGCGTCGGGGATCTTGAACAGACGCTCGGGATCGCGGAAGACCTCGGCGATGGGGTCGCCGTCCTGCTCAAAGAGGGGGTCGCTTTCGAGCATCTTGCGGCCGCCCGTGAAGGACGACGAGTAGGCGTGACAGTTGCCGCACCACAGGTAGTTGATCCACGCGGGTTCGGTCCGGCCGTATGTCGTGTGGCGGTAGAAGCGCATGCTCGTGTGGCCACAGAGCGGACAGGTTAGTTCGGTGACGTGCAGGTGCCGTTGGGCACGAGCGTTTCAAGGTGCTGCTGTTCGTACGGGCGAGGCATGAAGTTCCCGGGACCTCTCTGAAGGCTGGCGGTGTCCGGCTGAAGTCCGTGAAATTCTCCTCGGGTACGTGGCAGTCTAGGTCGTAGAGCGAAAGGTCCGCGCAGTACGTCCTTTCGATTCCCGGGTGAGACCGGAGATCAGTCACGTCTTAAATGAGGTGCCCACGCATCGAACCGACTGCAGCGGCAATTTCTGCTGCAGTCGGCTGGTGAACCGGTCCATCAGTGGACGTACGGCCGCTGCGGGATATGCTCCTGCAGCGGCCGCCCCTACGTCGTCGAAACCGGAAGACGCAGCCTCACTCGCAACGCACGAAATCGGGTACGCCCTCAAGTGCGTCAGCGTCGCCGAACCAGCGGATTTCGGCTCCTTCATTCGCCCGGACTCGGGACACCGAAATGCCATGCAGACAGACGCTGCACCACATCAGCAGGTAACCGATGCGGGTCTCACGATCCACGATGTAGCGAGCATGCAGATCAGCGTGACCGCAACGTGGGCAGGACGGTTGCCCCTGCCGTTCGCCGGTCATGGCGGGCAGCAGTGCCAGCCACGCCGCTCGGGCACCCATCAGCCCCGCCTCCCGTTGTAGTAGTTCCAGAACTGATCTTCTATAGCGTACGCGGCTCGTTCCCAGGCATGCTCTTGCTCCAGCGACGTGGCGGGCCCGTAAAGGTCGATCTGCATGACGTGCATTCGTTCGTGCCCAATGGTCTTGACCAGGTTCTCCATCGATGAGAAGGCGTCCGGATAGAGCGTGATGGTCCGATCCGGCGCGGTGTGGCCGTAGAACTGCCGCCCGATGAGGTCCGCATCGCGGTTGATCCTCACCTTCACGCCGTCCAAGCCGACACCGCTGGCGCGGGCGACCTGCCGCACCACTCGCTTCTGCATGGGGACCGGAAGTCCCTCGAACGGCCCGGTGTTCGAGCTCTTCCGAGCTAGGCCAGAGCCGGCACCGCTCCCAGACGCCGGGCTGCCCTTGCTTGGTCCGGCCTTGGCCGAACTCGGCGATCCACTCGGCTCCTTGTCGTTCGCGGCCGCCTTCCCACTGCCCCCCGGTTCCTTGCCGCCCTTGCCGGTGCCCGCCTTCGGCGTCGACGGAGCATCGTCGCCCTTGGGCGTGGTGGGCGCCGGGTCGGCCGGGGTGGTGGTGGGCAGGTCGCCGGAGAGCAGTCTCTTGATTGCTCCGACGAGGTCCTCGCCCTCCGACATCGCGGCCTTGACGGCCTTGACGGCCTTGATTCCGCCGCTGGCCGCCTTGTAGACGCCGTAGCCGTCGGCGGCGAAGGAGCCGACCACGCCGGTCCACTGGCCGGCGACGTACGAGGTCGAGCCGGTGTCGACGCCGAAGAGGTTGCCCAGCGGGTGGTCGTCGACGTAACCGGTGTGGCCGAGCTGGAACGGGGTCTCGTTCGAGTAGCCCGTCCAGCCGTTGAACCACGGGTTGTCGCCGTTGACGACGCTCGCGAACCCGTTCCAGCCGTCCGAGAGTGTGTTGACGCTCCACTGCCACGGGTCGCCGACGACGCTGTCGCCCACGCCGCAGAAGAAGCTGCCGACCGCGCCGCCCCAGTCCGAGTACCAGGCCAAGCCGTTGGGGTCGCTTCCGGAGACAGGGTTGCCGGCCGCGTAGCCGTAGCCGCCCATCTGGTTCGGGTCGCCGCTCTCGAAGACCGGGTCGACCGACAGGAAGCGGCCGGTGACCGGGTCGTAGTTCCGTGCTCCGAGGAGGTTCAGACCGGAGGTGGTGTCGGCCGGCTTGCCCAAGTATCCGTGGTTGTCCGCCCATCCGGTCGGCGCCGGCCCGCGCGGGTTGCCGTACGGGTCGAAGGCACGCCGTGTGATGGCCAGTGAGCTGCCGTCCACCTGGAGTTGGGCCGTGCCCTGCGGAGTGGTCGGCTGGTAGCTGATGCCGCCCTTGCTGGAGCGGACCGTCACCGTGCCGTCGGGGGCGCAGTAGTAGCGCAGTCCGGTGACGGCCTTGGTGGCGGTGTCGAGGGTGAGCTGCTCGTTGCCTCCGAAGAGGTAGAGCGTGTTGTTACCCGGCCCGCGTTGGATCAGCAACTGGCCGTCGGCGTCGTAGAGGTAGCCGGTCTTCTTGCCGTCGGTGGTCGTCGCGGAGGTGAGGCCCTCCTCGTTGTACTCGATCCCCTGAGTGCCCGTCCGGGCTCCGGTGGTGGTCCTGGTCTTCGTGTTGCCCGCGTCGTCGTACTCGGGGGTCAGCACGGACGTGCCAGTGGTGGGGTTGCGGGTGGTGACGGTGGACACCGCGTTGGGCTGCTTGGCGGGGGCCGTGCCGGCGCCCGGGTAGGCGAACGTCTGGGTGGTGTCCTTGGCCGCGTTGCCGGTCACGTCGTGCGTGACCTGCTGGGTGCGGTCACCGAGCTGGTTGAACTGCCAGTCCGTCCAGTACGGTGCCGGTCCGCCGACGGTCGCCGGGCTGGGGCGTGAGGTGGTGCACCGGGCGAGCTGGCCAGCGGTGGCCGTGGTCAGTCCCTTGGTGTCCGTCCAGGCGGTGGTCAGCCGGTCCTGCGCGTCGTAGGCGAAGCACTGGGTGTCGGCCGTACGGTCCGTGCCGCCGGTGGAGCGGACGTCGGAGACCGCGGTGATGTTGCCGGCCTGGTCGTAGCCGTAGCTGGTGTCCGAGATCGGGTTGGCCGTGTTCGTCTGGAGGGTGACCCGGTTGGTGGCCGGCCGGCCCGTCGCCTGGTCGTAGGTCTGCGCGGTGCGCAGCTGCTTGGAGGGAGTTCCGACGGTGGTCTGGAGGACCTCCCCGAGCGGGCTGTAGTTGACCGTGGCGACGTACGGACGGCTGGGCGTGCCCATGCTGACCAGGCCGCCCTGGAGGTTGTAGCCGTAGCCGAGGGTCTCGGCCGGCAGACCACCGTCGGCGCCGTACGTGGTCGCCGCCAGCAGACCGACGTTCTCGGTGTAAGAGGCTTTGGCGGTGTACGTGCCCGCCAGCGCGCCTTCGCTGTCCGGGATGACCGTGGAGGTGCTGGTCGGCCGTCCCACTGAGTTGTACGCGTCGATCTTCTGGACGTAGGCGCTGCCGTTCTTGCCGCCGACGTAGCGGGTGGACGCGACGGGCCGGCCCTTGCCGAGTTCGTCGTAGGTCCACTCCGCCAGAAGTTTGGACGGGTCCGTCGTGCCGTCGCCCGAGTACTCGGCTTTGCGGCGACCCAGCAGGTCGTAGGTGAAGGACAGGGTCTGCTTGCGGGCGTCGGTGGTGCGGTCGACTCTGCCCAGGTCGTCGTAGTGGGAGGTGGAGGTGCCGGAGTCGGGGTCGGTCTGGGAGACCACTCGGCCCTGCAGGTCGTAGTCGTAGGACCAGGTGTTGCCCACCGAGTCCTTGACCGTGTCGACCTGTCCGCCGGGCGTGTAGGTGAAGTGCGTGGTGATGTCGGCCGTCGCCGCCTTGCCGGCGGTCCCGGCGGACCAGAGCACGGCGTTGGACGCGTCGTACACCGCGACGTTGTCGTCGGACTGCACCTTGAGGTAGCCGCCGGTGTGACCGGAGGTACCGCTGGACCACAGAGTGGTCTTCCCGGTGGCGTCCAGGACGACGAAGTTGCCGTCGGCCTGCATGACCGCGTAGGCGCCCGGCTTTCCGGCCGTCTTGGACGACCACAACACCTTGTCGCCCACGAGCGAGGTCAGGACCAGATTGCCGTCGGCCTGCATGGCCAGCCGGACGCCGGCGGAGACCAGCGAGGTACCCGAGGCCAGCGTGGCGCCGCCGGTGAGCTTGCGGTCAGGCGTGGTGTCGCGCACCACCGCGGACGTGGTGCGGCCGAGGGCGTCGGTGTAGGTCGTGGTGACCTTGCCGCCCTTCGGCGGGGTGGTGTCGACCCGGTCGACGCCCTGGTAGTCCGTAGCGGACGTGAACAGAGTGCTGGCGAACGACACCGTCGAGGTGGTGACCGGCCTGCCCTGCCCGTCGTACGACGTCCGCGTCACCGACGGGCCCGTGCGGTTGGTCTCCGCCCACATGGTGCTGCCTGGCACGTGATCCGCGTCGGAGTACGCCGCGATGTTCGAGACAGTCCACCCGTGCGAGTCGTAGTACGTCGAGGAGACCAGCCGGCCGGCCGAGTTGTCCGCGGGGGTCGACTGCGTCTGGCGGGGCTGCAGCGTGCCGTCGTAGATGGTGACGGAGGTGCTGTAGGAGCCGTCCTCACGCAGGCTCTTGGTGGTGACCGACGACGGGGTGGGGTTGTCGCCCGCGCCGTGGACGTCGTAGCTGTAGACCCGGTGCGGGCTCTGGTCGCTCTTGTCGCGCCCTGGGCCCCAGACCTTCTCCCGCCGCCCGAGCGCGTCATAAGTCGCGTCGGTGACCTGCTTGTTGGCGTCCACCGCGTGGGTGACCGAGCCGCGGCCCGGTGAGACCGTGCTGGTGGCCGTCCACTTCAGCGGGTTCGTCGTGGACAGGGTGGTGGGCAGGATGCCCGAACTGGGCTGGTACGACGAGGTCGTGGTGTTGCCCGCCGCGTCCGTGTTCGCGACGACCCGGCCGTACTTGTCGTACGACATGCCGCCGAGCGTCTGGTACTTGGGGTCACCGCTCACGTCGTAGGAGGTGACCGACTGGGTGGCGGTCACCAGGCCGAGCGAGTCGCCGTTCTCGCCGAGCTTGCCCAGGGAGCCGATCTTGTCGACCGAGCCGTCCCCGTCGTAGTAGATGCGCTTGTCGGAGAGTGTGGTGTCCTTGCCGGGGGCGGTGCCGCAGGGGCCGGCGACGCTGACGGTCTCCTTGGGGTAGACCAGCATCATCGGGTTGTCGGTGGGCGCGTCGGCGTAGGTCGTGGTGGTGCAGGTCTCCTGCTTGGGCTTGGAGACGTCGCCCTCGTCGTCGACCTTCCAGGTGCGGCCCTTGTCGTCGAAGGTGGTGCTGGAGCGGGTGGTGCGCCAGGTGCCATCGGAGAGCAGCCCCATCGTGCGGGACGAGGTCCCCGTGATCTGACGTGCCGTCATGTCCGGCAGCGTGGAGAGCTTGTCGGGCTTGGGGTCCTCGGACGTCCACGCCGTGCGGTCCCGGGAGGCGGTGACCTTGGAGGTGGGCGGGTCGGTGAGGGTACGGCCCACGACGGTGCCACCGGCCTTGGTGTAGCTCAGGGCCTGGTAGGGGGTGCCGGCCAGCCAGGGGCTGTCGGTGATCTCCTCGTTCAGGGCGTTCTTGACCTTGACGCTGCGCTTGGAGCCGTCAGCCTTGTAGTCGCCGTCCATGCCCTGGAGGTAGGAGACGGTGTTCTGGGTGACGGGGTCCGGCGCCGCGCCGGTGGTGGTGGTGACGGTGCGGAAGCCCCGGAAGTCGTTCCAGGTGCGGTGCTTGTCGTCGGTCAGGTCGGAGTCGTCGCGGTGCCAGGCCGCGCCGTCGCTGTAGGTGTAATTGGTGACCTTGGCGGGCGAACCGGCCTTGGTGCGGTCGCTGTCGGTGACCTGCGCGACGAGCGTCTTGTGGAACCAGTCCTTGATGGGCTCCACGCCGCCGGGTGTGTTCCACCACACCGGATAACAGGCCATGGTGTTGCTGTCGGCCGAGTCCGGCATGTGATTCTTCTCCCGCGAACACTCCGGCGGGCGGTAGGTGACCGCGACCGACTCACCGGTCTCGGTCTGCACGCTGGAAATCCGCGGGTGGAACAGCGGCGGGGCGGCCGGGGTCAGGCCGTCCACGCGGTTGTCCATCTCGATCCCGGCGAAGGTCACCGGGTCGAGGGTGATCGGCTTGTCGCCGCCGGCCGAGGTGTCCTGGCCGGTGTGGACGATGGAGGACAGCCACATCACCGACTGCAGTGAGCCGGTGCTCCTGGGGTCCTGGGTGTTGCCGGTGACCGGGTCGTAGGTGCCGCCCGCGTCCGAGAAGACTTGCTTGAGTTCGTAGCTGTCGACGTCCTGCCAGCCGGAGGCCGTGCGTACCGAGGTGTCGACGCCCTTGAGCCGGTACGTCGTCCAGAAGGTCGGTCCGCTGGTCAGGCAGACGCCGTCGGTGTCGTCGTCCTTGGGCTTGTTCTTCCAGTCGGACTCGCAGTGCAGGTCGTAGGGGGTGTCCGGCCAGTCCTTCGCGGTCTTGGAGGAGAGGTTGTCCGCCTTGCAGACCGTGTCGGAGGTGGTGCAGCGCTGTGCGGTGCGGAAGACGACCTTGGCGGCAGGCTCGCGTCCCGCCCGCGCGTCGGCCAGCTGGTAGCCGTAGGAGATGCGGGTGAGGTGGCCGCCGCGGACGTACTTGGTGATCTTGCCGCCCTTGTCGTCCTTGGCGACCTGGCCGTAGCCCATGTTGTAGTAGTTGGACTCGGTCGCCCAGTCGTAGCGCTGGACGTTGCCGTGCGGGTCGACGACGAAGTCGAGGTTGAAGCGGTAGCCGACCGGCTTGTCGCACTGGGAGTCGTCGCCCTTGTCCTTGTCGTGGCAGGGGTCGCCCGACTTGGGGTGGTAGACGGGCACGCCCCAGGCGCTGTCGGTGGCGTCGTCGTCGGTGGTGCCGGGGGCGTGGTTCAGGCCGAGGTAGTAGGCGGTGCCGTCGGTCGTGGTGACCTTGAAGTACTCGCCGTCCCACAGGCCGTTGGACGCTCCGGTGAGCCGCTGGATCCTGGTGCCGTCGTCGGCCTGGAGATGGTACTCGCCGTCGGAGTCACGGACCAACTGGCCGTTGTGGGTGCCGAGTTGGATGGTGGCGTTCCAGCCGCCCCAGCACTCGTCGCCGGAGTCCTCGATGCCCTGGTCCTTGCAGCTCTTGTAGGAGCGCTCGATGAACCCGGGGCTGTAGGACCAGCCGTCGCCGACCCAGGAGGACTGGGAGTTGCGGGCCGAGGTCTCGCCGTCGACGGACTGGGAGTCGTAGGACAGGCCGACGTTGGGTGCCTCACCGCCGAGGGACGGGGGCACCGTGATCGGGTAGTTGTAGGTGAAGGCGCCCGAGGCCGAGGAGGACCAGGCGCCCGAGGCGGACAGCGAGGTGGCGCCGAAGTCGCCCTGCGAGCCCTTGCTGCCGGCCACCGCCGCGACCGCCATGCCGGAGGAGGCCAGAGCGGTACGGCCGGAGGGAGCGGCGAGCGCCCCGGTCGGCTTGGCGGCTGCGGCCGGCACGGCGATGGTGCCGGTGACCTTGTGGGCCTGCGGGTCGTTGACCGACTCCAGAGGCGTGCGGTTACGGCAGGCTGCGAGCTGAGGTGTCGTCAGGGCGCAGGCGGGCATGGCCACCAGGTGCAGCCGGGAGGCCCAGCCGCCGCCGTACGCCTGCTCGACGGCGGCGTAGTCCACCGAGACGGAGACGCCGCCTGCGCCGGTGCGGTGGTCGGTGCGCGCGAGGCCGACCAGCAGGCCGTCGACGCCGGCCTGTTTCGCCTGCGAGCGGTCGGCGAGTCGTACCCGTACCGACCGCGCCGGCTCGACCGGCGTGCCGTGGCCGACGAGCGCGCGGGCGCCCGGGCCGATCGCCGACGGTGCGGCGGGCGACAGTGACACGGGCAGCGAGGCGGCCTTCACCTTGCCGGGCGCCGCGGCCGCTGCCCGGCCGCGCACCTGGCGCGCCGTGCCGAGGTCGACGGTCGCGGCGCCGCCCGCGGGCCACTTCGGTGCCTTCACCTGGTGCCCGGCCAGCTTGCGGGCGCCGGGCGGCGGGGTGGGCTCCTTGGCGCCGGGGCCGTCCGCGGGGTGCCCCGGGACCTTCGGCTGCTCGGGCAGCGGATCGGCTGCCCAGACCTCGTCCTTGTACTGGTAGCCGCCGACCACGACGTCGGCGACGGCCGGCTGAACGGCCAGTGAGAAAGCGGCGGTCGTCGCGGCCCAGACGGTCACCCGCCGCAACCACGCCCGTCTCCGGGCACGTTGAATTCCGCGCGGTCTTGCGCGCATGCGTGATCCCCCATGTAAAGAAAAAATCCAGGAGCCGAATTGATCAGTGGTCAGCTGACGGCTCGTCTGGTCAGACCGGAACCGTATTGCCATGTCATGTGCGCAGCAATACCCTTCCTCAGCGGTCACACTGCTCACAGCCTTCACATGGGTCCATCACAAGCCCTTCACAGCAGGGCATGACGCGACCAAGTACCGCAATTCCGACATGCGGCGGCCCTCGGGGGGACGCGCTCTGTGAGAAGGACCACAGCGGCGCGCCGGGGGGCGTCGCCCACGCTCTCGAAAGGGCGATTCATGGGGGAACGCACCCGCGTCCGGAGTCATCCGGCGCGCACTCTGACACGCCGTCTGGCGTTGTCGGCGGCCGTCACCGGCCTGCTGCTCGGCGCCGTCGGCCCGGTCTCGGCGGCAGGCTCGCCCGCGTCGGCGGCGACCGACGGCGCGGACGGCTCACCGCTCGCGACCGCCCGTGCCGAGGCGGCCAGGACCGGACAGCCGGTCACCGTGGATCAGCTGACCACTGAGACCTCGGAGACCGTCGCAAACGCCGACGGCACGTTCACGCTGACCACGCATCTCCAGCCGGCCCGCGTCAGCAAGGAGGGTGAGTGGACGGACGTCGACGCCGGCCTGGCTCGGAACTCCGACGGCACCTTCTCCACCAGGGCCACCCCCTCGGCGCTGACCCTCTCGGGCGGCGGCGACGGGCCGCTGGCCACCCTCGTCGACGAGGCCGGGCACCGGCTGTCGTACACGCTCCCGTTCCGCCTGCCCGCCCCGGAGGTGAGCGGTGACAGCGCCCGGTACAGCGATGTGCTGCCGGGAGTCGACCTCAAGGTGACCACCACCGACCAGGGTGGCTTCCACGAGGTTCTGATCGTCCGCGACGCCAAGGCCGCCGCCGATCCCGCCCTCGCCTCGCTCCGGCTGACCACCGCGACGAGCGATGGCATGACGGTGAACGCCGACGGGGACGGCCAGGTGACGGCCACCGCGGCCGACGGCACCGCCCTGTTCAGTTCGCCCACCCCGATGATGTGGGACTCCTCCGGCGCCCAGGTGACTACCCCGGCGCACAAGTCCGGGGCCCGCCGCACCGCCCGCGCGGCGGACACCCCGGCGGAACCGGGCGCCGGCGGTGACACGGCCTCCACCGCGGAACAGCCGGGCAGCGGCGCGCAGGTGAAGCCCATCGGCGTGAGCAGCCGACCAGGCGCGCTCACCCTCACCCCGGACGCCGATCTGCTCGGCGGCAAGGGCACGGTCTGGCCGCTCTACATCGACCCGTACACCAGCCCGATCACGAGCAAGAAGAGCCACTTCATCACCGTCAAGGAGGGCTGCCCCTCCCAGAGCCCCTACGACGACGCGCAGGACAACGGCGAGGGAGTCGGCTACGAGCACTGGCGCAACTGCTTCGGACTCAACCGCGCGTACTACGAGCTCAACATCGGCAACCTCACCAAGTCGATGGAAATCTCCAAGTCCGTCGTGCACCTGACCTCGACCTACGGTGCCTCCTTCGACTGCGACAACGAGACGGGCGTGCGCCTCGCGACGGTGTCGAGCATCAGCAAGAACACCGACTGGGACCACCAGCCGAAGCTCGCCGGCGACGGCTACATCGGCGGCACGCAGAAGGTGAAGAGCTCCAACCTGAGCCAGCACTGCGGCGACCACGACGTCAACTTCAACGTCACGGGCCAGATCAAGAAGCTGGCCGGCAAGGACGACAGCTGGACCTTCGGCCTGTGGGGCAACGAGTCCAAGTCCTCCACCAACTACGACTTCGTGCGGTTCGCGACCAACCCGTACCTGACCACGGTGTTCGACATCCCGCCCTCCGAGCCGGACCGTCTGGGCACCACACCGGCCACGATCAACCCCGCGAGCAACGGCTGCGACGGCGCGGCCGACGGCTGGATCGGTGCGTCCGGACTCGCCGGCGACACCTCCGACATCACGCTGAACGCGCACCTGAACACCGACATGAGCGGGGTCAACCTGCGTGCCCGGTACGAGGTGTGGGACACCAAGACCGCGGACGACGACGGCGGCTCCACCAGCAAGAGCAAGCCGGTGAGCGGCTGGGTCAGCGACGGCGGCACGACCCGGGTCAACATCGGCTTCAAGGTGGCGGACGGCCACCAGTACGGCTGGCACGTGAGGGCCGACGACGACACGCTGATGAGTGGCTGGTCGCCGAACTGCTACTTCAAGATCGACCTCAGCGCGCCGAGCATCCCGTCCTTCACCGACTCGGCCGGCTTCCCGCCGCTCGGTGCCGACCAGGAGCCCACCGGCCACGCCGGTGACCAGGGCGTCAAGGTCAAGGTGACGGCGAACGACCCGACGCCCACCGGCTGCACCCGCGGCAGCTGCGTCAGCAGCGGCATCGACCGGTTCGAATACTCCCTGGACGCCAACATCCCGGGCAGCGGCGCGGCCAAGGTGGACGCCGTCGCCGGTTCCGGCGGCACCGCCACCGCGGAGGTCCCGATCGTGCTGAGCGCCGCTCAGTGGGGCGCGCACACGCTCTACGTACGGGCGGTCGACAACGCGGGCAACACCCAGGGCACCGTGGGGCAGTACAGCTTCTTCGCCCCCTGGAACCCCAAGACCAAGGTCACCGCCGGTGACCTCGACGGCGACGCCGTCCCCGATCTCGCCGCCCCCACCCGCGACGGCGACCTCGTCCTGGTCCCCGGCAACGCCGATCCGGCGGCTCCGCCCAGCACGATGTCGACCAAGGCGCAGAGCCCGGACGGCACCGGCTGGGACAACTACCTGGTCGCCCACCGCGGCACAGCCACCGGCAGCAATGTCGACGACCTGTTCGCCTTCAACAAGACGACCCACGAGCTGTACCTCTACGCCAACGACGCCGTCACCCCCGGCGGGAAGGCCGGGCACTTCACCCTGACCCAGAACGTCGTTCCGGTCCGCGACTCGGACTCCTGCCCCGCCAAGGGCTCGGACGGCACCTGGGACCACGTCACGCAGATCCTGGCGCCCGGCAAGCTGGCCCAGTACGCGGACGTTCCCGACCTGATCACCGTCGACAAGGGCGAACTCTGGTACTACCCGGGGACGTTCCAGGCCGGCTGCAACCTCGGCCAGGGCGTGAAGATCGGTACCGGTGACTGGTCCGACACCACCCTGCTCGCCCCCGGCACCGTGGGCGGCGTGCCCACCCTGTGGGTCCGCGACAACGCCACCGGCGCGGTCAGCAGCTACCCGCTGACCTTCTCCGCAGGGGTCCCGACCAGCAAGCTGGCCGCCCCGCGGCATGCACCGCTGGTCTCCGGCGTGCTCGACGCCGACAACAAGAACCTCTGCCTGGACATCGCCAAGTCCGCCACCGCCAACGGAACCCCGGCGCAGATGTACACCTGCAACGGCACCGACGCCCAGAACTTCGCCCTGGGTACCGACCACACCGTGCACGTGCTGGGCAAGTGCCTGGACGTCACCAAGGGCGACACCGACAACGGCACGCTGGTGCAGCTCTACCAGTGCAACAACACCGGCTCCCAGGAATGGACCCCCGGCCCCTACCCGGGCACGCTCAAGAACCCGCAGTCCGGCCGCTGCCTCGCCGACCCGGCGGGCAACCGCAACCCCCGCACCCAGGTGGTCATCTGGGACTGCAAGAACATCGCCGACCAGAAGTGGGCCGCCACCAGCGGCGCGCTGCCCGCCGCCCAGCCGGTGCTCCCGGTCGGCGTCGGCGAGCAGGAGTACCCCACCGCCGCCTCCCCGGGCGACGTGCAGGGCACCGGCTTCCCGGCGCTGTACGCCGCCTCCCGCTCCGGCCGGATGATCGAGTATCCGGGCGCCGCGGCCGACGGCGGCCTGGCACAGTTCACAGCCCCGGTGAGCATCGGTCACGTCCACCGGCCGGCCGACTGGTGGAAGCTGGACGGCACCGCGGACCGCATCCGCCCGGCCAACAGCCTCACCCTCAACGGGGGTGCCACCGTGACCGCCGACGCCGCCCGGGGCAGCGCGCTCGCCCTCAACGGCAGCACCGGCTACGCGGCCACCTCCGGTCCCGTGCTCGACACCAGCCGCAGCTACACCGTCTCGGCCTGGGCCAACCTCAGCAGCCTGACCGCGAACTCCACCTTCGTCTCGCAGTCCGGCACCAGCGCCAACGGCCTCCAGCTGTACTACTCCAGCGGCGCGCACGCCTTCGCCTTCGGCCACGCCCACGCGGACGACACCGACGGCAAGTTCACCAGCGCCTACGGACCCACCACGGGAGCGCAGAGCCCCAAGACCAACACCTGGTTCCACCTGGTGGGTGTCTTCGACGCCGACACGCAGCAACTCCGTCTCTACGTCAACGACGACCTGGCCGACACCGCCTCCTACGAGGGCACGGTCTGGAACGCGACGGGGCCGCTGCAGATCGGGCGCCGCATCTTCCAGGGCGCCTACGGGGAGTACACCGCCGGCAAGGTGGCCGACGTCCAGCTCTTCACCGAGGCCCTCACCCCGGGCGGGGTGGCCTCACTCGGCCGGAACCGCCCGGTTCCGACCCAGCTCTCCTGAGCCGGGGTTTTCACACGCAGGGGCCCGCCACTCCCGGAAGGGGGCGGCGGGCCCCTGCGCTCAGGCCGTAGCAGTCTCGGGCTCGAACGCCTAGAAATGAGCTCACCAGGCATCGAACCGGCTGCAACGGCGAGTTCTACCGGAGCCGGCCGTGAACCGGTCCATCGATGGATGTACGGGCGGTGCGGGAGATGCTCCTGCGGTGGCCGAACCTACGTCGTCGAAACCGGAGGACGCCGCCTCACCCGCAACGCGACAAGATGGGCCTTCGATCCGGAGGAGGCCTGGGATGGGTTATGACCTGCACGCAGTGATCGCCGAGGAGGAGGTGCTGCGCAGCGCGGCACAGGGCCTGACTGCCGCCCGGTTGGCGTCGATCGGGCAGGGCCTGTCGCTGATGCCGATGGCAGGTGCCCTGTTCGATTCCCTCGCAGATGGCAGCGGTACAGGCGTGTTGGGGTTCTGGCGGTTGGCAGGCTTCGACAAGGTCCTCGCTGAGTCGTCGGTCCGTGGGCCTGTGGCCTATGTGGAAGCTGAGTACTTCGGCGGAGTGGGTGAGCAGCGGGCTGCCGTATGGGACGACGGGATCATTGTGCTGGGACCGCTCCATGTCGGGGAGGGGCGGCCCTTTCCGCCCGCCGGCAGCCCGATCTCTCAAGCGCTACGGCGGTTGGGCGCAGCGGCCAGTTCCGAAGAAGACGAGTTCTCGGCCGTGGGGTTGCACCGGCATCGACACAGCGAGGCGTGGATTGCCTGACGGGCTTCCCAAGGCAGTTGGGTCAGCGGGTGCGGATCCAGATCGTCTTCTCGCGGGTCCACTGGTCGAAGGCGTTGGTCGATTTCTCCGCGCCGCCGAATCCGGATTGCTTCCAGCCGCCGAAGGGTGTGGTGATGTCGCCCTCGCTGTAGGAGTTGACGGAGACCACGCCGGCCTGGATGCCGCGTGCCAGGCGGAGGGCTGTGTCGAGCTCGCGGGTCCATACCGAGGCGGCGAGGCCGTATTCGGTGGCGTTTGCCAGGTGCAGGGCCTCGTCTTCGGAGGTGAAGGTCTGGACGGTGACGACGGGGCCGAACAGTTCCTTGGTCAGGACGTCGCTGCCTTCGGGGGCGTGGGTGATCACGGTGGGCGGGTAGTAGGCGCCGCGCTGGGGCAGGCCGTGCGGCAGGCCCCTGGTGTGGATACGGGCTCCGTCGGCCCGGGCGGCATCCACCGCCGCCGCGACCCGGTCGAAGGCCGTCCGGTTGATCAGTGGGCCCAGCTGTGTGCGAGGGTCCGCCGGGTCGCCGATGACCAGGCGTCCGGCGGCGGTTGTGAAGCGGTCGAGAACCTCGTCGGCGATGCTGTGGTGGACCAGGACGCGGGAACCGGCCGTGCAGTTCTGTCCCATCGTCAGGAACGCGGCCTCGATCATGTGGTCGATGAGCTCGTCGCCGTAGGAGAGTGCGTCGGGCATCAGTAGTTGGGGGCTCTTGCCGCCCATCTCCAGTGAGACGCGCTTGAAGTTGGTGTCGGCGGCGTCCTTGAGGATGCGGCGTCCGGTGTCCGTGGAGCCGGTGAAGGAGAGGGCGCCTACTACTGGGTTGCGGGCCAGGGCGGTGCCGGTGATCGAGCCGTGGCCGGTCAGGACCGTGAGGACCCCCTCGGGCAGGCCCGCCTCGGCGGCCAGTTCTGCCAGGTGCAGCGCCGAACGCGGGGTCGCCTCCGCGGGCTTGACCAGCAGACTGTTGCCCGCCGCCAGCGCCGGGCCGACCTTCCACGCGGTCATGGCCAGCGGGTAGTTCCAGGGCAGGATCGCCGCGACCACCCCGACCGGTTCCCGGGTCATGAGGCCCAGGCCGTCCGCTCCGCCGGGGGCGATCCTGCCGAACACCTTGTCGGCCGCTTCGGCGAACCAGCGGATCGACTCGACGGCGGAGGGAACGTCACCGGTCAGGCATTCCGTGATCGGCTTTCCCGCGTCCTCGCTGTCCAGCCGGGCCAGGATCCTCGTGTCGCGTTCCATCAGGTCGGCCAGTCGCAGCAGCACCGCACTGCGCTCCCGGACCGGCAGCCCGGACCACACTCCGGATGCGAAGACCTGCTCGGCCCGATCGGCGGCCTTGGTGACGTCCTCGGCACTCGTGGCGGGCACGGTGGTGATCAGTTCGCCGGTGGCCGGGTTGACGACCTTCAGCGTCGCGGGGCTCTCGACTGCGGTCTGTGCGGTGAGTCTGTCCACTGCGGTCATTTCTCCTCCACCAGTTCCCAGCGTCCGCCGGTCTGCCGAGCCAGCCCCCGGCGGCGCAGCTCCTCCAGATAGCGGGCCATGCCGCGCTCCCCTCTGCGCCGGAACAGCGGGAAGACCTTCGGCAGCAGGTTCGGCGCCAGCAACGCGAACCGCACGAGGCGGGACTCGCCGGGCCGGGGGTAGGCCTCCAGGCGAGGCTTGTCGAGCAGGCTCACCACGGCCGCGACGACGTCGGCGGGCTGCTGCGGCGGGTCCTGGAACTGCATGGAGTTCCCGCCGTCCACGGCTTCCTGGCGCAGCATCCTGGTGTCGGTCGCCGACGGCAGCACCGATCCGGCCAGGATTCCCTTGCTCCTCAGGTCGAGCCCGAGTGCGAGCATCGCGCCACGCAGCCCGAACTTCGAAGCCGTGTAGATCGGGGTCTCCCCCAGCGGGAAGATCCCGCCCAGGGACACGGTGGTCACCACACGGGCGTCTTGGGAGGCCCGCAGCAGCGGGATCGCGATCCGGGTGGCGACCAGTGGCGAGGTCAGATTGAGGGTGATCTCCTGCTCGATGCTCTCGACGCTGCGTACGTCGAAGCGCTCGGCGCTGGTCATGCCCACGTTGTTGACGAGGACGTCAAGGCGGCCGTACGCGTCGGCGACCTGGTCGAAGAGGTGCTCCACCTGCGCGCGGTCGATGAGGTCGCAGCCGAGAGCGGTGTGGCCGGTGCCGGGAAGCTCGGCGGCGACGCGCTTGGCGCGGGCCTCGTCGATGTCGACGACCACGCAGCGGGCGCCGCCGCCGGCGAATCGGTGGCACATCGCGCTGCCGATCCCGCCGGCGCCACCGGTCACCAGCATGACCTTGTCCCGGAAGTCGAAGCCGCTCACGACGCCGCCCCCACGCTCCGCAGGGACCGCACGCGCGGCGGCCGGCCCTCGGTGCGCCAGCCCATCTCCGCGGCGACCTTGGCGAGGTGCTTCACGAGGGCCCCGCTGTCGACGTAGCCGGTGTGCCGGGGCGAGTCGACGAACTTGAGGCCGCCCGACAGGTCCGGGCGGTCGGTGCGGATCAGGGCCGCGAAGCGCTCCGCGTTCGGCAGCCCCTGCGCCACGTCGTCGATGTGCCCGGCGATCAGCTGGGCCTGGGTGTCGAAGAGCCTGTACGCGCCGGAGTTGGTCTCGACGAAGCCGACCCCGAACAGGCCCTGGTGTTCGCGGGAGAACGACGACAGGTACAGGTCGGGGTGCTGCTCGTCGCCGAAGTACTTCTGCGCGACCGGCACTTGGTGGACGTAACCGGTGGCCAGCAGGATCAGGTCGAAGTCGTCGCGTGTGCCGTCCGTGAAGTGGACCGTGCTGCCCTCGGTGCGGGCGATCCCCGGCCTGGCGGTGATGTCGCCGTGCTGGAGGTGGTGGATCAGCATCGAGTTGATCGCGGGGTGGGTCTCGAAGAGTTTGTGGTCCGGCTTTTGCAGGCCCAGGCGCGTCGGGTCGCCGTTGATGATCCGCAGGAGGGTGCCGAAGACCCGCTGGGCCAGCCACATCGGCAGGTGGGGCCCGTCGTTCGCGATGGTGTCCACGGGCCGGCCGAAGAGGTGCTTGGGGATGAACCAGTAGCCGCGGCGCATGCTGATCACCGCGTGGTCCGCACTGCGGGCCGCGTCGCACGCGATGTCGCAGCCGGAGTTCCCGGCGCCCACGACCAGGACGCGCTTACCGCGCAGTTCCTCCGCGCTGCGGTAGCCGACCGTGTGGCGGACCTCGCCGGTGAAGTGGCCCGGCAGTTCAGGGACGTTGGGATGCCACTGGGCCCCCGTACACACCACGACCTGGCCGTGCACGGTCTGCAGTCCGTCGGTCCGGGTGACCGTCCAGGTGCCGTCGGCGTTCTTTTCCACGCTTTCGACCTCGACGCCGAACTGGATGCGCTCCGTCAGTCCGTAGGCGTCGGCGAAAGACGTCAGGTACGAGAGGATCTGCCGGTGCGGCGGATAGTCGGCGAATTCGTCGGGCATCGGAAATCCCCCGAAGCCCGAGAGGGTTTTGCTGGAGATGAAATGGGCCGACTCGTACATCGGGCTGCCGGGATTGTCGATGTCCCAGATACCGCCCGGGCCGGTGTGCCGCTCAAGATGCGTGTACGGCAGGTTCCGCTCCGTCAGGGCTCTGGCGACCGCGAGCCCGGCAGGACCCGCTCCGATCACGCAGGTGTCGTACTGGATTTTTCCCATGAGGCGGATCCCTTTTCTATCGGTTCGCAGGCCCGTTCCTGAAGGCGTGGAGGGCTGAAGGGTTGAAGAGCTGAAGGACTGACGGAATGACGGAATGACGGACTGAGGGGAACTTATTCATCTGCGGTTCAGCGGGAAATGGTCCGTGCGGTCACAGAGGGGGCTTGGGCGGCCATGCGAAAGACCGCGCGGTCGCCAGGAGCGCGAGGACGAGTGCGCCCGGTATCGCGTAGGCGAGGCGGAAATGGCCGGTGGACCCGAGGATTCCGCTGGCGGCCCCGCCCGCGAGCACCCCCGCGTAGTTGAAGACGTTCATACGGGCCAGGACCGCTTCGGTCGCCCCCGGTCGCAGGCGTCCGGCGGAGGCGAGGCACAGGGGGACGAGGGCGGAGACCCCGAGCCCGGTGCATGCGGCGGCCAGGGCCGCGTACGGCCAGGCGGGGGCGGCCGCCAGTCCGGCCAGGGCGGCGGCGGTGAGCAAGGTGGCGGTACGAATCACGGCCACCGGGCCGATGGTGCGTACGAGACGGTCGGCGCAGGCCCGCCCGGTGACGGTGCCCACCTGGTAGGCCGCGTAGGCCAGGGGTGCGAGGGACAGGGCGGTGTCCAGGGTCTGGTGGAGGTACAGCGTCGACCACGACGAGACCGTGGAGTCGATGACATAGGCGACCAGGAGGACCAGACCGAACGGGGTGAGTGTCACCCACAGTCCGCGGCCGGGCGCGACGGACTCCCCGGAGGACTCCCCATGGTCGGACACGGTGAGGGGTGAGTCGGTGGGCAGCTCGTGCGTGCGGACGGTCAGGGCGAGGGCCAGGACAAGCCCGGCCTGGGCGGTCAGCGTGTACTCGGCGGGCCAGCCGATGCGCGCGGTGCCCGCGGTCAGCAGCGCGGCCGCGATGCCGGCAGCGCTCCAGGCCGCGTAGAAGGAGGCGAAGATGCTCCGGCCGTAGTGGCGTTCGACGGCCGCGGCCCGGGTGTTCGCCGACACGTCGATGCAGCCCAGCGCCATGCCGAACAACGCGTAGGACACGGCGACGACTGCCTGGCCGGGAGCCCAGCCGATCAGCAGCAGGGCCGCGGCGGTCGCCACGACGGCGGCCCGCATCGCGGCGACCAGCCCCACACGCCGGATCACGGCCAGTCCGGCGAAGCTGCCGACGCCCGCGCTCAGCGCGACGGTCACGACGAGCACGGTCATCGTCAGCAGCGAGAGCGCGAGACGTTCCTTGACGGCGGGCACCGTGGTGGACACCGCGGCCACCGCCGCTCCCTGGGCGGCGAACACCGTCGCCACGGCCCTTCGGGCCGACGCGTGGGGGCTGCCGCGCGCGGATCGTCGCCGGGCCGGGGTCTGAACAGGTGCGGTCATGGTGAGCCTTCGTTCGTTGCACCGGCGCGAGAGCGCGCAACGGGCGGATTCCGCAAAAGGTAGGGACGGCGAGAAGACCCTGTGCAGCGCGCCGGGGGCCGAAAAGGGGGCTCCGGCGGCCACACCCGCGACAGGCGGGGCCCGGCTGCTTACAGTGATGCGAGAAACGCCCTGGTGGGCGAGAAACACCCTGGTGAGAGGGGACGCGATGCCCGAAGCTCCCGCCCCGGTCACATCGCCCGGAACGAGCCGCAGCACCTCGGCCACCATCGCGCCGAACATCCTGCGCTACCTCGTCCGGGTCGCCGGCGAGTCCGGCGTGGACCTGCAACCGCTGCTGACCCGGGCGGGGCTGGACCCGACGGTGATGGGCTCCGCCGCGCTGCGGGTCTCCTACCGGCAGGGCAGCGACGTCATCCGCCAAGCGGTGCGGCTGACCGGCGACGAGCACCTGGGGCTGCGGGTCGGCGCGGCGCAGCACCTCACCGCATGGGGGCTGATCGGCCTGGCCATGATGGCCTCCGACACTCTTCAGGACGCCATCGAGACGGGCGTGCGCTATCAGAACGTCTCCGGGGCGATGACGGTGTGGTCCGCCCGCTGGGAGGACGCGGGCTATGTGCTGCGCGCCGACCTGCCGGACCCCGCGCTGGATCCGACGGTCGCCGTCTTCCTGACCGAGGAGGCGTACTCCAGCGTCGTCACCCTCACCCGGCTGAGTGTCGGCGCCGTGTTCGCCCCGCAGGCGGTCGAGTTCGCCTTTCCCGCCCCGCGCGACACCCGCCCCTTCGACGACCTGTTCCGCTGCCCCCTGCGCTTCGGCGCCGCCGGCAACCGCATGGTCTTCCCGGCCCGGTGGGCCCGTACGGCCATGCCGGGCCGGGACCCCATCACCTACGCCTCGGTGCTGGAGGTGCTGGAGAAGGAGACGGCCTCACGGCGCGACCAGCAGGACCTCCTGGAGGTGCTGGAGATCTCCATCGCGCAGAGCCTTCCTGCCGTCCCCTCCTTCACCGAGCAGGCCCGCAGACACGCCTCCAGCGAACGCACCCTGCGCCGCCGCCTGGCCGACTGCGGCACCACATATGAGGCGATCGTCGACGGAGTCCGTCGTGAGCAGGTCGAACAGCTCCTACGGCGCCCGGAACTGACGCTCCGTGACATCACCCGCCAGGCGGGCTTCGCCGACGTGAGCGCCCTGCGCCGTGCCGTGCGCCGCTGGCACGGACTGACCCCGCTCGAGCTGCGCGCCGGGCTGCTGCGGCGGGAGACGCCGACCGGCCCACCCGAGCGGGGCGCCGGACCCTAGCCGTGTCACTCGGCTGCCCGGGTGGCGTAGCCGGGAGACGTGGGGCGAGCTCCGAGCAGGTGGTGGGTCAGGGCCGGCAGGACGCCCGGGGACCAGCCATGGGGCGGCCACCGCATTGAATCGATTCATAGGATGGTGGCGCTCTCCCGAACCCCCGGCGCACGTAAAGGGATTGGACAGGAGTCGGCCGCCCCGGCACGTCAACTTCTCGGCCGGCCAAGGCACTTCCGGTCCGCCGAACGGTCCGGTCGCGCCGTTGTTCGGTCGCCACCGGGCAGGACCGGACACTTCCTCCCGACGCGCCGGCGGCGTGCATACGGTCCGGACACGCAGGCGGGTCGCCACCACCGGCCCGCGCACTCAACGGCACACACAAGGAGGCGCTGTGGCGAGTGTGGAAGTGTCACTCAAGGAGATGATGGCCGGGATCGAAGGAGCCCTGGGAGCTGCCGTCGTCGACTACACCAGCGGAATGGCGCTGGGCACGCTCGGCGGAAGCAAGGACCTGGACCTGACCGTCGCCGCGGCCGGCAACACGGATGTCATCCGGGCCAAGGTCCGCACCATGGAGCAGCTGGGTCTCAAGGGCAAGATCGAGGACATCCTGATCACACTGGACCGCCAGTACCACGTGATCCGCCTGGTGACCGGTCGTACGGGCAACGGGCTGTTCCTCTACCTCGTCCTCGACAAGGCCCGATCGAACCTGGCGATGGCCCGCCACCAACTCAAGCGGGTGGAGGAGGCGATCGAGATCTAGCAGGCCCGAGGACCCCGGCGGCTTCGCCTGCCCATCATGTGAAGACTTCTTCAAGTCACCACATCAGCATGGTTCCAATCTGCGTTCCTGCCGGGTCCGCGGCGTGAAGGATCGGCATCCGAGGCGGTCTGCGGTGCGGCGGTGTCCTCGGACGCCGTCGCACCGCGGCGGCCGCAGTCCCATCCACCCGAACAGGAGCGAGCATCCATGCAGGCCCCCCTCTACCAAGTGAAGGCGGAGTTCTTCCGCATGCTCGGCCACCCCGTACGCATCAGGGTGCTGGAACTCCTCCAGCACGGGCCGGTGTCCGTAAGGGACCTGCTGGCCGACATCGAGATCGAGCCGTCCAGCCTGTCCCAGCAGCTTGCCGTCCTGAGGCGCTCCGGCATCATCGTGTCGATACGGGAGGGCGCCACCGTCCGCTATGCGCTCGCCGGCGGAGACGTCGCCGAACTGCTGCGCGCCGCCCGGCGGATCCTCACCGAGCTCCTCACCGGCCAGAACCAGCTCCTCACCGAACTCCAGCAGGCCGACGCCCCGGCCACGCTGCACACCACCCGATGACTCGTGATCGGATACGGGTCCTCACTCCGCGTCGGCGACGACCGACCCGACCCGCTCCGCCAGGCCCGGATCGCGGCGGACCAGCAGGGTCGCGTAGCCCAGCGAGAGCAGCAGGGCGACCAGCGCCGCGACGGGGAACCAGTTGTACGGCGCGGGCTGGCCGGGCTTGGCCAGGTAGTACAGCGGGACCAGGATGGCCAGCGCGCCGAGGGCCGGCAGTACCAGGTGGCGGCCGGTGCGGAACTCCTGCGGCCGGTAGCGGCGGTAGTACAGCGGCAGCGCGATGTTGGACGCGAGGTAGACCAGCAGGATCAGGATGGAGCCCAGGCTGGAGGACTCGGTGAAGAAGACGACGGGGTTCATCGGGCCGCCGTCGGCGCCGAGCAGATGGCCCAGCCCCCAGCCGCCGATGATCAGCAGGGAGATGGCGGCGAAGGTGACGATCGCGTTGTTCGGCGTACGGCGCGTGGGGTGGACGTAGCCGAAGAAGGACGGCAGCAGTCCCTCGCGTCCGGCGTTGAACACCAGACGGGCCTGGGAGTTGATGCCCGCGATCAGCACGCCGAGGGTGGAGGTCAGACCGCCGAGGTAGGCGAGGAAGGCCAGCGCGCCCAGGGTGTGATGGGCGACGTCGATGAACGGGATGCGTGCCTCGCCGATCCGGGCGACGTCGTAGTCGAAGCCGGTGACGGTGGCGTAGGAGAAGAGGATGTAGCTCACGGTCATGATCCCGATGGAGGAGAAGACGGCGCGGCCGACGTTGCGCCGGGGGTTCTCCGTCTCCTCGGCCAGGGCCGCGGAGTTCTCCCAGCCGATGAAGAGGTAGACCGCGAGGGGGAAGCCCGCCGCCAGGCCCCTGAGGCCGTGGTGGATGTGGTCGGGCTGGAACGGGGCGGCGGAGAGGTTGCCGTGGTGTTCGACGAGGGCGGCGACCGAGACCACCACGAGCACGAGCATCTCGACGCCGAAGAAGTAGCCGGCCCACTTGGTGGAGACCACCACCCCGCGCAGCATCAGGACCACCGACAGTCCGGTCAGCAGCAGGGTCCAGATGATCCAGGGCAGGTCGACTCCGGTGTAGTGGTGCAGGGTGATCTGCACGAAACCGCCGGAGATCGCGATGACGGAGGCCATCGCGATGATGTAGCCGAGCACGGCCAGCAGGGCCGTGGTCACCGCGCTGACCGGCCCGAAGGTCTTGCCCACGAAGGTGATGAAGCTGCCCGCGGAGGGGTGCGCGCGGGAGAACTGGGCGAGCGTGTTGCCCAGCAGCGCGACCGCGACGCCCGCGGCGAGGATGGTCAGCGGGGACGCGACACCCGCGGTGGTGGACAGGAAGGCGAAGCCGAAGAAGAAGCTCATGGCCGGGCCGACGTTGGCCATGGTGGCGGCGGCGATGTCGGCCATGCCGAGCACGCCCCCGCGCAGCCGCTGGGGCGTGCCGCCGACGGCGCCCGGCGTCGGCGGCGGGCCGACGGCTTTGGGGTCGGGCATGGCGGCGGCTCCTTCTGATCCGGTGCGGTGGTGCGAGCGATACGCGGGGGATGTCAGCCGGGGTGGATGTGCTGGTGTGCCTTCACCGCCTGTACGGCCGGGTCCAGCGCGCCACGGCCGAGTTCGGTGAGCAGGTCGGCGTGGCAGCGGTTGCGTGCCCGTACGGCGGCGAGGTCCGGGGCGGGCTGGACCAGGCACAGTCTGCCCAGGAGGTCGGCGGTCAGTTCGCGGACGCCTGCGCCGCCGAGTGCCTCGGCGAGGTCGAGGTGGAAGCGGGTCTCCAGCCTCAGCAGATGTCCGGGGTCGTCGGTCAGGTCCATCTCGTCGACCAGCGCCTGCAGCCCGTCGAGCCGGCCGTCCGGTACCTCGCCCGCACCGTGTGCCACCAGGCCGCACTCCAGCAGCAGGTGGAAGGCGCTCAGCGAGGCCGCCTCGCCCTCGTCGTACAGCGCCGGGACGATCGTGTCCCAGCCCTGGGCGACGAAGGTGCCGCCGGTCCGGCCGCGCCGGCGGTCGAGCAGGCCGTCCTGGCACATGGCCTCCAGCGCGCGCCGCACGGTGATCTCCCCGATGCCCAGCTCCTCGGCGAGGACACCGGCGTCGGGCAGCCGGTCCCCCGGCGAGACGGAGGTCAGGCGCACCTGCAGGGCGATCCGGGAGCGGACGAGTTCCGCGCCGGTCTGGCCGCGGCCGGGCAGCACTCGGGCGTCGTGCACACCGGCGGCCGACGCCGGTGCCGGCTGGCCGTAGGGCCCGAACTTGCCCGCTGCATTCACCACGACGTCACCTTAACGGCCTGCTGAGCGGGGATTACGGCGGGCGGTGGAGCAGTGGCCCGTGCGCGCTCGGATGCATGCTCGGAAAATAGAGCATGGTGAACAGTTAAACAAGACTGTTCTTTTGGATCGTACTGAACTAATTTCCGGGTCACCGTCCCCGCTCCTCTCTTGGATGTGTGATGACCTCAACGCTCACCCAGAGTCCGCCCTCCGAGCCCGGTCTCAAGGCCGGCCTGAAGAACCGCCATCTGTCGATGATCGCCATCGGCGGTGTCATCGGCGCCGGCCTGTTCGTCGGCTCCGGCTCCGGCATCGCCGCCGCGGGCCCCGGCATCCTCATCTCCTACGCCCTGGTCGGCGTCCTGGTCGTCCTCGTCATGCGGATGCTGGGCGAGATGGCCGCGGCCAACCCCACCTCGGGCTCCTTCTCCGCGTACGCCGACCGGGCGCTCGGCCGCTGGGCCGGGTTCACCATCGGCTGGCTGTACTGGTTCTTCTGGGTCGTGGTGCTCGCCGTCGAGGCGACCGCCGGCGCGAAGATCCTGGCGGGCTGGATACCGGCGGTCCCGCAGTGGGGCTGGGCCCTGATCGTCATGGTCGTGCTGACCGCCTCCAACCTGGCCTCGGTCAGCTCCTACGGCGAGTTCGAGTTCTGGTTCGCCGGCATCAAGGTCGTCGCCATCGCCGCGTTCATCGTGGTGGGCGGTCTCGCGATCTTCGGTCTGCTGCCCGGCTCCGACCACCCGGCGTCCGGCTTCTCCAACCTGACCGGCCACGGCGGCTTCCTGCCGAACGGGCCCGGAGCGATCCTCACCGGTGTGCTGATGGTGGTCTTCTCCTTCATGGGCAGCGAGATCGTCACGCTTGCGGCCGGCGAGTCCGCCGACCCGCAGGGCGCGGTCACCAAGGCCACCAACAGCGTGATCTGGCGTATCGCGGTGTTCTACCTGGGCTCGATCCTGATCGTCGTGTCGCTGCTGCGCTGGGACGACCCGGCCATCCTCAAGGACGGCTCCTACGTCGCCGCGCTGAGCTCCATCGGCATCCCGCACGCGAGCCAGATCATGAACGCCATCGTGCTGACCTCGGTGCTGTCCTGTCTCAACTCCGGCCTGTACACCGCCTCGCGCATGGCCTTCTCGCTGGCCCGGCGCAGTGACGCCCCGGCCTCCTTCGGCCGCACCACGCGGCGCGGTGTGCCGCAGGCGGCCATCCTGGCCTCGGTGGTCTTCGGCTTCGTCGCGGTCGCCTTCAACTACCTGTGGCCGGACACGGTCTTCCAGTTCCTGCTCAACTCCTCCGGTGCGATCGCCCTGTTCGTGTGGCTGGTGATCTGCTTCTCGCAGCTGCGGATGCGCAGGATCATCGAGCGGGAGTCGCCGGAGAAGCTCGTCGTCCGGATGTGGCTCTACCCCTACCTGACCTGGGCCACCATCGCCCTGATCACCTTCGTCCTGGGCTACATGCTCACCGACACGGCCGACGGCGGCGGACGCGACCAGGTGGTCCTGTCCACCCTGGTGGCGCTCGGCGTGGTCGTCTTCGCGCTGGTCCGCGAGCGGATCGGCGGGAAGAAGGACGCGCTGGTCCCGTAGGACAGACCTGCTGGTCCCGTGGACCAGCAAACCCCCGAGGGGCGGCAGCAGGGTGCCCCTCGGGGGTCGCCGTGTCTCCTACGCCACCGCCTCCCCGGCGGTGATCCCCGTCGCGTCCGCCGCCCGCTCCTCGAACTGCGTCCGGTACAGCTCCGCATACCGCCCGCCGGCCACCAGCAGTTCCTCGTGCGTGCCCCGTTCCACGATCAGCCCGCCCTCGACCACCAGGATCACGTCCGCCGCCCGCACCGTGGACAGCCGGTGGGCGATCACGACCGCGGTGCGGCCCTCCAAGGCCTCGGCCAGCGCCTCCTGGACCGCGGACTCCGAGGTGTTGTCGAGGTGGGCGGTGGCCTCGTCGAGGATGACCACGCGCTGGCGGGCCAGCAGCAGCCGGGCGATGGTCATGCGCTGGCGCTCACCGCCGGAGAGACGGTAGCCGCGCTCGCCGACGACCGTGTCGAGACCGTCGGGCAGGGACCGTACGAGATCGTCGAGGCGGGAGCGGCGCAGGGCGTCCCACAGTTCGGCCTCGGTGGCGGTGGGGGCGGCCAGCAGGAGGTTGGCGCGGACCGTGTCGTGGAAGAGGTGGCCGTCCTGGGTGACCATGCCGAGGGTGGCGCGCAGGGAGGCGGCGGTCAGGTCGCGGACGTCGCTGCCGCCGACGCGTACGGCGCCCCCGTCGACGTCGTACAGGCGCGGAAGCAGTGCGGCGATCGTCGACTTGCCAGCGCCGGAGGAGCCGACGAGTGCGACGGTCTGGCCCGGTTCGGCGCGGAAGGAGATGCCGTGCAGGACCTCGGCGCCGCCCCGGGTGTCCAGACTCGCCACCTCCTCGAGGGAGGCCAGGGAGACCTTGTCGGCGGACGGGTAGGCGAAGCGGACGTCGTCGAACTCGACGGAGACCGGGCCGTCGGGCACGGTGTGCGCGTCCGGTTTCTCCTCAATGAGGGGCTTGAGGTCGAGCACCTCGAAGACCCGCTCGAAGCTGACCAGGGCGCTCATCACCTCGACGCGCGCCCCGGCGAGCGCGGTCAGCGGCGCGTACATACGGGTCAGCAGCAGCGCCAGCGACACGACCGCACCCGGCTCCAGGCTGCCGCGCAGCGCGAACCAGCCGCCGAGGCCGTAGACCAGGGCGAGGGCCAGCGAGGAGACCAGGGTCAGGGCGGTGATGAACACCGACTGGGCCGTCGCGGTGCGCACGCCGATCTCCGCGACCCGGCGGGCGCGGGCCGCGAACTCCACCGACTCCTCCTCCGGCCGCCCGAAGAGCTTGACGAGCGTGGCGCCCGGGGCGGAGAACCGCTCCGTCATCCGGGTGCCCATCGCCGCGTTGAGTGTCGCCGCCTCCCGCTGCATACGGGCCATGCGGCTGCCCATGCGCCGGGCGGGGATCACGAAGGCCGGGAGCAGCACCAGCGCGAGCAGGGTGATCTGCCAGGACAGCGTCAGCATCACGGCGAGCGTGAGCAGCAGGGTGACCAGATTGCTGACCACTCCGGACAGGGTGTTGCTGAACGCGCGCTGCGCGCCGATCACGTCGTTGTTGAGACGGGAGACCAGCGCTCCCGTACGTGTGCGTGTGAAGAACGCGACCGGCATGCGCTGCACATGATCGAACACAGCCGTGCGCAGATCGAGGATGAGTCCCTCCCCGAGCGTCGCCGAAAGCCTCCTTCCGAGGATGCCGAGGGCCGCCTCCGCGACCGCGATGAGCGCGATGAGCAGGGCCAGGCGTACGACCTTGCCCTCGTCGCCGCCCGACACGATCGCGTCCACGACACGCCCGGCCAGTACGGGCGTTGCGACGGCGAGCAGCGCGGTCACCACCCCGAGCAGCACGAACTGCGCCATGCGCGCGCGGTGCGGGCGGGCGAAGGCGGCGATGCGACGCAGCGTGTCGCGCGCCAGGGGGCGCCGCTCCTGCTCGGCGTTCATGACACTGTGCAACTGCATCCAGGCGGTGGTCTCCATGCTCATGAGAGAGACCGTAGAACCTCAATCAACATTGAGGTCAATGTTTTCCTGACGTCCCCCGCGAAGGACCCGATGACCGTACGCAAGCCGCTGTCCCCGCTTCAGCCGCTGTCCCCGCTTCCGCAACCCGCCGTTGGCACGGCGTGGAAACCCTCTCCGGATGTGACTGCGGTACACCTTCCCCAAGGGCTCCCCCCGGGACGATTCCCCCGACGCGTCCCGGCCCGCTTGCTCCGGCAGATCCTGTGCCTGCTGCCGCTGCTGCTCGTCTCCGTCGTGGCCGTGCAGCACCGCTCGGTCCTCGTCGAGGGCTTCGCTCATCTGCGGGCCGCCGAGTGGCCCTGGCTGCTGGCGGCGGCCGGCGCCACCTGTCTGACCTGGGTGGCGGCCGCCTTCACCCGGCAGGGCGCGGTCGTCGACCGGCTGCCCAGGCGGCGGCTGCTCGCCACCCAGTTCGCGGCGGGCTCGGCCAACCACCTGCTGCCGACCGGCCTCGGCGCGGGCGCGGTCAACCTGCGGTTCATGACCGTGTGCGGGATTCCGCTCGCCCGCTCCTCTGCCGCGCTCGCCCTGTATCTGCTGGCGGAGACGGTCGCCCGGCTGAGCCTGCTGGCCGGGCTGCTGCTCGCCTTCCCGGGCGCGCTGCGCTTCGGCACGCTGCTGCCCGACGGCGCGGTGGGGCCGCTGCTGCTCGCCGTCGCCGCGGCCGTGATCGTGGCTTCAGCCGTCCTGGTCCTCGTACGGCGGCTGCGCACGGCCGCTGTGTCCTTCCTGCGCACGGCACTGTGCGAGCTGCGCTCGGTGCACGCCCGTCCGTCCCGGGCGCTCGCGCTGTGGGGCGGTTCGCTCGCCTTCCCCGCGCTGCAGGCGGCCGGGCTGGTGCTGGTCGGTCTGTCGCTGGGGCTGCCGGTGCCGCCCGTGCACATGGCGGTCGCGTACCTGGCGGCGACGGTCGCCGTCGCGCTGGTGCCGACGCCGGGCGGGCTCGGCTCGGTGGAGGCCGCGCTGGTGGTGGCGCTGGTGGCCGCGGGCGGCCCGGCGGCCGTCGCGACCGCGGTCGTGCTCGCCTACCGGATCATCACGGTGTGGCTGCCGCTGCTGCCGGGCGCGCTGACGCTGGGCGCGCTGGTCCGCCTCAAGGTGATCTGAACCGGTTCCCGGACCTCACCAGGGAATCGGTTTCCCGTCCCGGAAGAACCCCCCGGTCGGCCCGTTGTCGGGCAGCGTGGCCGCCCACACGATACCGGCGGCTCCTTCGGCGACGGGACGCCCGCCGTGGCCGCCCATGTCGGTGGCGACCCAGCCGGGGCAGATCGCGTTGACGAGGATGCGCTGCCGGCGCAACTCACCGGCCAGCAGGCAGGTCAGGGCGTTGAGCGCGGCCTTGGAGACGCTGTAGGCAGGGGTGCCGCCGCTCATCGACTGCAGCGAACCGCCCTCGCTGCTGACCATGACCACCCGCGGATGCGGGCTGCGCCGCAGCAGCGGAAGCAGCGCCTGAGTGACCCGCCAGGCACCGAACAGGTTGGTGTCCAAGGCCCGTTGGACCTCGCCGAGATCCGCCGACCGGGCCTGCGCCCAGGTGTCGTACAGGATCGCCGCGTTGTTGACGACCACGTCCACGCGCCCCAGGTTCCCGCTCACCCACTCCGCCATGGCGGTCACGCTCTCCGCGTCGGAGACATCGAGCCGCACCGCGCTCACCCGCTCGCCGCCCGGATCGATGCGCGCGGCGGCGGAACGCCCCTTGGCGAGGTCGCGCGAGCCGAGCACCACGTGGTGCCCGCGGCCGGCGAGCTGCCGTACGACCTCGAATCCGATACCGCGGTTGGCGCCGGTCACGACGGCGACCGGCGGCGCGCCCGCATGTTCAGAGCCCATCAGCGACACTCCCTCTGTACGGTGAACCAGCCTCGCACAGCCGTTCAACGATCGCCCCGACGGTCGCCGCCCGCACCGGCACTGTCGGAGAAAGGGGCCCGGCATGCCGGTCCGTACCGAACGCCAGGGACACGTCACCACGGTCGTCCTGTCCCGCCCCGAGGTCCGCAACGCGGTGGACGGGCCGACGGCCGTCGAACTCGTCGCCGCCTTCCGGGAGTTCGAGGCGGACGACGAGGCGCGGGTGGCGGTGCTGTGGGGCGAGGGCGGCACGTTCTGCGCGGGCGCCGACCTCAAGGCGCTCGGCACCGACCGCGGCAACCGGGTCGCGGAGGACGGCGACGGCCCGATGGGGCCGACGCGGCTTCGGCTGTCCAAGCCGGTGATCGCCGCCGTCGCGGGGCACGCCGTGGCCGGCGGCCTCGAGCTGGCCCTCTGGTGCGATCTGCGGGTCGCCGAGGAGGACGCCGTCTTCGGCGTGTTCTGCCGCCGCTGGGGCGTTCCGCTGATCGACGGCGGCACGGTACGGCTGCCCCGGCTGATCGGGCAGAGCCGCGCACTGGACATGATCCTCACCGGGCGGGCGGTACCGGCACGGGAGGCCTACGAGATGGGCCTCGCCAACCGGCTGGTCCCCACCGGAACGGCCCGCACCGAGGCGGAGACACTGGCCGCGGAGATCGCCCGCTTCCCGCAGGCCTGTCTGCGGGGCGACCGGGCTTCGGTGCTGGAGCAGGACGGGCTGGACGAGCCGACGGCCATGCGGGGCGAACTCCGGTACGGGATGGGCGTGCTGGCGGAGGGCTTGGAGGGGGCGGCGCGGTTCGCGGCGGGGGCCGGGCGGGGCGGGTCGTTCACCGACGTGTGACGGAGCCCTTGAGCGCCCCGCCCTTGGTGCAGGGCGGCGTCCGAAACCGCACCGTCCCGTCGGCCGTCAGTGCGAACTCCTGTGCGGAATAGGGCAGGATGAGCGGTTGCACATCCCGAACTTGGAGGTAGCCGGTGAACCGAGCGCTCACCGTGGACGACCTGGTCATCGCCTCAGTCGCGCTGGCGGCGGGCCTGTTGGCCGCGTTCCTGCTGCGCATCCTGCTGCGCTGGCTGGGCAAGCACGCCGACCGCACCCGCTGGAGCGGCGACGACGTCATCGTCGACGCGCTGCGCACGGTGGTGCCCTGGGCGGCGATCGTGGGTGGCGCGGCCTCCGCGGGAGCGGCGCTGCCGCTGACCCGGACGGTCCAGAACCACGTCAACCAGGTGCTGACGGTGGTGCTCATCTTCGTCGTCACGGTGACGGCGGCCCGGGTGATCGCCGGTCTGGTGCGGGCGGTCACCACGTCACGGTCCGGGGTCGCGGGCTCGGCCACGATCTTCGTGAACATCACCCGGGTGCTGGTCCTGGCGATCGGCTTCCTGGTGGTGCTGCAGACGCTGGGCATCTCGATCGCCCCGATGCTGACCGCCCTGGGCGTGGGCGGTCTGGCCGTCGCGCTGGCGTTGCAGGACACCCTCGCCAACCTCTTCGCGGGCATCCACATTCTCGCCTCGAAGACCGTGCAGCCCGGCGACTACATCCGGCTGAGCAGCGGCGAGGAGGGCTACGTCGAGGACATCAACTGGCGTCAGACGACCGTGCGCGCGCTCTCCAACAACCTGGTCGTCATCCCCAACGGGGAGCTGGCGAAGGCGAACATGACCAACTTCATGCGCCCCGAGCAGAAGTTGACGATCCTCGTCCAGGTCGGTGTCGCCTACGACAGCGACCTGGAGCATGTCGAGCGCGTGACCATGGACGTCATCGCCGAGGTGATGACCGGGGTCGACGGAGCGGTCCCGGACCACGAGCCGGCGATCCGCTTCCACACCTTCGGCGACTCCCGGATCGGCTTCACCGTCATCCTGGGCGTGGGCGAGTTCAGCGACCAGTTCCGGATCAAGCACGAGTTCATCAAGGCGCTGCACAAGCGCTACCGCGAGGAGGGCATCCGCATCCCGGCGCCCGCGCGGACGGTGGCGCTGCAGCAGGGTTCGGTCAGCATCCCGCAGCAGCGCGGCCCGCAGGGGACGGTCGTCGAGGCGGGCGACGTGTCCGCCGCCCGCCTCGACTGAGACCCTGAAGGGGCAACAGCGTCAGAGCGTCGCGGAGTTCTCGTGGTAATGCCCGCCCCGGCGGCTGTGCGGGGAGGCGAGCGCCGAGCTCACCGGCTTGACCGTCCAGTCCGGGTGGCCGGGCATCCGCGGCGTCTTCGTACCGTAGAGCCAGTCCCTGAGAAAGCCGGACTGGTCCTGGCCGGAGATCTCCGAGGCGACGGCGATGTAGTCGTCCGTCGTCGCCGAGGAGTTGCGATACCGATCCAGGAAGCACCGCTCGATGGCGTGGAAGACGTCCTCGCCGACGACCTGGCGCAGTGCGTACAGGACGAGGACGCCACCGGTGTAGCGCTGGCTGTCGAAGAGGTTGACCGCGTTCGGGGCCGCGACCGGGCCCGAGTCGTGGCGCCACTGGTCGCCGACGCCGTAGGTGTACTTCATGCGGTCCTCGAACGTGCTGTAGCCGAGCGAGTCGGTCCAGCCGCGCTCGTAGCGGTACAGCAGTCCGTAGTAGTCCGCGTGGCCCTCGTTGAGCCACAGGTCGGCCCAGTTGGCGGGGCTGACGAGGTTGCCGAACCAGGAGTGGACCAGCTCGTGCATCATGTGCGAGCCGATCTTCTTCTCCTCCTGGAGCAGGAAGTTCGGCTTGTACAGGGTGAGGGTCTGGGTCTCCAGACCGGTGAAGTCGAAGGCGTTCGGGTTGTCGGAGTTGCAGGGCAGCAGCCCGTACGTCTCGAAGGGGAACGCCCCGAGCCGCTGTTCCAGCCAGTCGACCAGCCCGGGGGTGAGCGCCAGCGCCGGTTCCAGGGCGGCGGCCCGCGCGGTGGGCACCACGTCCCGCAGCGGCAGCCCGTGCGGGCCCTGCCGGTCCTTGACGACGTAGTCGCCGACCGTGATCTGCACCAGTTCGGTGGCCATCGGCTCGCGGGAGCGGTACGAGTACGCCGTGCGGCCGTCGGCGAGGGTCTCCGTGCCGGTGAGCAGGCCGTTCGCGACGCCTCGCAGCCCGGCCGGGACGGTGACGCGGAAGGTGAAGTCCGCCTTGTCCGACGGGTGGTCGTTGCAGGGGAAGACGGTGTGCGCCGAGTTCGGCTGCGGGCAGATCGCGAAGCCGTCCGGGGTGACGACCCAGGCGGTGTGCGCGAGGGTGCGGCTCGGGTCCGCGCCGTACTCGATGCACACCGTCGTCCGGGCCCCCTCGGGCAGCGGTCGGGCGGGCGTGATCCGGAGCTTCTCGTCCGCCTGCTCGAAGGCGGCGGTGCGGCCGCCGACGCGGACGGAGCGTATGTCCAGGCCGAGGGCGTCCAGGGAGAAGCGGGTGAGCGCCTGGGTGGCGGTGATCCTCAGGGTGGCGGTGGCGTCGACCAGCTTGGTCGCCGGGTCGTAGGAGAGGTCGAGGTGGTAGGTCCGGACGCGGTAGCCGTCGTTGCCGAGGGCCGGGAAGACGGAGTCGCCGAGGGTCTCGGGGCCAGGGGTGCCGTCGTCCTTCGGTCCGGCCCCGGCTCTCGGTGCGGCGGACGCCGTACCCCCCACGGTCAGTGCCGCGGCCGTGCCGATCAGGGCGGCCGCGGGGGCCGTCACTCTGCTGCGATATCTCATGGTCAGCTTTCGCTCTGGCGGCCGGGTGGTCAGCTCCGGCCGTCGAAGAACAGATGCACGATCTCCTTCCAGGACCCAAGATCGGCCGCTTTGGTTGCACGGCGGGAGCACGGATCGGGTTCCGGAGTGTGGGACGTCCGGCCGGACCCCTGTCGAGCCGACCTCGATCAGGAGATATCTTGATGTCGAGCAATGTTGCAGACGTGGAGCGGAGCACCCGGTGACTGACTCGACCATCTTCTATACGCACACTGACGAGGCCCCGGCCCTGGCGACGTATTCCTTCCTGCCGGTGGTCCAGGCGTACGCCTCGCAGGCGGGTGTCGCTGTGGAGACCCGTGACATCTCGCTGGCCGGGCGCATCATCGCCCTGTTCCCGGAGTACCTGACCGAGGACCAGCGGATCCCGGACGCCCTCCACGAGCTGGGCGAGCTGGCCAAGACGCCCGAGGCCAACATCATCAAGCTGCCGAACATCTCGGCGTCGATCCCGCAGCTGAAGGCCGCGATCGCCGAGCTGCAGGGCCAGGGCTACGCGCTGCCGAACTACCCGGACGACCCCAAGACCGACGAGGAGCGGGAGATCCAGGCCCGCTACGACAAGGTCAAGGGCTCCGCCGTGAACCCGGTGCTGCGTGAGGGCAACTCCGACCGCCGCGCCCCCGCCTCGGTCAAGAACTACGCCAAGACCCACCCGCACCGCATGGGCGCCTGGACCCCGGAGTCCAAGACCAACGTCGCGACCATGGGCGAGAACGACTTCCGCTCCACCGAGAAGTCCACGGTGATCTCCGAGGCCGGCTCCCTGAGGATCGAGCTGCTCGGCGAGGACGGCACCACCACGGTGCTGCGCGAGTCCGTACCGGTGCTCGCGGGCGAGGTCGTCGACGCCTCCGTGATGCGCGCCGCCGCGCTCAACGAGTTCCTGGCCGCGCAGGTCGCCCGCGCCAAGGCCGAGGGCGTGCTGTTCTCCGTGCACCTCAAGGCCACGATGATGAAGGTCTCCGACCCGATCGTCTTCGGTCATGTGGTGCGCGCCTTCTTCCCGAAGACCTTCGCGAAGTACGGCGAGACCCTCGCCGCGGCCGGCCTGTCCCCGAACGACGGTCTGGGCGGCATCTACAAGGGCCTGGAGAGCCTCCCGGAGGGCGCCGAGATCAAGGCGTCCTTCGACGCCGAGCTCGCCGAGGGCCCGGCCCTCGCGATGGTCGACTCCGACAAGGGCATCACCAACCTGCACGTGCCGTCCGACGTGATCGTCGACGCCTCGATGCCGGCCATGATCCGCACCTCCGGCCACATGTGGGGCCCGGACGGCCAGGAGGCCGACACCCTCGCGGTGCTGCCGGACTCCTCCTACTCCGGCGTCTACCAGGCCGTCATCGACGACTGCCGGGCCAACGGCGCCTACGACCCCGCCACCATGGGCTCGGTGCCGAACGTCGGCCTGATGGCGCAGAAGGCCGAGGAGTACGGCTCCCACGACAAGACCTTCGAGATCAAGAAGGCCGGCACGGTCCGTCTGGTCGACCAGGCCGGCAATGTCGTCCTGGAGCAGCCGGTCGCGGTCGGCGACATCTTCCGCGCCTGCCAGACCAAGGACGCGCCGATCCGCGACTGGGTGAAGCTGGCCGTCACCCGCGCCCGCGCCACCGGCGACCCGGCGGTGTTCTGGCTGGACGAGACCCGCGCCCACGACGCCGTGATCATCGAGAAGGTCAAGCAGTACCTGCCGGAGCACGACACCGAGGGCCTGGACATCAGGATCCTGTCCCCGGTGGAGGCCACCAAGCTGTCGGTGGAGCGCATCCGCCGCGGCGAGAACACCATCTCGGTGACCGGCAACGTGCTGCGTGACTACCTCACCGACCTCTTCCCCATCCTGGAGCTGGGCACCAGCGCCAAGATGCTGTCGGTCGTCCCGCTGATGGCGGGCGGCGGCCTGTTCGAGACGGGCGCCGGCGGCTCCGCGCCGAAGCACGTCCAGCAGCTGGTCAAGGAGAACTACCTGCGCTGGGACTCGCTGGGCGAGTTCTTCGCGCTGGTCCCGTCCCTGGAGCAGTACGCCACGGCCACCGGCAACACCCGCGCCAAGGTCCTGGCCGACACCCTCGACCGCGCCACGGCGACCTTCCTCAACGAGGACAAGTCCCCGACCCGTCGCGTCGGCGGCATCGACAACCGCGGCAGCCACTTCTACCTGTCCCTGTACTGGGCGCAGGAGCTGGCCGCGCAGACCGAGGACGCGGACCTGGCGAAGGCCTTCGCCCCGCTCGCCGAGACGCTCACCGCCAACGAGCAGAAGATCGTCGACGAGCTGCTCGCCGTCCAGGGCAAGCCGGCCGACATCGGCGGCTACTACCAGCCCGACCCGGCCAAGGCCGCCGCGGTCATGCGCCCCTCGGCCACCTGGAACGCGGCGCTGGCGTCCCTGAGCTGACGCACCCGGCCCTGAGGGCCCGTTCCTGACTCCGCCCCGGTCGGCACACTGCCCGGCCGGGGCGGAGCCGTGTCACGAACGGCGTACCACGGCAGGTGACCGCTGTCCCGGCTCGGTGTACTGAGCAGGGGGAACCGGACAGAGGAGGCAAGTCATATGGCTGTTGTGATGTCCTTGACCTGGCCAGGGGTCTCACCCCAGCAGTACGACACCGTGCGGCAACTGGTCGACTGGGAGCAGGACCAACCGGACGGCGCCGTCCTGCACGTGGCGTGGTTCGAGGGGGACGCCCTGCATGTCACCGACGTGTGGAACGCCCAGTCCGACTTCGAGCGGTTCTTCGCCGGCCGGCTGGCTCCCGCCGTAAAGGAGGCCGGCATCACCGGCGAGCCGGAGTCCACGTTCTCACCGCTGCACCGGCGTTTCGTGGCGTCGGGGGTCACCGGCGGCGGCTGACCTTGTTCAGCCGGGCAGTACGAGCTCCAGCTCCAGCCACCGGGCGAGGTCGTCGATCTCCCGCCCGATCTCCGCCGTCATGGCCGGGGTGAACGGGACGTCCTCGTGGACGGCGCCGACCCGCAGCACTCCGGCCCTGCGGTCCGCGGTGGCGTCCAGCTTCCCGACCAGCCGGTCGCCGTACAGGATCGGCAGCGCGAAGTACCCCCAGCGGCGCTTGGCGGCAGGCTTGTACATCTCCAGCTGGTACTCGTACTCGAACAGCTCGGTGGTGCGTCTGCGGTCGTGGACGAGGCGGTCGAAGGGTGACAGCAGGGCCGCCCGCCCCTCGAAGGGCAGCCCCAACTGCTCGGGGTCCACCCGCCACTTGCCCCGCACCCCCTGCACGACCGCGGGCTCACCCGCCTCGCCCACGTCCGCCGGCTCCACCTGGCACTCCGGACCGCGGGCGCGGGCGATGCCCAGGGCGCGCAGCCGCCGCTCGTCGCGGATACGCAGCGCCTCCTCCACCGGGACGGGTGGGAGGTCGGGGTAGACCCGGTCGGCCAGATCCCACAGCCGCTCCCCGCCGCTGCGTCCGGCGACGGCGACCTCACCGCGCTGCACCATCAGCTCCAGCAGCTTGGTGACATTGCGGTTGTCGGTCCAGCCGCTCGATTTCCACGGCTTGGCGCAGCTGTCCGGGAGGGCGCGGGAGGGCAGTGGCCCTTCGGCGCCGAGCCGGTCGAGGATGTCCCGGCGGCAGGCGTCGTTGGCCGCCACCCACGACCGGTGGTACTCACGCCACGACGAGGGCGTGCCCCGCTCGGGCCATTCGGCCATCTCCGCGCGGTACAGCGCGAGATCCTCGGCGGGCCGGAGCATCGCCTGCAGCTCCAGCAGTGTGCGTTCCTCCCGTGCCGCTCTCAACTGTCCTGGTGCATACGGCGATCCGAGCCGACTCCACGCCACCAGGTCGGCGTTGGGCGCGACGGCGGCGGTCGGGTCGATCTGCAGCAGGGTCAGCCCACGCACCACCTCGAGCAGCCCGTCCGGCCGTACGGCGTCCAGGAGTTGGGCACGTACGGCGATGCGGCGTGCTTCGGTGCGCGAGAGCTCATGGACGGTCATGATCCGACAGTAGGCGACGGCACCGACAACGGCCCGTGGCCGCGTCACCCCGCCGACGGCTCACACCCGGTGGTGCGGTGGAGATCGTCTACTCCTGCCGGGGCCGCCGCAGCCCGCTTCCCGGCACACCCGCGAGTCGGCGCTGGGCCGCCCGCGTCCGGCAGGATGCAGATCATCGACCGACGTCACCGACACACCCCGGGAGCCGCCCCATGCCCGCTGCCGCACCGTCCTTCGCGTTCCTGCCGGGCGCGGCCGACTCCCCGGTGATCCTCCATGTGCCGCACTCGGCGCGGGAGATTCCGGCCGAGGTGCGGGCGGGCATCCTCTTGGACGGGCCCGGGCTGGAGCGGGAGTTGGACCACATCACCGACGCGCACACCGCGGAGCTCGCCGCGGCGGCGGCCGAGCTGGCAGGAGTCGCTCCCTGGCGGTTCGTGAACCGGCTGTCCCGGCTGGTGGTCGATCCGGAGCGGTTCCCCGACGAGCGGGAGGAGATGCTCGCCGTCGGGATGGGCGCCGTGTACACGCGGACCACGCACCGGGAGGCGCTGCGGGCCGCGGACACCGACCCCGCGCCGCTGATCGAGCGGTACTTCCGGCCGTACGCGCAGGCCACGACCGAGGCGGTCGCCGACCGGCTGGCCGCCACCGGGCGGGCCGTGATCGTCGACGTCCACTCCTACCCGACCGCGCCGCTGCCCTACGAGCTGCACGGCGTGGGACCGCGGCCGCCCGTCTGTCTGGGCACCGATTCCTTCCACACGCCGCCGGAGCTGGCCACAGCGGCACGGGAGGCGTTCGCGGCGTGCGGGGAGACGGGGCTGGACAGCCCGTTCAGCGGGGCGTACGTGCCCTTGGAGTTCTATGGGAAGGACCCGCGGGTGAGCGCCCTGATGGTGGAGATCCGCCGGGACACGTACATGAGCGAGCCGGGCGGGCCCGCCGGATCGGGGCTGACCCTGCTGGCGCAGGCGCTGGCCGCGCTCGTGGACGCCGTGACCGGCTGAGGCGCGGGCCCGCGCCCTCCGGCTGGAGCACTCCCGCGCGACAGGCGCCCGGCCCGAGGCGAGGGTGGAGGGCATGACTGAGGAGACCACCACGCTGACCGAGCAGCTCCCGCCCCCGGTGCGGGAGTGGCCCGCGCACGACCTGGCCGGGACGGACTTCGACCCGGTGCTCGCGGACCTCATGCGCGAGGGCCCGCTCACCCGCATCCGGCTGCCGCACGGCGAGGGCTGGGCGTGGCTGGCCACCCGCTACGACGACGTCAAGCTGATCACCAACGATCCGCGGTTCAGCCGCACGGAGGTCACCCACCGTCAGGTGACCCGGCTCGCCCCGAACTTCGCGCCCCGGCCGGGCTCGCTCGCCTGGGCCGACCAGCCCGAGCACAACCGGCTGCGCAAGCCGGTCGCCGGCGCCTTCACCGTGGCCGCGATGAAGCGGCTGCGGCCCCGCGCTCAGCAGATCCTCGACGGGCTGCTCGACGGGGTCGTACGCGACGGGCCGCCGGTCGATCTCGTCGAGCGGGTTCTCGAGCCCTTCCCGATCACCGTGGTCAGCGAGGTGATGGGGGTGCCCGCCGAGGACCGGGAACAGGTGCATACCTGGACCCGGCAGATCATCTCCACCTCCGGCGGGTCCGAGGCCGCCGACCGCGCCAAGAACGGCATGTACGGCTGGATCACCGACACCATCCGGGCCCGGGCCCACAGCACGGACGAGGACGTGTACGCGCTGCTCGGCGCCGCCGTCGGCCGCGGCGAGATCAGCGAGGAGGAGGCCGTGGGCCTCGCCGGGCCGCTGCAGATCGGCGGCGAGGCGGTCACCCACAACTGCGGGCAGATGCTGTTCCTGCTCCTCACCCGGCCGGAGCTGATGCAGCGCATGCGGGAGCCGCAGGCACGCGGGCCTGTGCTGGACGAGCTGCTGCGCTACATCCCGCACCGCACCTCGGTCGGTCTGGCCCGCATCGCCCTGGAGGACGTCGAACTGCACGGCCACCTGATCCGCGCCGGCGACCCGGTGTACGTCTCCTACCTGGCCGCCAACCGAGACCCGGACGTCTTCCCCGACCCGGACCGGATCGACCCCGACCGCGATCCCAACCCTCATGTGGCGTTCGGCAACGGCGCGCACTACTGCACCGGCGCCGTCCTCGCCCGTCTGCAGACCGAACTGCTCGTCGACACGCTGCTGGAACGGCTGCCGGGCCTGCGGCTCGCGGTCCCCGCCGACCAGGTCGTCTGGCGCCGCAAGACGATGATCCGCGGGCCGCAGACCCTGCCCGTCACCTGGTGAGGACAGGGCCCCGCGTCAGGCCGTCACCCAGTCCGTGACGAGCACGCCCTCGCCGGTCCGCAGCCGCAGCGCGAACGGGCCGGCAGGGGGTTCGCCGTAGGTGAAGCGGCCCATGTCGTCGGTGGTCAGCGGCGATCCGGCCTGCGGGCCGCTGAGCACCTCGATGCCGGCCGTCTGCGGCGGCAGCACCTGCCCCATCAGCCCCTGTGCGGTCAGTTCTACGTCGACGGTCACCCCGCCCGCGTGGAAGGTGAGCATCCGCGGCACGTCCGTCGCTCCCCTGACGGGGATGGCGTCCACCACCGAGTCGAAGGTCAGCTCGGCGATGCGGGCGTCGAGGTCGTGCAGCGCGAAGGCCTCGACGGCGATCTGCCGCAGCTGGGCCGGCACCGGGTCCAGGATGGCCGCGGCCCTGCGGAGTTCCTCCTCCACCAGGTCGTACGCCACCTCGTCGATGCCATTGAGGTCGTCCAGGTCGTTGATGTCGTCTTCGTGATCGGCGTTGCCGTTGCCGTTGTTCATGTCGGTCACACCGCTCCCCGTGCTTCCAGTCGTGCCCGCAGGCGCCGCAGACAGCGCTGGCGGAGCGGCCCGATGCTGCCCACGGCGATGCCCAGCGCCGCGGACACCTCCTGGTAGCTGGGCGGCGGCGAGGCCATCAGGACGCGCAGCAACTGCCTGCAGCGATCGCCGAGTTCCTCGAACTCCTGCCACAGGTGCCGGATGCGCTCGGTCTCGGCGGCCGCCTCCTCCAGGTCGAGGAACGACTGCTCGGGCGTACGGTCCTCACTGACCCGGTCGAGCAGCTGCGGATCGTCCGTCGGCGTCAGCCGCCTTAAGCTCTTGAGGACCTTCAGGGACTCGTGGCGCGCGGTACTGGCCAGCCACGACCCGGCCTTGTCGGGTTCGCGGATGCGCCCCAGGTGCTGGGCGAAACGGAACCACACCGTCTGGTACACCTCGTGCGCGTCGGCGTCCGAGAGCCGGTGCGCGCGCACGACGGACCACACCAGTGGGCTCAGCCCCTCCACGAGCGCCTTCCAGGCCGCCGCGTCGCCGTCGACGGCGGACTGGACCAACGCGCCGACATGTGCTCGGTCCACGGCCCCACCCCTCGTGTACGGCAAGTCATCGTACGCCGTGGAGGGGACCGTTCCGGACCTCATGCGGGAGGTGCCAGCTGCGTGACGGGCGTGGGGCGCCACGTCGGCGGGCGCAGCGCCGGCACATGCGCCCCGCGCACCTCCGCGTACGCCCCGGTCTCCGCGAGGAGCTTCTTGCGGGCGGCGCGCGCATCACCCAGCTTGTTGGCACTCATGTAGGCGACCACCATGCCCGCGGCGACCGGGGCGGCGAACGAGGTGCCGCTCCAGTGGGCGTAGCCCTCGAACATCACCTGGTCCGCCTTGCCGGCGGTGGGGGTGCCCGCGGTGCTCAGCACGCCGGTGTGCCGCGGGTACTGGCAGGTGCACGCGTACGTGAAGTGGTACCGGCACTCTTCGTAGGTGGAGTGCTGATAGACGTAGGGCACGGGTGCGTCGAATCCGGTCAGCGGGCTGGTCAGCCGCTCTCCGGGGGCGTAGGCCTTCACCCAGGAGCCGTAGTTGGAGAAACAGGCGCCGAACTCGCCGTCGCTGCGCAGCGCTCCGACCGACAGCACGGCGTCCTCGTAGTCGGGCAGGTCGGCGTAGGCGGCGGGCCAGAACTTCGACGCGCTGGAGTTGTTGCCGGCGGCAGCGACCAGCAGGGTGCGCTGCCCGCGCAGTTCCTGCATGAAGCTCTGCACGCCGAGCAGGCCGTCGTCGCGGCCGTTGGAGGTGCCGGCGGAGAGGCTGATGACGTCCGGCCAGCCGTGCTCGTCGACGGCGTCGAAGAGCCGCTGCCCGAACTGGTCCTCCAGGATCGCCCCGGCGTCGTTGAGGGTGTTGCGCACGGTGATGTCCGTGTTGGGTGCGACGGCCGCGAGGAGGCCCGCGATGAACGTGCCGTGGCCGACGTACTGCAGGAGGTTGCCCTGTGCGTCGGTCTCGGTGCCGTGCAGGTCGCCCTGGACGTGGGCGAGCAGCGGCACCAGGCCGTAGTCGTGGGTGAGGCCGTTGTCGATGACCAGCACGCCGACGGCGGTGTCCGCGTCGTAACCGGCCTCGGCCGCTGCCGGGTTGGTGCCCTGGGTGAGCGGGGCGGGCACGGGCTCGTCGCCGGGACAGGAGTTGACCGCGATCGACACCACGTGGTTGCGGCTGACCAGGCGGCGCTCGGCGCGTGCCTCGTGCTCGCGCATGGCCCGCAGGGCGTGCGCGACCGCGCGGTCGCCGCGCCGGTCGCCGTGGCCGGGGTCGCCGACCTGGATACGGGTGATGCCCGAGCGGTTGGTCTCCGGGCTGACCCGCTGCACATGGTCGGCGGTCAGTCCGGTCGCCTCGGTGAAGTGGCCGCGCACGGTGTCCTCGACGAGCCGCGCCTCCTCACCGTCGCGGGCCAGGACCACGCCCTTCTCGTAGATGAACTCCGCCGCGTCGTCGGGCCCCAGCGCCAGGGCGACGTCGGGCATGGAACGCTGGATCTGGTCGAACTGCTCGTGGAATCGCTGAGGTGCCATGGCGTGTCCTCCCCCTTGAGGCGACAGTCGTCAATCAGAGTCGCCGAGCCGTCTATTGATACAGCGCCAAACCGGTGTGGGGCGCAACCACGGGCCACTACCATCCTTTGAGTGACAGCGGGAAGCGACTCGGTTCTCGAACTGCTGCCGATGGTGTTCGCCGACCCGGGCGAGGCTCTGGCGCGGGCACAGGCCGTGCTGGACGGCGATCCGACGCCGTGGCGCGCCTCCGTCGCGCACCAGGTGATCGGCATCTGGCAGCGGGACTGGGGCGACATGCGGATCGCGCTGCACCATCTGCGCCGCGCCCGCGATCTGGCCGCGCGCGCCCAGGCACCCGACCGGGAGGGCGACATCCTGGCCACCCTCGGCGTGGCGCTGGTGCACTCCGGCCGCACCCGGCAGGGCCTGGAGGCGCTGGAGCGGGGTGTCTCGGTCAGCACCGGTCACACCCGCGCGCGGGTCCTGTACCGGCGGGCCTACGCCTCCTGGGTGCTGGGCCGGCACCGCGAGTCCCTGGAGGACGTACGCCGGGCGATTCCGGTGCTGCGGCAGGCGGACGACGTCATCTGGACGGCGCGGGCGCTGACCCTGCGGGCCACGGTGCATCTGGCGCTCGGCGCGGTGGACCGGGCGGAGGCGGACTTCACCGCCGCGCACGCGCAGTGGGACACCACCGGCCAGGAGCACGACAAGGCGGACGTGGTGGAGAGCCGGGGGCTGGCCGCGTTCCGTTCCGGCGACATCCCCCTCGCGCTGCGGCTGCTGGACGAGGCCGAGGAGCGCTACGCCAAGCTGGGCACACCGTCGTTCATGCTCTACATCCGGCGCTGCGAGGTGCTGATGGCCGCCGGGCTCGCCCGCGAGGCGCTCGCCGAGGCGGACACCGCCATAGGGGCGCTCGACGGCATCGGCGGGCAGTCCACCCGCAAGGCCGAGCTGCTGCTGGTCGCGGCCCGTGCGGCCCGTCTCGCGGGCGATCCGCACACCGCGATCGCGCGCGCGGCGCTGGCAGTACGGCTGTTCGCCGGGCAGCGGCGCAGCTGGTGGGAGACGCATGCCCGGCTGGTGCTGATCGAGGCGCGGGTGGCCGCCGGGCGCCGCTCGGGACGCCTGGTCGCGGATGCGGCGGCGGTGGCCGAACGGCTCGCCTCCTTCGGCGCGCCGGCCGCCCCGGAGGCCTCGCTGCTCGCGGGCCGGATCGCCCTTTCGTTGGGCTGGACGGCGGACGCGGAGCGGCATCTGGCCGTCGCCGCCCGCAGCCGGCACAGCGGGCCGCCGCTGGCGCGGATGACCGGCTGGGCAGCGCAGGCGCTGCGCGCGCGGGCCGCCGGTTCCGGCCGGGGTGTCCTGGAGGCGTGCCGGCGCGGTCTCGACGTGCTCGACGACCACCGGATGACGCTGGGCGCCTCCGAGCTGCGGGCCCGCGCGACCGAACAGGGCGCGGAGCTGGCCGCGTTGGCCCAGCGGGCCAGCCTCGACTCGGGCAGTCCGCGTCGGCTGCTGACGTGGAGCGAACGCTGGCGGGCCACCGTCCTGTCCACCCCGCCCACCCGACCGCCCGCCGACCCGGCCCTGCTCGGCAACCTGACCGCGTTCCGGGAGATCGCCGCCCGCGCGGAGGAGGCCCGCAGCGACGGCCGCCCGATCCCCGCCCTGGAGCGTGAACAGCGGCGGCTGGAGCGGGAGATCCGCTCCCGGACCCTGCACATGCGCGGCGACGCGCCCGGCACCGAGGACCGCTTCGAGCCCGGGCGGCTGCTCGAACGGCTGGGCGAGGTGCGGCTGGTGGAGCTCGCCGTGCTCGACGGACGGGTCCAGGTGCTGCTGTGCGGGCAGGGGCGGGTACGGCGGTTCGAGGCGGCACGGCTCGCCGACGCCGAGGCCGAGGCCGAGCATGTGCAGGCGGGGCTGCGCCGACTGGCCCATCCGGGCGCGGAGGCACGGCTTCCGCTGGTCGAGGCGATGGGCCGCCGCCTGGAGGACCTGCTGCTCGGCCCGGCCGTCGCACATCTGGGCAGCGGTCCGGTCGTGGTCGTACCGCCCAGCCGGCTGCACCGCGTGCCGTGGGCGCTGCTGCCGTCGCTGCGGGAGCGGGTGCTGAGCGTGTCGCCGTCGGCGAGCAGCTGGCTGCGCGCCCACGAGACCGAGCCGCCGCCCGGCGGCCGCCATGTCCTGGTGCGCGGACCGGGGCTCGCCACCGGTGGCGCGGAAGTACCCGAACTCGCCGACCGCTACGGCAGACCGACCCTCCTGGAACACGACGACGCGCGCGTGCCGCGCGTCCTGGAGGAGCTCGACGGCGCCGCGCTGGCCCATATCGCCGCGCACGGCACCTTCCGCGCCGACAGTCCCCTGTTCTCCGCTCTGCGGATGGCCGACGGCCCGCTCATCGTGCACGACTTCGAACGCCTGGACCGCAGCCCGTACCGGATCATCCTGTCCAGCTGCGACACCGCCCGCCTCGCCTCGGTCGGTGCGGACGAACTCCTCGGCCTGGTCACCGCCCTGCTGCCGCTCGGCACGGCGGGCGTGCTGGCCAGCAGCGCACCGGTCAACGACCACGCCGTGGTGCCCCTGATGCTCGCCCTGCACAAGGGCCTGAGCGCGGGCCTGTCCCTGGCCGAGTCCCTGCGCGACGCACGCGCCTCACTGCCGGGGGATGCACTGCACCAGGCGACGGGGTGGGCGTTCACGGCGTTCGGGGCGGCCTGAACCGGCAGCGCGCGAGGGCGAGTTCTGTACTCGGCAGCCCAGGACGACAATCACGGAACGATCACTCTCCTTACACATCCTTCACATGCCGCCTTGTAGGGCACTACGGTCACTCCTCCAGAAACACCCAGGGGGGACGAGATGACCAACCCGTACACGGCACCCATACCGCCGGCTCCACGCCCGCCGGACATCCGTCCGCTGCGCAAGCGCAAGCGCGTCTGGCTCGGCGGCGCGGGCCTCCTCTTCGCGGGCGCGCTCATCGCCTCCCCCGCGAACGACGGCAAGCAGCCCGTCGAGGCCAAGGTCAAGCCCGCGACGACGATCACGGCGACCGTGACGGCCACACCCGAGCCCGGTCCGACGGTCACCGAAACCGTCAAGGCCAAGGCCAAGCCCGGCCCCACGGTCACCGTCACCAGAACCGCCGCCGCCCAAGCCGCCGGCACCGGCAGCAACACCAGCAGCAACAGCGGCAGCAGCGGCGTGGCCACCTGTTCGATCAAATCCAACTCCGGCAACTGCTACTCGGCGGGACAGTTCTGCCGCAACAGCGACCATGGGGCCGTCACCACCACCGCGGGCGGCACGCCGATCAAGTGCACGTACAGCTCGAACGCGTGGCGCTGGAAGTACGCCTGACGGGACACGCCCGGTCTGCACGGCAGCGGTCGGCGGCCTGACCCCTCCCCCGAATACTGGGGGTCAGACCGCCGGTTCATGGGCGCGGCTCAGGCGGGCTGCGCGTTCGGCAGTTCCACGAGGCACGGCAGGGCGCCTCGGTCGCTGGCGCCGAGGCGGGCGTAGGCGCTGTAGAGGTGGTTGCCCACGGTGCGGATGGACAGCGTCAGTTGTTCCGCGATCTGGCGGTTGCTCAGGCCCGCCGCCGCCAGGGTGACGATCTGCCGCTGGCGGGCGGTCAGTTCGCCCAGGACCAGCCCTGAGAGGGCGGGGGTGCGGGCGCCCTGGCAGCGGCGGGCCAGGGCGACGGCACGCGTGCGTGAGGTGCGTGCGGCGCGCGGGTCGCGGTGCGCGCGTACGGCCTGCGCGTGCGCCTCGGCCGCGAACAGCAGGAACCCGCGCTCCTCCAGCGCCTCCGCGGCCCGGTCCAGCGCCGGACCGTCCCCACGGGCCAGCGCCTCGGCATGCTGGGCGAACACGCCGTCGGCCGGGAGGCGTTCGGCGACCTTCTCGGGGGCTCCGAGGCGTACGGCGTCGTAGAGGGCGAACGCCCTGTCGGAGCCGGCGGCCATACGGTCACTGCCGTCGCCGTACCTCTGCACCATGCCGTCGGTGGACTCGCCGATCGCCGCGAGCGCCCCGTCCATGTCCCCGCGGGCCGCGAGCAGCCAGGCGGACGGCTCCTCCAGGTCCGGGCAGCCCGCCATGGCCTCCTGGGCGGTCGCCGCGTCCCCCGACTGTGCGGCGGCCAGGGCGAGTTCGGTGCGGCAGGACGCGTCCCCCGAGGCGTCCCGCAGCCCCTCCCGCGCCCAGGCCGCCGCCTCCCGCAGCTCCCCCCGAAGCCGCGAGAACCTCGCCCGCAAGACCGCGTACCAGGCGGGAACCGGTGCGCCCTCCTGTGCGAGCCACTCCCCCACGGGCGTCGGCAGCGGCCGTACGTCCGCCTGCTCGATCCGGCGGGTCAGCGCGGCGGACTCGGCGGCGAGGGCCGCGGCGCACTGGGCCGGGGTACGGGCCAGCCGCCGCGCCCGGAGCCTGCCGGCCGCGGCGCGCAGCACCGGGCCGTGCAGGGGGTGGGCGAGGCGGACCGTGCCCTGGTCGCCCGGGTCTCCCTGGTCGTCGATGCGGATCAGGCCGTCGGCCTCGAGGTTTTCCAGGATCCGCAGATCGAGGTCGTCCATGTGCAGGGGCAGGGGCTCTGCGAAGGCGAGGCGTTCGAGCGTCTGCCGCTCGTCGGGGCCGGGGCGTTCGAGGAGCTCGGCGGTGCGCCGGCGGACGGTCGCCGTCACCGGTACCGGGCCCCGCCACGCCCATTCCTCCGTGTCCGGGAGCAGGCGGGTCAGCAGACCGTGCTCGCGCACCGCGTCCACCAGTTCGCGCAGCAGCCTCAGATCCCCCTGGCACAGGTGGTGGAGGCGGTTGAGAGTGAGCGGCTCCAGGCTGCCGCCGATGCCCGCCGCGAGGAGCTGTTCGGTCTCCTCGCGGGGCAGCGGCTCCAGAGCGAGGCGCGGCAGCAGCTCGCCGGTCCACAGCCGGGAGATCGCGCCGGGGTACGGGCCGCCGTCGGCGGCGACGACGATCAGGCGGGTGCGGCCGTGCACGGCCAGCTGGTGGACGAGGGCGGCCGAGGCGTCGTCGAGCAGGTGCGCGTCGTCGACCACCAGCAGCCGTACGCCGGAAAGGAGTTGGACCGCCCGGTGCAGGGAGACCGCCTCGGGCAGCAGGTGGGCGAACGCGGCGAAGGGGATGTGCCGGGTCTCGGGTGTGCCGGCGGCCCGGGTGCGGTCGCTGCCCCGCACGGCCTCGGTGACCAGCCGGGTCTTGCCGCAGCCGGCCGGGCCGGTCACCACGATGCCGTGCCGGCCCGCGGTCAGGGAGCGGCGGATCAGCTCGAGCTCGTCCTCACGTCCGGTGAACTGCCAGGGCAGTTCAAGGGCCTTCGCGTCGCGTTCGAAAGTCGTCACGGGAGTATGAGCGCGAGTACTCAACCCTGATACAGGGTGACTTGAGTAGCCCTCGACTCAGGCGCCTGTGACCCCGCCCACGGCAACCTGTGCGCATGACCGGACGCTACTGCTCCCTCGCGCAGCAGTCGGCCCCCGCTTTCACACCGGGGCTGACCGCCGAGCGGCTCAGTGCGCTCATCGGCGGACGGTCGATGTGGGTCAACGGCACCGTGCTGCACTACTGGTTCTTCGACGGCGACACCGACGGGTCGGTCATTCCCGTACCGGGAACCGGGCAGTCCCGCCGGGTGTCGTGGGTCGGCGCCAAGGAGCAGCGGGACGTGGTGCGCGAGTGCTTCCGGGAGTGGCAGGGCCTCGGCATCGGCGTGTCCTTCGTCGAGGTCGGCGACCGCTCGGAGGCCGAGCTGCGCATCGGGTTCCAGCTCGGTGACGGTTCCTGGTCGATGGTGGGCAAGGACTGTCTGCAGGCCGGGCAGAACGAACGGACCATGAACTTCGGCTGGGACCTGACCGCGCCCGGGGAGCGCGCGACGGCCCTGCACGAGATCGGGCACGCGCTCGGCATGCTGCACGAGCACCAGAGCCCGTTCGCCGGCATCCACTGGGACGACGAGGCCGTCTACGCCGAGCTGGCGGGCCCGCCGAACTTCTGGAGCCGGGACAGGACGTACTTCAACATCCTGCGCAAGCTCGACGCGGACGAGGTCAACGGCTCCGTCTGGGACCCGCAGTCGATCATGGAGTATCCGTTCGAGGACGGGCTGATCCTGGAGCCGGAGCAGTTCCGCGGGGGCCTGCACCCGCCCGGCACGCTCTCACCGGCCGACAAGGAGTTCGTGCTGCGCTGGTACCCGCCGGCCGACGTTCCGAGGCCGCCGATGCTGGTGCCCTTCCGCTCCGCGCCGCTGAGCCTCGGCCCCGGCGAGCAGGCCGACTTCACCGTCGACCCGCCCGAGACCCGCGAGTACACCATCGGCACCTTCGGCGCGAGCGACTGCGTCGTCGTGGTCTTCGAGGAGCGGGACGGGGAACCCCGCTACCTCGCCGGCCGGGACGACGGCGGAGCACCGCACAACGCCACCATCAAGGCCCGGCTCGTCAAGGGCCGCCGCTACTTCGTCCGAGTACGCCTGTACTCCGCGTGGGGACCGGGGGAAACAGCGGTCATGTGCTGGTGACAGCACAGATCCGCACCCACGCGGTCAGCCGGCCGACAGTCCGGCGCCGGGGGAGCGGTCGGGGAACGGTACCTTCGGGGGAGGGAACCGTTCCCCGACCCATGTCGTCCCGTCCGTGGCGCACGTCCTGCGGGGTCGCGCATCGGCGCCCTGTCTCGTCCACGCTCCCGTAGTAGCTTCACGGGGTAGGTACCTCACGGGTGGGTGTCGACGGAAGGCGGGCGGGTGCGGCCATGAGCCATGAGCCTGAGCTGCTGGGGCCCGAAGCGGCCATTCCGCTGGCGCCGTTGCGCGGGCCGAAGCGGGCGGTCCGGCGTTACGGCACCGGGCTGAGGGAGCCGGAGTTCGCGGGGGCCCAGCTCGTCGGCGTCGGGTGGGCGGTGGTGCCGCTCGCCATGGCCATGGTGGGGCTGCTGGTGCCGTCCCTCAGAGTGGCCGCCCTGGCGTGCGCGATGGTGTTCGGGACGGCCGTGCTGGCCCGGTCGCTCCTCCTGGTCGTCTTCGAGCGCCTTCAGCATGCGTACGAGCGGCGCTGGCTGACCGAGCAGACCGTCGCCCTGCGCGGGCACGACTTTCCCTTGCTGCGCTGCGCCGTCCACGCCGACGATGTGCCGGGCCCGCCCCGGGTCTACGACTTGACCAGCGGCGACGAGGTCGGCGAGCTGCTCGGCCGAAGGGAGCGGGAGCAGGACAGCGGGACCTTCTCGCAGGCCCTGCTGCAGTTCGTCTGCGCCGCCCACTGTGGCGAGCTGAGAGCGGTCGCCGAGGTACGCAGAGGGCTGTCCGAGCTGGAGCTCCTGCCCGCGGGCCCCGGACTCCCCCACGCCTGGGTCCGCTTCCCTGAGGCGTGCTATCTGCCGCTGCCCGACACCGGCCGGTGGCCTGCCCGGCAGGCCTACTGGGTGCTGTCGGGGCCGGTGCTGGTATCAGCCGCGGAAGCGACGGCCCGTACCGGTCCGGCCAGGTGACGCTGCAACTGGCGATGGCTGAACTCGTAATAGCCGTTCATCTGCCGCAGCACACCTCGTTTACGGGCGTCCTCCACGAAAGCCACCAGCCGCAGCGGCGTACGGCCGTGCAGGGCGAGCCAGCCGCGGGTGGCCACGAACCGCCCCCACGAGCTGGAGCCGATGGCCATCATGCCGAGCCCGGTGGCACTCAGCAGCGCTCCGCCGGCCGCGCCCATCAGCGCCTCGACCGCGATGGGGAGCTTGTCGATCAGTGACACGTCGTCGAGTTGCGGGGTGCGCCGCCCGCTTTTGAGCGACGCACCGAGGTAGGCGCCGGTGAGCGCCCCGGGGATGGCACCGACCAGCCAGGAGTAGAGCACCATGGAACGGTCGGAGCGCAGCAGGGCGACGGGGGTGACGGCCTCCATCGGGTCGCTCGGTTCGCTGAAGTACCGGGCGGCGGCGAAGGTGATGCCGCTGAGCACGCCGCCGATGACGACGTACTGCGGCTTCTCGTACAGGAGCCAGACGATCACGGCGCAGGCGGCGCCGCCCACCGCCCCGAAGCCGAGGACACGCTGGAGGGCGTGTGTGGTGGGCGGCCGTACGGACCTCAGACGCGGCTTGGCACGGCGTGGATCGTCCGGTGGCACCAGCTCCACCACGAACGCGCCGATCAGCGCGGCTCCGAGCCCGATCCACAGACCCCACCAGGGGCGTCGGAAGAGGGAGAACATGACGATCGCCGCTCCCGAGCAGGCGATGGCCGCGTTGACCACGGCGAGCGTCAAGAACACTGCCCGTGGCACCGCGCTGTGCAGCCGCCACCAGGCCAGCCTGCCGGTGGCCGGGTCGACATGCCGGGCGAGGAAGGCCAGATGGCCGCGGGCCTCGTCGACATCGTAGGAAGAGGGCCCGTAGGCACGGGTGATGAAGGCCCCGAGCAGATACCGCTTGATGCGTTCCTCGGCCTCCGGGCCCGTGGCCGTGAGGAGTTCGGCGGGAAGGGAGCCCCCGAGTTTCAGGGCTAGGGAGAGCATGAACGGTGTCTGCAACGCCCGTGCCACCGGCCCGGTCGGCTCGGCGTCGAGGACGGAGATCAGAGGTGCGGCGTGGCTGGGCCTGGCGGAGGTCTGCAGGACACTGCGGGCCTCGTCCGCCCGCAGCGGCTGGAGTTGTACGACCAGCACCTCGTTCAGGGTTCGGCCGCCGTCCAGTTCGGCGAAGGAGTCGGTCCGGCAGGTCAGGACGAACGACCGGCCCTCCAGTTCCTCCTCGATGCGTCTGAGAGCGGCGGCGGGATCGGAGACCTCGTCCAGACCGTCGAGAACGGGCAGGACATGGTGCCGGACGAGTTCCTCGGCGATCCGTCTGCCGTGCGGCTTGCCCGCGACGACCGCATGGGCGGTGGTGAGCTCGTCCGTCATCCAGTCCACGAGCCGACGCGCCGGGTCCCAGGCGGAGAACGGGAAGAGCACGGGCACCGTGGGTACGGCCTGTTCGGCGAGTTCCATCGTCGCCACCATGGCCAGGGCCGTCTTGCCGGCTCCCGGGTCACCGGTCACCACCAGGCGGCACAGCTCGCCCTCACGGGCGTGCCGGGCGACGGCGCCGGTCAACTGGTTCAGTACGCCCTCGTCGGGGAGTTCGGCGGACAGTCGCGAGATCCGCTCTGAGCCGGGCCGGCGCCGCCAGCGCACGGCCATCCGCCGCTCCGCGAGGAGGCCGCGGGAGCTGTTCTCCGACTTGGTCTCCTTGGCCACCTTCCGCGCCAGCGCCGACGCCGCCTCTTCCGCAGTGACGGGCGCACGACGACTGCTCTGGAGATAGCCCGTCACGATGGTGGCGATGGTCAGGACGGCGGGGATGAGGGAGACCCACAGGTCCAGCGGTTTGAGGTCACCTTCGATCAGCCCCCTGACAGCCACCAGGACCGTGGCCACCAGGATGACGCCGAGCAGGGTGAAGACGAATACCTTCAACGCTCGCTCGTCCCTCATGCCGGCGTCTCCGGTCCGGCCGCCGGCAGTGCGTCCTCTCCGCGCGAGAGGAAGGCCAGCACTGCGGACTTGCGGGCGGGCCCACGGACCAGCCGGCCGAGGACGGGTAACCTGCGGCCCACCCACGACTTGAGAAGCAGGAAGTAGAGCATCCCGCAGTACGGCCCGGCGGCCCGCCGGCCGTAACACGACACGAGCCGTGGCCGCATGACGCGCAGTCGTCCCGCTATGTGTGGGAGGGTGACGACGCCGAGGGAGGCGAGGGTCGTCACGCCGTGGTCCCGGTCGAGGTCGATGTCCATGTAGTCGTCGAGGGACTGCAGAGCCTCGCCCAGATCCATGACGAGTTCGCGTTCGACCTGGTTCAGGCCGGGTTTGACGATGCCGCACAGAATCAGGTTGGCCGCACTGCCCTTCCCGCGGGTGATCTTCTCCAGTACGTCGACGGGGACGTTCGGCTCGCGCTGGCGGCGGGAGAGGACCTGATACTCGTGCAGCGAGGTGAGAGCCATGAAGACGGACTCGTCGGGAGTGTGGCCGAGTCTGCCCTCGATCTCGTACACCATCCGCCCCAGGAGCAGTTCGACTTCCGTGCCCGGTACGAAATGCCGGTTGCCCAGGAGGTCCGCGAGGCGGGCGTCGGCCGAGAGGTCGACGTCACCGTCGATGAGATCGTCGTAGAGCCTCGTCACCCCTCCGGCCAGTACGGCGACGTCGAGCTGGGGCGCGCATCCGGTCAAACGGGCGTAACCGAGCATGGCCAGCCCGAACTTCGCGCTCATCGCGCGCAGGGACCGATCGACCCGGTCGCGCCCTCTTGGGTCCGTGAGCGTGTCGGCCAGGACCGGAGCGACGACCTGCTCGTACGCCTCGGCGAGGCCGGGCAAGGAGCGGTACGCGGCAAGGGCGGCCGAGGGTAACCCGGTGGCCATCCTCAGTGAGCGAAGGAGCGCGCCGAGCTCCGCGATCCGCTGCCCCATCCCCCGCTCCCCCCGTCCGAGGAATCCGAGCGTCCCACAAGCCGACGAAGCGGTAAATGCTCTTGTGAGTGAGGACTTTGCACGTTCTGGTGTTCGGGTGTTCAGCTCGCCTTTTCGCCGTCCACGCCCGACGGGCGGGAGTCGGCCTGCCGAGCAACACGCCGACGCGATCGGCCAGTTGGCGGCGCGGCGAGTGTCAGTGGCGGCCGGTAGCTTCGAGGCATGAGTGTCGATCACCCATCACCGGATACGTCATCGGCGAGAGCCTGCGATCCGGAGCGGTCTTCCAGCCGCCCGGGCTACGTCTGCGCAATGTCACCCGGCTCGACGTCTCGGCAAGCGCGAGCCCCGCGCAGCCCGGGTCGTGGACGCTCGCCGAGTGGGAGACCGACAGTGAGGACGTGAGCGGCCTCGCGCAGGCGCTCGCCGAAGCGCTGGAGCCGGAGAACGGTTGGTACGCGGACTTCACCGCGGGGGGACGAGCGCGTGGTCGTCTTCGCCCGGAAGCCCACGCGGCGGCAGCCGCATATCGGATCAGCCGGTATCGGCGCGGGGACGAGGCGGGGCGCGCCGAAGCGATCGCGTACCGGCGGTCGGTGGGGACGCCCGAGCATCAGCTCGACTGGGAGGAGTGAGCCGAGGCGCCGTCCTTGACCACCGCCGCGTCGAGGAGGGGGCCCAGTTCCCGGGCCGCGTTCGTCAGGGCGCGGGTGTGCTGCTCGGCGCGGGCGATGAGGATCGCCCCCTCCAGGGCCGAGATCATGAGCGTGGCGAGCGCCCCGGCCCGGTCTTCGGGTACGCCCATGTCCGTCAGGGCCCGGGCGATCGCACCGGTCCAGGTGCCGAACGCGGCGGCCGCGGCCTCCCGGGTCGACGCGGTCGACTCGGCGCAGTCCACCGTGGCGGCGGCCACCGGGCAGCCGCCCGCGAACCCGGCGGTCTCGTACTCGTCGGTCCACTGGCGGACCATCTCGGCGAACAGCCCGCTGGGGGTCGGCGTGGGCAGCGCGGCGAGGAAGCGGTCGATGCGGTTGCCGGCGTATCTCCCGGCCCAGCCCACCGCCTCGTTGACGAGCTGCTCCTTGCCGCCGGGGAAGTAGTGCTGGAGCGAACCGCGTGGCGCCTGCGCATACGCGGCGACCTCCCGCATCCCCGTGGAGGCGACCCCGTCGCGCCGGATGAGCTGGGCCGCACCGAAGACCATCCGCTCCCGTGGTCCACGCCGCGGTGCCTGTGCCGCCGTCATCCTCGGTCTCCTCCCACCGCTCCGTGCATCGACGACTCCCCGCACTCTATGACCGCCGTCATAGTGCGGGCTACTATGACCGCTGTCATAGTCGGGGCGGCGGCAGCCGGCCTCCGCGTCGACGGGATCGGTATCGGCCAGGACGGTGGGACATCGTGTACGTGGGTTTCGTCGGCCTCGGGGTCATGGGGCAGCCCATGGCGCTCAACCTCGCCCGCGCCGGGACACCTCTGGTCGTCTTCAACCGCACCCCGTCCCGGTGCGAACCACTGCGCGCCGCGGGAGCCCGGATCGCGGCAGGTCCCGCCGAGGTCTTCGACCGGGCGGAGACTGTGATCCTGATGCTGGCCGACGAGAGTGCCGTCGACGCGGTCCTGGGGCGCGGCACCCCGGACTTCGCCGCGCGGGTCGCCGGGCACACCGTCGTCCACATGGGCACGACCTCCGCGGAGCACTCGTCCGGTCTGCGGGAGGCCGTCCACGGTGCGGGCGGGCGTTATGTCGAGGCCCCGGTCTCCGGGTCCCGAGTCCCGGCGGAACAGGGGCAGTTGGTGGCGATGCTGGCGGGCGACGACGACGCCGTGCAGGCCGTACGCCCCCTGCTGGCGCCGATGTGCCGGGAGACGTTCGGCTGCGGTCCCGTGCCGGGTGCGCTGCTGATGAAGTTCTCGGTCAACCTGTTCCTGATCACCCTGGTGACCGGGCTGGCCGAGGCGTTCCACTTCGCCGACCGGCACGGGCTGGACCCGCGGCTGCTGCGGGACGTCCTGGACGCCGGCCCGATGGCCAGCGCCGTCTCCCGGATGAAGGCGCCCAAACTGCTGGACCGTGACTTCGCCGTCCAGGCGGCGGCCGCGGACGTCCTGAAGAACAACCGACTGATCGCCGAAGCCGCCCGCAAGGCCGATGTGGCCTCCCCGCTGCTCGACGTCTGCCACGCCCTGTTCGGCGAAACGGTGGCGCAGGGCCATGGGGGCGAGGACATGGTGGCCGTGGTGCGAGCACTGGAGGCCCGGTCCGGCGGGGCTGTGCTGCCATGTGACCCATGTGACCCGTAGGCCTGGCGCAGGCGGTCTGGAAGAACTCGTCCAGGACTACGGCATCGACGTGGAGTAGACGAGCCAGCGCCCGGATGCCGCCAGTAGAACGGTCGTGGTCTATGAACGCGGCTTCGTGACCCAGGTCAAGCCGCGTTCACAGCCTTTCCCGCGACGGCGTACCTTGACGCAGAACGCGGGCGGCAACGCAATTCGCCCCGGCCGGGCGCCACCCGGCGCCAGCAGGATGAACCGGTCGTCAGCCACGAACGCGCCCCTTCGTGCCCCCGTTCTTCTCGCCCTTGCCGCTGAACGCCTCGTTGCGGATGAGGTCGAGGAAGCTCGGGGTGTCCTGCGTGGTGCGTACGTCGATGAAGGCGCGCACATCCCGGTCGTCGACGGCCTGCCGCAGCAACTCGTGCGCGAGGTCGGCCCGCGCGGTGTACCGGCCCGGGAGGCGTTCCCTCCCGACCTGGTAGTCGCTGACCGCGTTCCTGTCGAACAGGCCGCCGGGGCGAATGATCGTCCAGTCGAGATCGGTCTCGCGGACGATCTCCTCCATGCGCCGCATGTCGTCGTACACGGTGCGCCCCATGAAACGTACGACGGACGGCTCCAATACCTTTCGGAACAGAAAGCCCTCACCGGGCGCCGCCGTCCCGAAGAGCACGGTCGAGGTCACGCCGACGACGCGTCGGATGCCGTGCCTGGTCATGGCCTGCGTGATGTGACTGATGCCAACGGAATACACGGTGACGGGGCCTCGGCCGTAGGGGACGCCGAGCGCCGAGATCACGGCGTCCTGCCCGGCCACCGCTCGTTCGACCGCGGCTGAATCGAGCACGTCCGCCTCAATCACCCGCAGCCGCGGCCCATTTACCGGAAAGGTCTCGGGATGGCGCGTGACGGCAGTGACTGTGTGCCCTTCGGCACTCGCCTGTTCGGCGGCCAGCCGCCCGGTCACTCCGTTCGCCCCGAAGATGACGATGTTCACTGGGTTTCCCCTCTCCAAGTCGGTTCTGCCGACAAGAGGGCCGAGACGGCTCGGAGTGTGACGCCGGAGAGGGCCGGTGAGACATGGACGACACTTTCCGAAGGGAAGTCACACTCACGTCACCGGGCCAACCGTCCGCCACGCTGCCCACTTCGCCCGCCAGAACCAGGAATTCCCCGGGGCATGCGCCATGCCGATCGCGCCGCCGCAGTTTTGGGCCTTCCCGAACCAGGCGGTGGTGACGATGATTCCCTTTGCCGCGGCCTTGTCATGCATGACGCCGGCGAGAGCTGGTGGCAACGGCGTCGATGCCGTCATCGCGGTGCGACTGCGCTCTGAGAGCGCCTCGACGGTGCGCCAAGAAACAGGCGGACAGGTACATGAGGCTATAGGCTGCCGGGCCATGGATGCGGGACTTGCGGCGCTGCTCGGCGCGGCCGTTGGCGCCTTGGGGACCGGCAGTGCCGCTGTGGTAACCGGGTTCTTGGGCCGTGGGGCCCGCTTCGTCAGCCCCTCGGGCGCATGATTGAGATGAAAGTCCACGCGAGCGACGCTACTTGGCGCCGATCAGCGCAGTCCCCCCGCGCAACGGCTCTCTCCGGCTGCTGCTGTACGTGCCCGTTCGGCCCACCGGACCGCATACGGCATCGTCAGTCCCGCCAGCACGAAGACGCCGCCCAGCGCCAGCCAGCCGGGAACACCCCAGGTGATGCAGAACAAGCCCAGAATTGACGGGGCCAGGGAGCTCGCCACGCCGGTTCCGGTGGCGTTCAGCCCGGAGTACTGGCCCTGGGCATGGGCGGGCGCCAGCCCGAAGCTGAGCTCGAATGAGGCCGCCGCGTGCCACAGCTCACCGACCGTGTGCACGACGACGCCGGCGATGATCATTACGGTGGCGAGCCATCCTGGCACCCCCGCGGTGACCGATATTGCCGCCATGCCGAGCAGGAATGCCACCCCGGAACGGACCGCGACTCGCCCCGCCGAGACGTTGTCGACGACCCCTCGGCTTGCCCGCACCTGGAACGCCACCACCATCAGCGTGTTGACCACCGCGCACGGCCCGACCAGCCAATGGGGTGCTGCGCTGTGCCCGACGATCCACAGCGGCAGCGCGAATACCAGAACATGTCCCTGAAGCGACAGAATCGAGTCCAGCACGGTGACCACCAAGTAGGGGCGGTCCTTCAGCACATGCCAACGGCCCGGAGAAGACTCCCCCGAGGCGGAGTCGGAGGCGGAATCCCGCTCACGCACCGGTGGCAGATGCGGCAGCCGGGTCACGACGGCCGCGCAGAGCAGGAAGCTGAGGGCATTGGCCAGCACCAGAATCACGTACGCGCCTCGGGTGTCCATCTGCACCACCACGCCAGCCAAGACCCCGCCACACGCTCCGGCCAGATTGGCCACAGCCCGCAGATACGACCGGTACTTCGTCGGATTCGTACCCGCCAAGCCGCGCGTCAGCGGGCCCCGGGCCGCGGCACCGGCCGAGGACGCGAGCTGGGTGAAGGAAATGATCAACACGAACATGCCGAACGAATGCACCAGCACCAGCGCCGCCATGGCCACGGCTTGCATGCACTGGACGGCCAGGTACGTCTCCCGCGGCCCGCGCAGGTCGGCCACCCGCCCCGCAGGGACACCTGCTGTCAGGCCCACCAGGGCCGCCACCCCCATGCCCAGACCGACCTGCGTCACCGACAGCCCGACCGAGCGGGTGAAGAACAATGCGGCGCCGATCATGAAGAGACCGCTGCCGATCATGTTGATGAACGTCGCCAGCGCCAGTGTCCGCCGCGGTCCGCGCTCGGGCAGTAGCCCACGCGTCACCAGTCCCGACTCCCGAGGTCGCCCCGGTGCTTGCGGCGAGTTGTCGTCCAACGTGTGGTCGGACGTCCTGTCAGTTCTCAAGGTGCCGGATCCCCTTCCTGCGAGCCTCTTGACCGCCCGGGGACTATGCACCGGGTCCCGCCTGCGGCGAAAGGCCCGCTGACCTGGCGAAATGTCACATCTGAAAAGGGAACAAGCAGTCGCTCTCCGGACGTTGTGAAGAGTGTCGGATCACCGGTCCGCCCCGCTCACCCCGCCCCCGCGGGGCAATGGGGCCGAGCGTGCGTCGCTGCCGGAGGGGCGGGGTTTGTGCCTGCCACGTCAGGAAGCGGCCGGCGGCGGCCACCTGTTGACCTCGACGGAACGGGCTCCGGAAGGGGCTGTAAACGCTCCTTGATGACCCAGGTCACCCGGTCCCGCTTCCAGACGGCGGGAAAACGTCCGTCGCGGACAGCCGGGCAGGCCGATTTCTCGGGGGTACGCCTGCTACACGGTGATCGTGGATTCCGAGTGGGCCGCGCGAATCCCGCGTTGCGGCTCTTCCATGGCGTACAGCGTGAGGTCGGACAGCCGCTGTGGCACGCGAGCAGCCGCGCGCCGGCTCTGCGGCTTGCACATACTGTGGAGGAACCACTTCGACATCGGGGTGAACAGGGGGGCCATGGACGGCAACAGGGATGTCGCTGGGTGCGTCTCGCTCGGCGACGTCATCGCGCAACTGCGTAGGCACAGGCCGGTCTTCCACTCCGAAGCAGATCTTCAGCACAGCTTCGCGCGGGCTCTGTGGGAACTGTCACCGGATGTGCACTCCAGGCTTGAGGTGCCGCAGCGGGCGGAGGGCAAGGCCGAGTACCTGGACCTCCTCTGCATCGGCCCCTCGACCCGCACCGCGATCGAGTTCAAGTACTTCACCCGGAGATGGACGGGCACGGTGGGGACTCCGCCCGAGGACTACGCCTTGAAGGGGCATGCCGCCGCGGACCTCGCACGTCTGCACTTCGTGCGGGACATAGCCAGGCTGGAGCGCTTCTGCCAACGGTCCGACCAGAACGGTCTCGCCATCATGCTGACCAACGACGCTTCCCTGTGGGCTCCGCCAGGCGCAGGCCGCGGGCCGACTCGGGATCAGGCGTTCAGAATCCATCAGGGGCGGGAGCTTGCCGGCACGCTGCTGTGGGCCGAGGGCGCCTACGAGGCCAACACCTGCACGCTGAGGGGTGCATACCCCCTCGATTGGCAGTCGTACTCCGAACTGGACGGACCAGGCGGAGAGTTCCGGTACCTCGCCGTGCCCGTCGGCCCGCTGTTCTCGCCCCCCGAAGTCGCCATGTCTGTAATCGAGGCGAGCGGCTGAGGGAGCCATGCGCTCTGTGGACGGTTTGGCCGAAACCCCGCTCCAGGAAGGCTGACGCCCTGCGTAGTCAATCGGTCGGACGGGCCCCTACGGCCGAACGCGTGGGACGCGAAGTGAGTCACTGCTCCGCACGCCCCCATGCCTGCCACGTCAGATGTTTCGGCTGGGTTTCCGGTGCGGTAAGGCGTCCCGGGCGATGGTCAAGACTTGTACAGGAACGCTTGTGCGGTTGTGCGGTGGCGTCGATCATTGGCCGAATCGCACCCGTACCCCGCGCGCACGCAGGAGTTCCCGTGACCGTTGGCCAGATAGCGTCCGAGCCGGCAACGGCCCAGACGGAGCGGCAGAAGCTGCGCAAGCACTTCGGCCGCTTCGACATTCTCTTCTTCCTCCTGTGCACCATCGTCGGCGTGGACACCATCGGCACGGTGGCCTCGTCCGGTGCCGAGGCGTTCACCTGGCTGATCGTGCTGGCTCTCGTGTTCTTCGTGCCGTCCGCGCTGCTGACCGCGGAGCTCGGGGCCGCGTTCCCCGAGGAGGGCGGGCCCTACATCTGGACCAGCCGGGCCTTCGGGCGCCTCGCGGGCGCCGTCAACAACTTCCTCTACTGGATCACCAACCCGGTGTGGCTGGGCGGCACCCTCTCCGTCTCCGCCGTCACGGCCTTCACCACCTTCTTCAACGACGGCAAGGACCTGAGCACCCCGGCCTTCTACGTCTTCACCCTCCTGTTCGTGTGGGTGGGTGTCCTCGCCGCGATCCTCTCCTTCGACGTCGGCAAGTGGATCCCCACCCTCGGCGCCTGGAGCCGTTTCGTCCTCCTCGGCCTGTTCACCGTCACCGTCGTGATCTACGGGATCAAGCACGGCCTGCACGGCTTCGGGGCCGGTGACTTCTCGCCGACGTACGTGGGCTTCGTCGGTCTGGTGCCGGTCCTGATGTTCAACTACGTCGGCTTCGAACTGCCCAACACCGCCGGCGACGAGATGACCGACGCCCAGAAGGACGTGCCCTTCGCCATCTTCCGCAGCGCCGCCCTAGCCGTGGCGCTGTACGCACTGCCGATCCTCGGCATCCTGCTCGTCCTGCCGGTCAAGGCCGTCACCGGCCTCGGCGGGTTCCTCGACGCGATCCGGCAGGTCTTCACCGTCTACGGCGGCCACGTCGCCTCCGACGGCACGGCCACCCTCAGCGGCGCCGGCAGCCTGCTCGGCGACTTCGCCGCGATCATGTTCATCCTCACGGTGCTGTCCTCCGGCGTCACCTGGATCATGGGCTCCGACCGCGCCCTCGCCGTCTCCGGCTACGACGGCGCAGCCCCCCGCTTCCTCGGCGTCATCTCCAGCCGCTTCGGCACCCCGGTGCGGGTCAACATCCTCAGCGGTCTGGTCTCCACCGTCGTCCTGGTGCTGGCCCACGAACTGACCCACGGCAGCGCGGCCAAGCTCTTCGGCGCGGTCCTCGGCCTCGCCGTCTCCACCACGCTCGTCAGCTACCTGGGCATCTTCCCGGCGCTCGCGGTACTGCGCCGCAAGGCCCCGGACGTCCCCCGCCCGTACAAGGCGCCCTTCCCGGGCATCATCAGCGTCGTACTCACCGTGCTCATCCTGTTCGCCAGCGTCCAGCTGGTCGCCCCCGGACTCGGCGACCACTGGTTCGGATCCGACTACGCGCCGGACGGCTGGAGTCACGCCGAGCGCTGGAAGTACCTGCTGACGGAGGCCGTCCCGCTCGCCGGGTTCATGCTCCTGGGCGTGCTGTTCTGGGCCCTGGGCAAGCCGACCCGCGCGGCACTCGCCGCCGGGAAATGACCTGATCCGCTCCCCCGCGGACGGCACGGCACACCACCGCAGCGCGCCCAACTCTCCTAGGATGACAGGGCGTTGATCACCCCCAGTTTCGTGCGAGGTGGTTGTGCCCATGTCCCACACACCGTCACGACGTGCCCTGCTGCGCGGGCTCACCGTCTCCGGTGCGGCGGTGGTCGGCTTCGACCCCGCCGCCCGGAGCTGGGCCGTGACCGGATCGGGCTCCGGCCCGGACCTGGCGGAGATCCCCCCGCTCGACGGGACGCTCGTCATCGACGAGGCGTCACTCGCCGCCGCCTCCGAGGACTTCGGCCACCTCGTGCACCGGCGTCCTCTCGCCGTCCTGCGCCCCGGCGCGGTCCATGACGTCGTCGCCATGGTCCGCTTCTGCCACACGCACCGCCTGCCCCTCGCACCGCGCGGCCAGGGGCATGCCACCGACGGTCAGGCGCAGGTCCAGGGCGGCCTGGTCGTCGAGACCGCCACCCTCGCGGACATCGGCCCGCTCACCCCGGACAGCACAACGGTCACCGTCGGGGCGGGCGCCAGATGGAGCGAGGTCGCCATGGCCACCCTCGCCCACGGCCTCACCCCGCCCGTCTTCACCGACTATCTCGAACTCTCCGTCGGCGGCACCCTGTCCGTGGGTGGCCTGGGCGGCCAGACCCACCGGCACGGCGCCCAGGTCGACAACGTCAGCGAACTCCAAGTCGTCACCGGCACTGGCGAGTCGGTGCACTGCTCCGCCACCCGGCACCCCGACCTCTTCCACGCCGTCCTGGCCGGCCTCGGCCAGTGCGCGGTCATCGTCGGCGCAACCCTGCGCCTGTTGCCCGCGCCGCAGACCGTACGGCACTACTTGCTGCCCTACGACGACCTGCGGACCTTCCTCGACGACCAGCGCGCCCTGGCCGGCGAGGGCCGGTTCGAGTACGTCGAGGGCCAGGTCTCGGCGGACGCCGACGGAGCCTTCCGCGCATACACCCTGGAGGCCGTGGCCTACGGCCCGCCCGTCGGCCCCGCACCCGACGACACGGTCCTGCTGCGCGGCCTGCGCCACGACCCGACCGGCGTCGAGCGGTGCGACCTCCCCTACTACGACTTCCTCGACCGGGTCGCCCCCGGCGTCGAAGAGCTCAAGGAGGCGGGCCTGTGGACGTACGCCCACCCCTGGCTCAACCTCCTGCTCCCCGGCGGGTCCGCGGCCGGCCTCACGGGCGAGGTGCTGGACGCGCTCACCGCGGACGACCTGGGCCCCGGCCTCGTCCTCCTGTACCCGCTCCTGCGCGAGCGCCTCACCACTCCCCTCCTGCGCATCCCCGACGATCCCGTCCCGTACCTCTTCGCGGTCCTGCGCGCCACCCCGCCGCACGACACCGCCACCGTCGACCGTCTCCTCACCGCCAACCGCCAGGTCTACGAGGCCACCGCGGCGGCCGGCGGCACGCAGTACCCGGTCGGCAGCATCCCGTTCACACACGCGGACTGGCGCACCCACTTCGGTCCGGCCTGGGCGCACTTCGAGTCGGCGAAGCACACGTACGACCCACGGGGGATCCTGGCGCCCGGCCAGGGCATCTTCTCAACCCCCGCGTCCGGCCCGAGCAGGCAGCCGACACCGGGGCACGCTGAGGGGACCTAGTGCCGTAGTCGCGGAACGGGCGCAGTGTGTCGGCGGTGCTGTCGTCAACGGTTCGGGGCAGGTCGACGCCCGGGCGGGCACCCGGAAGGCCGCCGGGGCGGACACGGAGGGGGCGGGTCATCACCGTGGACGGCGGTCCGGACAACAGGCCGGGCCGCGGCATTGCGCTCGTATGAACACTCCACCGCCGTCGGCTCCCGCTGTCCGGTCCCCGGCAGGATGGCCGCATGCTCGTTGTGATCGGCGGTCTGCCCGCCACCGGGAAGACCACCCCTGCCCGGCTCCTGGCCGCGCGGACCGGAGCGGTGCATGTGCGGGTGGACACCATCGAGCAGGCGCTGGTCCGCTCGGGACTGGCGCGGCATCCCGTGGGGCCGGCCGGTTATGTCGTCGGGTACGCGCTGGCCGAGGAACATCTGCGGCAGGGCCTGTCCGTGATCGCGGAGTCGGTGAATCCGCTGGCGGTCACACGGGACGCCTGGCGGGACGCGGCGGTGCGGGCGGGTGTCCCGTGGGCCGAGGTGGAGGTGGTCTGCTCGGATGCGGCGGAACACCGGCGGCGCGTGGCATCACGGTCGGTGGACATCCCCGGTCTGCCGCTGCCGGACTGGGCGGAGGTCACCGGCAGGCAGTACGAGCCGTGGGGCCGCGAACGCATCGTCGTGGACACCTCGGGGGCAGCCCCCAAGGAGTCACTGGCGGTGCTGGTGAGCGCCCTCGCCGTCACCTCGTGACAGCGAGGCGGACGTCGGATCGGTCTGCGGAACGTCGCGCATGCGGCGGAGCGGGGAGAAGAACACGAACCAGCCCGCCGCCCATGAGCCGGCGAAGGCCAGCCAGAGTGCGGGCCGCACCCCGATCAGGGTTCCCAGGGCCCCACCCAGGACGCCGCCGAGCGGCAACGTGCCCCACACCACCCAGCGGACGGCCGCATTCATCCGGCCCATCAGCTCCGGCGGTGTCACCGACTGCCGGTAGCTGATCTGGGCGACGTTGTAGACCATCCCGGAGAAGTACGCGATGCCCCAGCCCAGCGGGAACAGCAGCACTCCCCAGCCCTGCCAGGCCGCCGCCGCGACGACCTGCGGCGCGCTGAAGACCAGCATCGACACCCAGATGATGCGCGCCGAGCCGACCTTCCTGGCGAGCCGGCCGGCCAACGCTCCTCCGGCGATCCCGCCGATGGCCGCGCCCGCCATGATCAGCCCGGTGAGCGCGGGGCGCACATGCAGCACCCGGACGAGGAAGACCATCGCCAGCGCCGAACTCATGCCGCCGAACAGGTTGGCGGTGGCCGTGCACGCCACGACCCTGCGCAGAATGGCGTGCCCGAACACGAACTTCAGGCCCTCGGCGATGCGGTGGCGCAGCGTCTCGTCCGCCGGGCGCGGAGGCGGCGGTTCCTCCCGGGTTCTGATCCCGAGGACCGACAGGACCGAGACCGCGTAGGAGACCGCGTCGGCCGTCATCGCCCCCGCGGCCCCGAACAGGCCGACCAGCCCGCCGCCGAGACCCGGCCCTGCGAGCTGGGCGAACGCCTGAGTGGTCCCCAGCTTGCCGTTGGCGCTCATCAGGTGTTCGGCGGGGACGAGCGACGGCACATAACTCTGGTATGAGACATCGAAGAACACCGAGCACACACCCGCCGCCACCGCGACCGCGTACAGCTGCGCCATCGTCAGGACATCGAACGCCGCCGCCACCGGAACCGAGCCGATGACCACCAGGCGGAGAAGGTTGCAGACGATCATGATGGAGCGCTTGGCGGCACCGTCGACCATCGCCCCCGCGGGGAGCGCGATCACCGCGAAGGCCAGGGTGGTGGCCGCGGTCAGCAGTCCGACCTGGAACGTGCTCGCCCGGAGGGCGACGACCGCGAGCAGCGGCAGAGCGACCTCGGTGACCGCCGATCCCATCTCGCTGACGGTCTGGCCGCTCCACAGCAGCATGAAGTCCCGCTGACGCCACAGGCCCCGTAAATCCTTCGCTGCTTCCGTCACCGCACCGACCCCCCGCTTTCCAGATCCACAGCAGGACTCTGCCACGGCCCGGCGACCGGCCGGCACGCAGGTCACTGCTGCCGGATACGCCGGGCGATCTCGCTGTTCTCCGTCTCCCACCACGGGCGTACGAGGTCGGGCGACTCGGTCTGCCCCTCCGTCGGCGCCGCCGCCGGGATCAGTTCCGTCGCCAGGCGGCGGTCCAGTGCGGCGGTCGTCGCGCGTTCGGTGCGGGCCCACTGGGCCAGGATGGCGAGCAGGAAGGGCAGGGCCACCAGCTCGGCGATGCCGACCATCGCGCCGCCGCCGAGCTGCTGGTCGTGGTGCACGTCCGGTGACCAGGGCGGGGCGTGGTGCAGATACCAGGCGCCGGCGATCAGCGTGCCGTGGGTCATGACCACGATGCCGGGGACGGCGTCGACGATGCCGTCGAGGAACACCAGCGCGGCCCGCACCGGGTGGGTGCACCAGGCGGGCAGCGTCTCCTCGCGGGTGAGCACCGGCACCACGAACAGGCAGCCTGCGAGCAGCAGGTGCAGATACATCAGCTGGTGCAGCCAGCCGTGGCGCAGGGCGGTCTCGAAGTACGGGGTGAAGTACACGGTCAGTTCGGTCGCCAGTACCAGGGCCGTGCTGACCAGCGGGAAGGTGAGCAGGCGTACCAGGCGTCCGGTCATCGCCCGCTGGGCGCGCCCGGCGGCCCGTTCGGGAAGGGCGCGGACGGCCAGCCGCAGCGGGTCGCCCAGCGCGAGACCGAGCGGTGCGACGAGGTCGAGCACGATGTTCTGCACCGCGGCCGGCCAGAACAGGACGCGGTCGTAGACGGCGAGAGCCGACATGGTCGCCACGACGAGGGTGCCGAGGCCGAGCACCGCGAAGGCGGCGATGCGGGACACGGGCCAGCGTTCGCCCCGGCGCCGCAGCCGCAGTACGCCCCAGCCGTAGAAGGCGCCCAGCAGCAGGACGAGCAGCAGCGCGGGCAGGTCCGGTTGCCATGAGGACAGCAGCCGGCCCACGGTGAGTTCCGGCGGACTTGCCATCGCGCGCTCCCTCCACGGCGTGTCGGGCCGGCCGACCGGACCCGGCCAGGCACTTTACGCCGCCCGCCATCGGCCGAACCGCGCTGTGCCCGGCGTTCGCCCTCCGTCATACCGAGCTCATGTCGAGCTCTTACCGAGACCTCCGCCGCGATCGTTTTCGGCCAGGGGTCGGATACGCTGGCGGCCGACCTCAGGGGGAGACATGTTCATGACGCGTCGGCTGCTGGCTGCCGGGGTGGCGGCTGTTCTCATGGCCGGGCTCGGCGCATGCGGGAACGGCGACGGCACGCAGGACGGCGTCGCCGGGCAGACCGCGCAGGACAGCACCGCCGGGCAGACCGCGCAGGACAGCGCCGCCGGACAGATCCAGCCGAGCCCGGAGACCGTTTCCGGGCTCCGGGACACCGTCCGCCACCTCTCCCGCAAGACGGTCACGGACACGCGTGCGCACCTGGTCAGGAAGTGCACGTCCGCCACCAGGCGGGTCCGGCACACCTCGCGTTCGGGCTCCGGCACCCACAGGACGACCCGCGTCTGGTACACCACCGAGCACTACCAGAGCTGCCGGAAGGTCCGTCAGGGTACGGAGACGTACCGGCGGCTCGTCCGGCCGGAGCGGTGGTGCGTGAGCCTCGACGACGTGAACGGCGTCAAGGCCCAGGACGACGTCTGGTACCGGGTCACCCGCGAGATCTACGAGCGGGCACAGGCGGCGGACCGGCACACCCGCATGGAGTTCGCCCCGACCGCCTCCGGCTGCTGAGCCTCACCGCCGCTTCCACTCCCGCGCCAGCAGCTCGTACGACCGCACCCGGTCCGCGTGATCATGGGTGATCGTCGTGATGAGCAACTCGTCGGCCTCCGTTGCCTGTTGGAGCTGTTCCAGCTGGTCGGCGACCCGGGCCGGGGAGCCGACGAACTGGGTGTCGAGGCGGTCCTGGACGAGGGCGCGGTCCTCGTCGGTCCAGGGATGGGCGCGTGCCTCCTCGGGCGTCGGGAACTCGATCGCGCCCTCGGCGGTGCGGATGCTGCGCACCCACGGGCCGTAGCCGGTGGCGAGTTCGCGGGCCGTCTCGTCGTCCTCGGCGACGACGACGTCCGCGGACACACTGACGTACGGCTTGTCGAGGACGTCGGAGGGCTGGAAGAAGGACCGGTAGCCGTCCACCGCCTCCAGGACGGTGGCCGGGCTGACGTGGTAGTTGGCGGCGAACCGCAGGCCGCGCGCGCCGGCGACCTCCGCGCTCTGGCCGCCGCTGCTGCCGAGGATCCACACCTCGACCTCGGCGCCCTCGCCCGGCACGACGTGCGCCTCGACGCCCTCCGGGGAGCGGTAGGTGCCGGCCAGCAGGGCGAGGATGTCGTCGATCTGCTCGGCGTAGTCCTGCGATTCGGCGTTCGGGAGCAGGAGCAGTCTGCGTTGCAGGGCGATACGGGGTGAGCCGAGGAGGCGTTCGAAGGAGAAACGCGGCGGGATGAGCAGACCGTTCGGGGCGCGGCCGTCGACGACGGGGGTGGCCGTCGGACCGGTCGCCTTCTCGCCCGGCGGGCGGCCGCCCGAGCGGCCGAGGCCCAGGTCGAAGCGGCCGGGGTGCAGGGCGTCGAGCAGGCCGAACTCCTCCACCGTGGACAGGGCGGTGCGGTGGCCGAGTTGTACGGCTCCGGAGCCGAGGCGGATGGTGGAGGTGGCGGAGGCCGTCAGGGCCAGGACGACCACGGGGGAGGTGCCCGCGACGCCCGGGTTGAGATGGTGTTCGGCGAACCAGTAGCGGGCGTAACCGAGGCGTTCGGCCTGCTGGGCCAGGTCGATGGAGTTGCGCAGGGCGTCGGCGGCCGTCGAACCGGAGGAGATCGGCACCAGGTCGAGGACGCCGAGGGGGATGTCAGACATGTGCCGGCTCCTCACTGGCTGCCGCTCCCGGCAGCACCGGGCCCCAGTCGAAGGGCGGGTCCGGGATGGCCTTGCGCAGGGTCGGAGCCACCGCCGACTGGAACAGCTCCAGCGAGTCGCGGTGCTGGGTGTCGGTGAGTCCGCTCGCGTCCGCGTGCACGTGCACCACCGTGTGTCCGAACTGCTCGTGGTAGCGGTGCACCTTGTCGATGACCTGCTGCGGGCTGCCGATCAGGGCGGAACTGCGCTCGACGAAGTCCTCCAGGGTCTCGAAGACGACCGGCAGGCCGGCCTTCTTGAAGAACGCCAGGTTGGACTCGAAGACCGGCCGGTACGCGGCCAGCGCCTCCTGGGTCGTGGGAGCGACGAGGATGCCCGCCGTGCCCGCCCCGACGGCGATCCGTGCCGGGTCGTGGCCGTAGTGCTCCCAGCGCTCGCGGTAGTGCCGGATCAGCTCGGCGTACGGCTCGATGGGGTTGGTGACGTTGGCCGAGAACAGCGGGTCGCCGTAGCGTGCGGCGAGGTCGACCGACTCCTTGCTGGTCGCGCTGCCATGCCAGACCCGGACGGGCTGCTGGTAGGGGCGCGGCCACACCTCCGCCTCCGCCAGCTCGGGGCGGAAGCGGGTCGCCGCGGTGACCTTGTCCTGCCGCCAGATCTGCCGGAACACCTCGTAGCTCTCGGCGTTGCGGTCCCACTGGTCCTCGGGCGTGACATGGAACAGGTCGCGCTGGGCGGCGCCGTTGCCCTTGCCGATGATCAGGTCGAGCCGACCGTTCGAGAGGTGGTCGAGGGTGGCGTAGTCCTCGTAGGCGCGGACCGGGTCCAGGAGGCTGAGCGTCGTCACCGCGGTGAACAGCCGGATGCGCTTCGTCAGCGCGGCGACGTGGCTGAGCACGACCGGTGGCGAGGAGGAGATGAACGGCCGCTCGTGCCGCTCCCCCACACCGAAGCCGTCGAAGCCCAGCTCCTCGGCGAGCAGGGCGTTGTCGAGCACCTCACGGAACCGGTCGTGGGTGGACTTCCGCACCCCGGTGACCGGGTCCGGGCGGTGCACGATCAGGGTGATCGCGAGGAACTTCACGAGGCCACCCGCTCGTTTGACGCCTCGTCCGGGTGCGCGAGGCCCAGGTGGTGGCGGAGGGTCGGGCCCTCGTACTCCGTGCGGAACACGCCCTGTTCCTGGAGCAGCGGGACGACCTTGTCGGCGAAGACGTCGAGGCCGCTGGGGGTGATGTGCGGGACAAGGATGAAGCCGTCGCTGGCGTCGGCCTGGACGAAGTCGTTGATGGTCCTGGCGACGGTCGCCGGGGAGCCGATGAAGTTCTGGCGGTTGCCGGTCTCGATGACGAGGTCACGGATGGACCAGTTGTTGGCGGCGGCCAGCTCGCGCCACTCGCGGGCGGTGGCCAGCGGGTCGCGGTACATGCGCACCTGGGCGCGGCCCTTGGAGATGTGGTTGTCGCTGATGTCCGGGTCGATGTCGGGCAGCGGGCCCTCCGGGTCGTAGGCGGAAAGGTCCCGGTTCCAGACGAACTCCAGGTGCTTGATGGCGGTGGCACCGCTGACCTGCTGGCGGCGCACCTCCTTGGCCAGCTCCTCGGCCTCCGCGTCGGTGTCGCCGAGGATGAAGCTCGCGGCGGGCAGGATGAGCAACTGGTCTGAGCGGCGGCCGTACTTGGCGAGGCGGTTCTTGACGTCCTTGTAGAAGCTCTGGCCCGCCTCCAGGGTGGCGTAGCGGCTGAAGATGGCGTCGGCGGAGGAGGCGGCGAACTCGCGGCCCTCGTCGGAGTCGCCGGCCTGGAAGATGACCGGGCGGCCCTGCGGGGAGCGCGGCACGTTGAACTGGCCGTGGATGTCGAAGTGCTGGCCGGAGTGGACGAAGGAGCCGGCCTTGGCGTCGCTCAGGAAGACGCCGGTGGCCTGGTCGGCGATGATCTCGTCGCCGTGCCAGGAGTCGAAGAGTTCGTGCGCGGTGGTCAGGAACTCCTTGGCGCGGGAGTAGCGCTCGTCCTGCGGGAGGAAGCCGCCGCGGCGGAAGTTCTCGCCGGTGAAGGCGTCCCAGGAGGTGACGACGTTCCAGGCGGAGCGGCCGCCGGAGAGATGGTCGAGGCTGGCGAACTGGCGGGCCACCTCGTAGGGCTCGTTGAAGGTGGAGTTGATGGTGCCGGTCAGGCCGAGGTGCTCGGTGACGGCGGCGAGGGCGGCGAGGATCGTGAAGGTGTCGGGGCGGCCGACGACGTCCAAGTCGTAGATTTTCCCGCCCTGTTCGCGCAGCCGGAGGCCCTCGGCGAGGAAGAGGAAGTCGAACTTGGCGCGTTCGGCGGTCTGCGCGAAGTGGACGAAGGAGCTGAACTCGATGTGGCTGCCGGCCCTGGGGTCGCTCCACACGGTGGTGTTGTTGACGCCCGGGAAGTGCGCGGCCAGATGGATCTGCTTCAGCGGCTTGCTCATGTCGGTGCGGTCCTTCCGGCTCAGGCGGTTGCGGCGGCGTAGCGGTTGGCGGGGCGGGCGAGGCCCAGCAGGCCGCGCAGGGTGTCGGCCTCGTAGGCGGTGCGGAAGGCGCCGCGGCGCTGGAGTTCGGGGACCAGGCCGCGGCTGATGGCGGGCAGGTCGTGTCCGGTGACGGCGGGCCGCAGCCGGAATCCGGTCAGTCCCGCCTCGGCGAACTCCTGGAGCAGATCGGCGAGTTGGGCGGGCGTACCGGCGAAGATCCGTGCGTCGCTGGTGTACGGCTCTGCCGCGAGGGCGTCGAGACGGGCGCGGCGGTCCTCGGCGGCGGCCTGGTCCTCGTCGAGGAAGACCACGAGGTCGCCGAAGACGTGCAGGAGTTCACCGGCGCGCCCGGCGGCCTCCTGTTCGGCGCGGATCTCGGCGACGATCGCGCGGGCCTGGTCGGTGTCGTGCGGGGTGACGTAGCCGACGTCGGTCTGGCGGGCGATCAACCGGTACGGGACGGTCTGGTGCCCGAGAGAGGTGACCAGCGGCTGGCCCTGCGGCGGACGTGGGGTGATGGAGGGGCCCTTGACGCTGAAGTGCCTGCCCTCGAAGTCGATGTAGTGCAGCTTGTCGCGGTCGATGAAGCGGCCGGTCGCGACGTCCCGGATCTCCGCGTCGTCCTCCCAGCTGTCCCAGAGCCGGCGCACGACCTCGACGTAGTCGGCGGCCTCGTCGAAGAGCTCGGTGAGCCGCTCCTGTCCGGCCGGGCTCTGGAGTTCGGCCAGATTGATGGGCGGGAAGGTGCGGCGGCCGAAGTGGTCGGCCTCGTGCGGGCGGGCGGTGATCTGCACCCGCAGGCCTGCGCGGCCGGTGCTGACGTAGTCGAGGGTGGCGATCGCCTTGGAGATGTGGAACGGCTCCGTGTGGGTGGCGATCACGGTCGGCACCAGGCCGATGTGCCGGGTGAGGGGGGCGATGCGGGATGCGATCAGTACGGCGTCGAGGCGGCCGCGCACCTCGTCGGTACGGCCGTCCAGCTCGCCGTAGCGCGAGGACTGGAGGCCTAGGCCGTCCTCGAAGGTGACGAAGTCGAGCAGTCCGCGCTCGGCCTCGGCGACCTGGTCGGCCCAGTATCCGGCGGTGAACAGGTCCCGGGGGCGGGCGACTTGCTCGCGCCAGGAGGCGGGGTGCCAGCCGGTGCCCTCGAGGGCGACGGCAAGGTGCAGTGGGGAAGCGGGAGTTGAGGACACGAGGGTGCCTTCCTGGAGGTCCGTACGAGATCGCCGGCCCGCGGGATCGGGGCACACGGCGGCAAGGCGACCGAAGGGAGATGGGGGTCCCCCCGGCCGAAGGCTGGGGGAGGTCAGGAGCAACAGAGGGCGCCGGCCACGCGCTGGAGGTCGATGTGGGGCCGGGAGTGCAGGCGGACGCGGCGGCGCGGGTTGAGGGCACGGACGCCGAGTACACGTGTCACGTCCCACACCTCCGCCCGAACGCGCGAACAGTCAGCCTTCGACAAGGACAACGCCACGGCTATGCCGTTTCTTCCAGAGCGGCGGCTCCGGTCGGCCGTACGAGCGCGAAGACCGTGCGGCGGCGCAGGGTGAAGCCGATCGACTCGTAGAGCCGGATGGCATTGGCGTTGGAGGCTCGGGCGTGCAGGAAGGGGCGTTCGCCGCGCTCCTTGATGCCGGCTGCGACCGCGCGGACCAGGCGGGTGGCCAGGCCCCGGCCGCGGTGGGCGGGGTCCGTGCACACGGCGCTGATCTCGGTCCAGCCGGGCGGGTGGAGGCGTTCGCCGGCCAGGGCGATCAGGCGTCCGCGGTGGCGGATGCCGAGGTAGGTGCCCATCTCGACGGTGCGGGGCAGAAAGGGGCCCGGTTCGGTGCGGGAGACCAGGTCGAGGATCTCGGGTACCTCGTCGGGGCCGAGCCGTACGGCTTCGGGGTCGGGCTCGGCGCGCAGACCGGTGTCCACGAGCTGGACACCCTGTCCGGTGCGCAAGATATCCCATCCGGGCGGTGCCTCGGTCACTCCGCGCACCGAGGCGGTGCCGTCGGGGCCGACGAGGGTGGCCAGGTCGGCCCAGGCCCGCGGGTCGCCGGTGTCGGTGAGGGCGTGGAAGGGAGCTACGTCCTGCCGGTAGCGGGCGGCGCGGCCGACACGTTGGGCGAAGTGCGCGTGCGGGCCGGTCAGGGCAGCCCAGGCGGGGTTGTCCAGGAGGTGCGAGGAGGTGGCTTCGAGGCTGGGGGCGGACATGGTGTGTCTCCGGGTGAGGTGCCCAGTGCGGGGACCCCGCCGCGGGCGGCGGCGGAGTCCCCTGTCGGCGGCGGGTCAGGAGTTGTCGAGCGGCAGGCCGGGCGGGTTGACCTCGGACTTGGCGACGGCCTCGTTGGAGAGGTTCCAGGCCTTCAGCCACTTGGCGTACTGGCCGTTCTTGATCAGGTAGTTGATGGCGTCGGCGAGCGGCTTGGCGAGGCCGCTGTCCTTCTTGGCGGTGGCGGCGATCAGGCCCTGCAGCGAGGCGCCGGCGCCGGAGTAGGTGCCCGCGTTGCGCGTCGGGTTGGGCGTGCTCGCGGCCTGGGTGATGTGGTACGCGATGCCGGGGTTGGGCCCGAAGAAGGAGTCGATCTTGCCGCTGTTGAGGGCCAGATAGGTGCCGTTGCGGTCCGGGTAGTACTTGACGGTGAGCTTCTTGCCCTCGCTCTCCAGCTTCTTCTTCCACTCCAGGAGGATCTTCTCCTGGTTGGTGCCGGCGCCGACGGAGACGGTCTTGCCGGCGAGGTTCTCGTAGTTGCCGTCGAAGTTCCACTTGCTGGACTTGAGCACCTCGAAGCCGAGGTTGTCCTTGCGGTAGGAGGCGAACTCGTACTTCTTCTTGCGCTCCTCGGTGTCGGTGACGTTCGAGAAGGCCACGTTCACCTTGCCGCTGTCGATGCCGACGAAGAGGTTCTCCCAGGTGAAGTTCTTCAGCTCGGGCTTCAGGCCGAGCACGGCGGCGACCAGGCGGCCGAAGTCGGGCTCGGCACCGGTGAGGGTCTTCTGGTCGCTGCCGACGTAGGCCAGCGGCGCGAATCCGGCGGGCAGGGCGCCGATGCCGATCTCCAGCTTGCCGCTGCTCTTGACGGACTTGGGCAGTTCCGCGCTGATCGACTTCACCTCGGAGACCTTGAGGCCGGTCTGCTTGGCGGCGCCGTTGGAGAGCTGTCCGACGGTCACGGTCCCGTCGGCGGCGCCGGTCGTGGTGGCCGCGTCGCTGTTCCCACCGCAGGCGGCGAGCCCGGTGGCGAGGGTGGCGACCGCGGTCGCCGCGGTGATGCCGCGTATCAGGCTGCGTCGGGTGAAGTGGACAGACATGGCCGTTCCTTGTCGCTGAGAGGGTGATGAGGTGGTGGCGTGGGGGGAAGTCGTGGGGCGCGGCAGGTGCGTCAGGAGGTCAGAGGACCTTGCTGAGGAAGTCCCTGGTGCGCTCGTGCTGCGGCTTGTCGAGGACCTCGGAGGGCGGACCCTGTTCGACGATCCTTCCGCCGTCGATGAAGACGACCCGGTCGGCGATCTCGCGGGCGAAGCCGATCTCGTGGGTGACGATGACGAGGGTGGTGCCGCTGGTCGCCAGGTCCTTGATGACGGCCAGGACCTCGCCGACGAGTTCGGGGTCGAGGGCGGAGGTGGGCTCGTCGAAGAGGATGACGCCGGGGCGCAGGGCGAGGGCGCGGGCGATGGCGACGCGCTGCTGCTGGCCGCCGGAGAGCTGCCTCGGGTAGGCGCCGGTCTTGTCGGCGAGACCGACCCGGCCGAGCAACTCGCGGGCCAGTTCCTGCGCTTCGGGCTTGCTGAGCCTGCCGGTGGCGACCGGGGCGGCGGCCACGTTGTCCAGGACTGTCAGATGCGGGAAGAGATTGAAGTTCTGGAAGACGAAACCTATCCGGCCGCGCTGGGTGAGGATGGCCCGCTCGCTCAGTTCCTTCAGCCGGTCGCCCTGCCGCTTCACGCCGATCAGTTCGCCGTTGATGCTGACGTGGCCTATCTCCGGCTTCTCCAGGTGGTTGATGACCCGCAGCAGGGTGGACTTGCCGGAGCCGGACGGGCCGAGGATCACGGTCACCTCGCCGGGCCGCACCGTCAGGTCGATGCCGTTCAGGACGCGGTGGGCGCCGTACCACTTGTGCACGTCGTGCACCTCGACGGTGGCGGCCTCGACGTCGGCCAGGGGCTCGAGGGTGTTCGCGCTCATACGGCGGCCTCCCTGCGGATACGGGCTCGCAGGTCGGTGAGACCGGTGCGGAGCTTCTGCAACGGCGTCGGCGGCAGGCTGCGGGTGGCGCCCCGGGCGTAGTACCGCTCGACGTAGAACTGGATGACGGAGACGACGCTGGTCAGGATCAGGTACCAGACCGTGGAGACCAGCAGCAGCGGCACGATGTCGCCGGGGTAGGTGGCGCCCATGGACTGCGCGGTGCCGAACAGGTCGAGCAGCGAGACGTAGAAGACCAGCGAGGTGCTCTTGATCAGGCCGATGAGCTGGTTGACGTAGTTCGGGGTGATGGAGCGCAGCGCCTGCGGGAAGACGATCTTCGTGAACTGGTAGCTCTTCGGCAGGCCCAGGGCCGCAGCCGCCTCGTGCTGGCCCTGGTCGACGGAGAGGATGCCGCCGCGGACGACCTCGGCCGCGTAGGCCGCCTCGTTGAGGCTGAGCCCGATCACGGCGACCACCATGTCGGTGGCCAGCTTGGACTCGTCGAAGGAGAGGAAGGCCGGTCCGAAGGGGACGCCGACGCTCAGCGTCTTGTACAGGGCGCTGAAGTTGTAGAGGAAGAGCAGCACCACGATGAGCGGGATGGAGCGCAGCGCCCAGATGTAGGTCCAGCTGACGGCGCGCAGCACCGGGCTCCTCGAAAGCCGGGCCAGGGCGAGGACGATACCGCCGGCCAGGCCCAACACCGCGCTGTAGGCGGCGACTTCGAGGGTGATGAGCAGGCCGTCGAGGATGTTGGGCCGCAGGAACCAGTAGCCGAAGCGGTCCCACTGGTAGAACGGGTTGGTCGTCAGGCCGTGCACGAACTGGGCCGCGAGGACCAGGACGACGGCGGTGGCGATCCAGCGTCCCGGCCTGCGCAGCGGCAGAACTCGCTGTGCGGCGAGGGGTTTTGACGGCTCGTCGGCGGGCGGCGCGTCGGCGAGGGCGACGGTGGCGCCAGGGGGTTCACTCATGGTGGGCTCCGGCGGAGTGGGACACCCCGGCGGGCCGTGGCAGCCGTGCGCGGGAGCGGCTTGCTCAGCGCACGGGTGTGCAGGGGCACCGGGGGCGGGGAGGACAACGGCACACCGCGCGGGCGGTGCTCGTCAGGGAGTGCGGGGGCTGCGGGGAGGTGTCAGCCCCGACAGCGGGCACGGCCCGGTGCGGTACACAGTGCGCTGCTCACGCGGAGCAGGTCGACGGCACGGTCGGCGGCGAACAGGTTGAGCAGGCTCGCGTACGGCTGTACGCAGCTCTGAGGGCGGCGTGCGGCCGTCCTGGGAGCTGCGTACATGGCGTCACCATCACTGTTCCGGCCCTGGTGGGCCTCGTGCTTACGAAAGGTGGGCAAAGTTAAGACAGTTGCCGGAGGTAATGTCAACGCCGGTCCACCGAGTGGAACGGCTAGCGGGCGGCGTGGGCCGTCCAGTCCAGGATCTGGACAGCGGCTCCGGCGGCCTCCAGGCCCTGGCAGCGGGCGTGGTGGCGGCGGGCGATGCCGTCCAGGTCGAGGTGAGTGCCGAAGGCCGGGTGGGCGGCCAGCCGGCGGGCGTAGGCCCACAGGGTGGGATGGCCGGCGATCCGCTGGACGGCACCGGCGTCCAGGTGATTGCGGTGCACGGTGTCGAGTTGGACGAGCGCGACCCACAACTCGACGTCCGCGGCGGTGATCTCGTCGCGGAGCATGTACGTCCGCCCGGCCAGCCACCGCTCCAGCGCACCGAGCGTTTCGAGCAGCGTCTCGAGCGCCGCCGCGCGCTCCGACTCCTCGCCGCCGGCCGATCCGGCGCGCTGCGCTGCGTCCTGGATGCCCTGCGCGCACATCCGCTCGACGGCCTCGATCTCCGACTCCGCGCCGCACGGGTAGGGCGAGGGCCGGTCGCTGCCGAAGCGGCGGGCGAGGTCGCGCATGATGTCCGGGGCGTGCGTGCTGACGATCCGCCCGGACCAGTCGTCGCTGAGCACGGGCGCGACGGCCGGGCCGGTGTAGTGGTGTGCGCTCGCCTCGTACAGCGGGCGCAGGGCGCAATGGCTGCCTTCGGGGGTGTCGGGGACGGCGGGCAGGAAGGTCGCCGGACAGACGGTGTCCAGGCCGAGCAGGCTGTGGACGACGGCGATGCGCAGGCCGTCGGGACACGCGGTCGACAGATGGAGGCGGTAGCGGCCCGGTACGGCGTAGTGGCCGCTGCGGGCGTCGCTGCCGATGCGGCCGCGGAAGGCGGGCGCGGACTGGGCGGAGATGTGGGCGGCCAGCGGTGTGACGGACATGGGTCTCCCCGGGAGAGGGCGCGGACGTACGCGCGGCGGAAGCGACGTCGGGCAACTCAGCCCTGGAGGCTGATCGCACTGCAGACACGCTGCAGATCGATGTGACGGCGGGAGGTGAGGAGAGGCGGACGGATCACTCGGACGGTGACCGGCTCAAGGCGCCCCATGTGTTTCCCTACCTATTCACTAGGATTCTCCTCTGGAGTGTCGGTCCGGCTCGGAGCCACGTCAAGAGGGCCGTCCCGCAATACGGACAGCGCGGTGGACAACCCCCTTCCTCCGCTGTCACCGCCGCATCGCCGGCCCCGGTGCAACCATTCGCCCCCCGCGTGGGTCTCCTGTGGGTGAACTGGCGTTACCGCGCGGTTCCTTCATCCGTCGCCGATGCTTCACCCAGAGGACCCCCACATGCCGCACAGCTCCCTCCGCCTCCGCCCGCTCCGCCAGACCGCCGGTGCACTCGGCGCCGTCGCGTTGATCACACTGGGTGCCGCGCCGGCCCTCGCGGACGACGGCTCCGGAGCCGTGCTGACGCTGGGAACCATCGCCCCGATCAACGGGGTGAAGCCGGGCAGCACGGTCGAGGTGCCCGCCACGTTCACCAACAGCGGCAGCGCCGCCCTCGACAAGGTCTATCTGTCGTACTCCGTCACCCGTGGCCTCAGCCACACCGAACTGCCCTCCAACTGCCTTCGCTACGAGGTGGTCTCCTTCGACGAGGAGCCGAGCAAGTCCATCGCGGTGTGCGAGTTCGACCAGACGGTCAAGACCGGTGTCGTCTACGCGCCCGAGAAGCCGCTGACGCTCAAGGCCCAGGACCACGCCCTGTACGACAGGCTCCGCGTGACCGTCGACACCGACGACCCCGCCCCCGGCGACGGCGCCTCCGCGCCCGTGCGCGGCACGGCCACCGCGGTGAAGCTGGCCGAGCAGCCCGACACCACCGCGGCCCACCCCGGCTACCGGCCGCACCCGAGCTGGGACGCGCAGGACGTCAAGGTCACCGCCGACAACACCGCCGACTTCCAGGTGACGGGAGCCCGGCTGAAGGGCAAGGTCGGGGACACGGTCGCGCTGACGGTGAAGTTCACCAACGCCGGGCCGGGCTGGGTGCTGCGGGACGGCGACATCCCGGTCACCAAGGTCAGGATCAGGATGCCGGCCGGTACCACGGTGGCCAAGGCCCACGACTACTGCGACAAGGTGGCCACCGGAAGCTACGAGTGCGGCACCAGCGAGTCCTGGGAGGACGAGGGCAAGGGCGAGACCTACACCTTCAAGCTGAAGATCGACAAGGCGGTGCCGCGCTCCAAGGGCTCGGTGGCGCTCGCCGGCGCCTCCCGGCCGTTCGACAAGAACAAGGCGAACGACACGGCCGACATCGCGCTCGACGTCACCGGCAGCGGCGCCTCGACGGGCGGTTCCGGCTCGACGACGTCCACCGGCGGCAGCGGCACCGCCTCCACGGGCGGCTCCGGCTCCGCGGGCGGCTCCACCTCCACCGGCGGCTCCACCTCCACCGGGGGTGGCTCGGCCGCCGGCGGTACCTCCGCCCTCTCCTCCGCCGGCGGCGGCGACCTGGCGAGCACCGGCTCCGGCGCGACCCTGCCCCTCGCGGGCGCGGCCGCGGCGGCCCTCGCCGTCGGCACGGGCGCCGTGGTGGTGGCACGCCGCCGCCGCGCCGCCCGGCGGTAGGCAGCTAGCTCTTCTGCAGGGCGCGGCTCACACCCGCGATGACGGCCGTGGTCAGCACCCAGCCGAAGGCGATCAGCAGATAGGCCAGCCACTGGAGGGTGCCGTTCGTCCAGTACCAGGTGGTGCGCTGACCCAGACCGCCGAACGGGATCAACAGGTCGAGGGTGTAGACGAAGGGCTGGAACCCCGGCCCTTCGCCCGCCTGCACGCGAGTGGGGCTGTGAGCTCCGAACGTCACGGTCCCCAGCAGGGTCAGCAAGAGCAGCCAGACACCCGCCAGCCAGGGCCGGTAGCCGTAGCCCACGGTCACGTCCAGCAACTGCCCCCAGGCGCGGGCCGCGGGCCGCAGCGTGCGGCTCCGGTGCCGCTGCTTGGCCAGCAGCACCCGGCGGGCGTCGTCGTCGTGGCCGACCGTGCGGTACCAGCTCGCCAACTGCTCGTACGGCTGCGGGCTGTAGCCGGGGCTGCGCCGTATCCACCGCAGGCGGTGCGCCACGGAGTCCGGCCACCCCACCGCCTCCCGCCGCTCGCCCGCCACGGCCGTCTTGATGGAGCCGTAGACGAAGCCGTCCAGCTCCACCGTCCCCGGCCAGCTGTGCGCGTGGTCATGGAGGTACGACACCTGCGCGCCCCGCAGGTCCACCGCCTGGGACGGCGGGCGGGCGAGGGTGAGGTCGAAGTCGACGGCCTGCATGAGCATGCACAGCAGGGCCGGGCCGTCACCGTCGGCCGGCCCGTTCAGGACGGCGCCCTCGAAGGTCACCTTGTCCGAGACCCGGGTACCGCGCAGACGCACGGTGCCGTTCGCGGTGAAGCCCCGGGAGAACTCGAGGGTCGAGGCGACGGCGTTGTCCAGGGCGAGGGCGACCCCGCGCGGGCCGGGGCGCTCCAGCTGCGCGCCCTGCATGAACAGCCCGCCCGGCAACTGCGCGCCCAGCAGCCGGACTTCACCGTGCGCGACGAAGCCGCCCCCGCAGAAGAGACCGCCGTCCGTGACCAGGCCACCGCCCGACAGCGCCCACCCCTCGGGCGCGAGCAGTCGGGCCTTGTTGAGGTTCACCCCGCCGGTCACGTGCGCGTGGGTGAGGGACAGGGCGCTGAGCTCCCGGTGGAAGGCGGAGACCGGGCCGGCCTCCACGGTCGACCCCAGCAGGTCGAGACGGCCCTCGATGCGCGCCGACCCGGCTTCGAGGCCGGGCACCCGGCTGCCGGTGATCGCGACGGTGCGGGTCTCGGCCCCGAAGAGGCTGACGTCCTGCTCGAACCAGCAGTCCTCGATCCAGAGGGGGTGATCGATCCGCGCACCGGCCAGGTGGATCCGTCCGGTTATCCGGGCGCCCGCGAGCGCGAGTGCCCCCACCGCGCCGGGCTGCACGGAGTGCGCACCGAGCAGCAGCGCGACGATCACTTCGGCCCGGACGGTCCGCCCGCGCCCCCACTGCCCGCCGCCATCCACACGGTCGTCCTCGGCCGCACCGGACCGCAGATCCACGCGGCGCCCTTCGGGGAACGCGTCCCACAACTGGCGTTCCGGTGGCGTCAGTTCGTCGTATGACAGCACACGGACAGGGTAGTGATCTCTCCTCGCCGCAGGCCTGCTTTCTCCGCACTCCGTGCCGGCCGCCTCGGACGTCATGCGGGCACGTTGACCGCCTCCTCGGCGACCTTGCCGTCCGTGGAGGCGCCGGAGGCGATGCCGTACGTCGGATCCGGCACCGATGCCGGCTCCAGGAGTACCGAGCGGCGGCCGTCGACGCCCACCGGCACGTCACCGTCGATGGTGACGCGGCGCAGGGTGCGCGCGTGCTCGCCGGAGTCGTCGACGCCGTAGTGCTGGGTGGCCCGGTTGTCCCAGACGGCGACGTCGCCGGAGCGCCACTGCCAGCGGACGGTGTTCTCCGGGCGCTCGACGTGCGACTGGAGGACGCCGATGATCGCCCGCGAGTCCGGGCCGCGCAGGCCGACCAGACGCTTGACGAAGCTGCCCAGCACCAGGGCGCGTTCACCGGTCTCCGGGTGCACGCGCACCACCGGGTGGTCGGTGCGGAACTTGGTGGAGGTGAACACCTTGCGGTGCTGCTCCAGTTCGGTGGCGCGGGCCTCGGGGCGCGCCTCCGCGTAGTCGTAGTCGTTGGTGTGCTCGGCCCGCAGGTTGTCCGCCAACAGCTTGAGCGCGGCGGGGAGTTCGGCGTATGCGGCGGCCGTGTTGCCCCACAGGGTGTTGCCGCCGTACGGCGGGACGACCTCGGCGCGCAGGATCGAGAAGGCGGGGTAGGCGGGCACGAACGTCACGTCGGAGTGCCACTGGTTGGCGCGGCCGCCGTGGTCGTTGTCGACGCCGAAGGCGTACTTGCCGTCGACGGAGGGGACCGTGGGGTGGGCGACGGGCTCGCCGAGGAGCCGGCCGAACGCCTCGTGACCGTCGGCGTCGAGGTGGTGCTGGTCGCGGAAGAAGACGACCTTGTGCTCCAGGATCGCGGCACGGATCGCCGCCACGACGGGCTCGGGGAGGTCGCCGCCGAGGCGGACACCGGAGACGACGGCGCCGATGCGGCCGCCGACCTTCTCGACGGCGAGGGTCGCGGCGGGTGCGGTGGAGGTCATGGGAGGGGCCCTTCGCGAGGTGACGGCAGTTAGTTGCTTCCTGAGCGGAAGGAAATCCCGGCAGGTGGGGGCGACCTGGGGAGGATGGGGGTTGGTCTTCCTCAACGAGCTTGGGCGGACCGCCGCACGGCGGTCAACACTCCCCCGGTCCGTTTCACGACCCTGCAACACGCCCGCCATGCCGGCCGTGGTCCCGGCCACTCCCGGTCGCCAAACGTGCCGGGGACACGGCATGTTGGACCCTGTCACCTCCCGCAGAGCGGAACCCGCGAGACCGAGAAGGCCTGCCATGTCGACGACCGTTCCCCCCGCCGCGCGCACCTCGGGCGACGGCCGCCGGGAAGCCAACGCCGCGTCGGTGCTGCGGGCCGTGCTCGACCACGGTCCGGTGGCCCGCAGCGGCATAGCCCGGCTGTCCGGGCTGAGTCCGGCGGCCGTCTCGCGGCAGTGCACCGACCTGACCCGCCTCGGCCTGGTGTGCGAGGTGCCGGAGCTGGTCGCGGCGAGCGGGGTGGGCCGGCCGCAGATCCCGGTGGACCTGCGGACCGGTGGTGCGGGCGGGCCGCTGGTCGCCGGCGTGCACATCGGGGTGCCCGGAGCCGACTTCGGCCTGACGGATCTGCGCGGCACGGTCGTGGCCCGGCAGCAGCTCCAGCACGACGGGACACCGACCGCCGACCTCCCCGACCGCATCGGCCGCGCGCTGGCGCGCTTCATCGCCGAGCGCACCCCGTCCGGCGCCAGGGTCCTGGGGGCGGGAGCGGCGATCGGCGGCTGGGTGGCACCGGACACCGGCACGGTCGTACGGCACGACGCGCTCGGCTGGCACCAGCGCCCGCTGGCGGCCGTGCTGCGCCGGCACACCGGGCTGCCCGTGCGGGTGGACAACCATGCCCGCGCCGTCGCCCAGTCGGAGCTGCTGTTCGGTCGGCCAGAGGCTCGGCGCTCCCTGCTGCACCTGTTCGTGGGCAACGTGGTGGACGCGGCCCTGTCCATCGCCGGCGTGGTGCACAGCGGGCCGCGCTCGGGTGCCGGGGACGTGGCGCATCTGCCGGTGCCGGACAGCCGGGTGGCCTGTCCGTGCGGTCGTGACGGCTGTCTGGAGGCGACCGTCTCCGACACCCGGCTCACCCGGCGCGCGGTGGAGCGGGGCATCATCCCCGAGCCCCACATCGGTCTGCTGGTGGACGCGGCGACGGCCGGCGACCGGCGGGCCGACGCACTGCTGCGGGAGCGCGCGCGGGCGGTGGGCCGGGCGACGGGGCTGCTGCTCGACGTGCTCAACCCGGATCTCGTGGTGATCACCGAGACGTCGAGCACGCTCCAGCCCGAGTACCTGGAGGAGATCCGTACGGCCGCGATCGGCCACGCACACGTCTGCGACGACCCCGACCGGATCCAGATCCCGCACGCCGGGCCGGCGATCCTGGTCGTGGCGGCCGCCACGATCGTCCTGAACCCGCTGTTCAAGAGCCCCCTACAGGCGTTCACGGACACGACCGCAGCGCTGTCGTCGGCGTGACAACCCCGCGTCGGCGCCGGCCCGTACGGACCGCGCCCGCGCTCGCCGTGACCACCGACGGTCACGACGACTTGGCCGTCCCCGCCCTGCGCGCCCTGCCCCGGTGACCGGCACCGCCGAGCCGTGGATGCGCGGAGCGGTGGTCGGCGAGCGGAACCGGACCCAGCAGGAGGTCGCCCGGGCCTGCGGACGACTCGCCGACATGGTGGCCAGGATGGCCACCGGGGACCTCCGCCCCACCCTTCCCCACCGGCAGAACGAGAGGGAGGAGCAGGGCGGACAGGCCCCGGGACGGGTGTGACCCGTCGGTCAGTGCAGGTCGGCGCGGGCGGCACTGTCATCCAGGGCGACACTGCCTGCCACGACACTGTCGTCCACCGCGCTGTCGTCGAGGAACCCGCCCGACTGGTGCTGCCACAGCTTCGCGTAGGCGCCGTCCGCCGCGAGCAGTTCCTGGTGCGTGCCCTGCTCGACGATCCGACCGCGGTCGAGGACGACGAGCCGGTCCATGCCGGCGACCGTGCTCAGCCGGTGCGCCACCACGAGCGCCGTCCGCCCCTCCATGAGCCGCCACAGCGCCTCCTGCACGAGGACCTCGCTCTCGGAGTCCAGGGCGCTGGTCGCCTCGTCGAGCAGCAGGATCGGCGCGTCCCGCAGGATCGCCCGGGCCAGGGCGACCCGCTGGCGCTGTCCGCCGGACAGCTTGACACCGCGCTCGCCGACCATGGTGTCGAAGCCGTCCGGCAGCGTGTCGGCGAACTCGGTGACGTGCGCCGCCTCGGCCGCGCGGCGGATCTCGGCGTCGGTGGCGTCCGGCCGGGCGAAGGCGATGTTCTCCTTCAGCGTGCGGTGGAACATCGCCGGGTCCTGCGGCACATAGGCGATCAGTCCGCGCAGGTCGGCCTGGCGCATCCGGCTGATGTCCTGACCGCCGACCAGGATCCGGCCGCCGTCGATGTCCATCATCCGCAGCAGCAGCCGGGACAGGGTGGTCTTGCCGCCGCCCGAGCGGCCGACGAGACCGATCTTCGTGCCGCTGGACACGGTCAGGTCGAGGCCCTGGAAGAGCGGGTCCCCACCCCCGTGGGCGAAGGTCACCCGCTCGAAGCGGACGTCGGCGGGCCCCGGCAGCAGGGGCTCCGGCGACACCGGGTCGAGCACGGTCGGCGGTACCAGCAGCAGCTCGGTGAACTGTGCGGCCTCCGTCATCGAGCTCTCCAGGCGGCGGTAGATCTGGTTGAACTCGAACATGATCTTCGTGGCGTTGCTGTAGTACGTGAAGGCGACCACGACCGCCTCCACGCCGTGCTCGCCCCCGCCGAGCGCGACCGCGAGCAGCAGACCCAGCACATTGGTCAGTACGGACATCGGCGCGACCAGCGTGTCGATGCGCAGGTTGCCGTAGTCCCACGACCTCAGCGTGAGCCGCCGCGAGTGGGCGACACGTGTGCGGTGCTCGGCGGCCTCGCGGCGCTCCGCGGCGAACGCCCGGACCGTGTCCATGTTCATCAGGCTGTCGGCGACATGCCCCGACACCCGGGCGATCGCCTCCTCCCGCCGGTCGACGAGCCGCTGGCGGCGCCGGATGAGCGGCGCCACGCACAGCGCCGTCACCGCGATCATCGCCAACAGCCCGACGACGAGCAGCGGTTCGTAGCGCCACAGCACCACCGATCCGAACACCAGCGGTACGAGGCTGCCCAGGACGTTGAACGTCAGTGTGTCGGCGAACTCCTCGAAGCGGGAGGCGAAGCTCAGCACCCGCTTGGTGAGCGCCCCGGCGAAGTTGTCGTGGAAGAAGGCGGCGTCCTTGGCGAACAGCTCGTCCATGCCGAGCACGTACAGGTGCTCGATACCGAGCGCGTCGAGGCGGTTCAGGCAGTGCAGACCGATCCGCCACAGCGCCTCCGCCAGCAGCAGGACACCGGCGAAGGCGAGGACGTACGGCAGTGTCGAACCGATGCCGACACCGGCGTTCTGGGCGATCCGGCCGACCAGCTTGGCGACGACCAGTGGCGCGATGTAGTTGATTCCGATGTTGCCGAGTGCCGGCAGCAGCATGCCGGGCACGGCCCACTGCCGTAGCCGGCCCAACTCCCGTCCGTAGTAACGAAGCGCGAGGAGCACGGAGCCCCTGCGCGGAGACACCTTGCTTGCTTGAGGTGATCCCATCCCGATCCCGTGTGGTTGTTCGGCGGGATGGGAGTGTCCCGCGACGGCACCCACGGCGTCCAAGCGTTTTTTGGGCTGATGGGGCCTTCGCCCCATGTGTCACCGGGGATCCGTGGGGCGGGGGCCCGTCGTCTCAATGGTCGTCCCCTCCTCGGAGCATCGAGGTGCCGGGGCCAGGGAGGCACCGTGCCGGCCCTGGCCCCGGGGTTTCAGTTCTCCAGGCGCCAGTGCTGGTTCGCGCCGCCCGCGCAACTCCACAGCTGGATCTTCGTTCCGTTGGCGGTGCCCTGGCCGGCGGCGTCCAGGCAGAGCCCCGACTGCACCGCTGTGATCGTGCCGTCGGAGTTCACGTTCCACTGCTGGTCCGCCTGACCGCTGCAGTCCCAGATAGCCGCCGCGGTGCCGTTGCCCGCTGCCTGGCCGACGCCCAGGCACTTGTTGCCGTAGACGACCAGCTGCTTTTGGGCGGTGTAGGTCCACCGTTGGTTGGAGCCGCCATTGCAGTCCCACAGTTGTGCCTGGGTGCCGTTGGCCGTGGTGAAGTTGTTGATGTCGAGGCAGCGCCCCGACTGCTGGCCGACGATCTTCTGGTTGCCGGAGGGCGGCGGGGGCGGCGGCGTGCTCGAGCCGAACTGGGTGAAGAACTGCCACACCGCCGCCGAGGTCCAGGTGCGCCAGCCGTCGCCGGTGGAACCGTCGATGGGACCGGGGTCGTGGCCCGCCCCGTCGAACGCGGCCCACACGACGGGATACCCGGACCTGCACCCGGAGTAGGTGGTGATGATGTGTGTCAGGCTTCCGTTGGCCGGCTCGGGCGGGTTCTGCGGGGTGCAGCCGTTGGCCCGGACGAAGGTGTCGCGCAGTTCCCGTCCGAGTGAGATGGGCAGCACGTTGTCCCTGAGGCCGTGCAGACCCATGTAGGCGATGGGCTGGTTGCCGCCGTTGCACCCGCTGAGGTTCGCGCCGGAGTAGACGGCCACCGCGCGGAAGACCGTCGCCCGGGAGCAGGCGAGGGCGTACGACATCGCACCGCCGTAGCTGAAGCCGGCGGAGAACAGCTGGGTGGTGTCGACGCACAGGCCCGCTTCGATCTGATTGACCAGCGCGTCGACGAAGGCCACGTCCTGGCCGCCGGGGTTGGCCCAGCCGTTGTCGTTGCCCTGGGGGGCGACGAAGATCGTGCCGTTGTTCGCGTTGTCCGCCAGGCGCCTGAGGCCGTAGTAGGACCAGTTGTATCCGTCGGTCCCGCCCGAGTCGACGTCGTTCGCCGTGCCGCCCCGCCAGTGGAAGCCGAAGATCAGCCGGTAGGGGTGGTTGTTGTCGTAGCCGGCGGGGACCCGCAGGATGTAACTGCGGTTCTGGCCGCCGCTCTGAATCGTGTGGTTGCCACTGGTCAGCGCCGGGGCCTTCCCGCAGCCGGTGCTCGCCGCCGCGGCGGCGGTCCTCGTGGCCGACGCGGCAGTCCTGAGGCCGCTGCCGAACGAGGCGCCCGCGGTTGTCAGGACGAGGAGCAGGGCGGCCGCCAGGGACATTAAGAGCGGTTTGCGTTTCATGCACACCTTCTTCCATGGTCGGATTCAGACGGCGGTGATGGTCCATTCGTTGTTGGTGCTGGAGTTCGGCGTCCACAGCACGGTGGTCGAGCCGTTCGTGGTGCTGCCGCTGCCGTCGAGGGCGGTGCCGGTGCCGCGGTTGACGATCTGGTAGCGGTTGTTGCCGAGGCTGCTGAGCGACCACTGCTGGTTGTTGCCACCGTTCCAGGTCTCCTGCCGAGCGGGAGCGCCGTTGGCGGAGTTGCCCCAGCTGTCGGCGACCATGCCGTTGGTGCGGTTCACGATGCGGTAGTAGCCGTTGCCGAGGTCGATCAGCTGCCACTGCAGATTGGTGCTGCCGTCGTAGTTCCACTGCTTGAGGTTGGATCCCGCGGCGACGTTGCCTCCGCTGTCCAGCACCAGCCCGCTGGTGACGTTGGCGATCTTCACCCAGGTCGTGGAGCCGCCCGGCGCGCCCAGGACGGGGATCTCGCCGGAGAAGGTGAACTTGACCGTGTACGCGAGGGCGTTGAACGGCGGGTTGGCCGAGGGCATGGCGAGGTGCAGGCCGGAGGCGTCCTGGGTCGGTGCGGGCAGGTCGATGTAGGTGCCGGCGGTGTTGTTCAGCAGCTGCGCGCGCGTCAGGCTGCTGAGGTTGATCTGGTTCGAGTTCAGCGTCGCGATGGTCATCGTGCCGCCCTGCCAGCCCAGGGCGGTGGCGTAGAGCACCTTGTTGTCCTTGCTGCGGGTGAACCGGACGTCCTGCGGTTTGCCCGCCACCGGTCCGCTGAACGAGCCGCCGCCCATCTTGGTGGGGCCCTCGCCGTAACTGGCCCAGGAGCGGGTGCCGTAGACGGCCTCTCCGAAGCGGCCGAGCCAGTCGCCCATGGCGAGCAGGATCGACTGCTGCCCGGAGGGGATGGTGCCGTCGGCCATCGGGGCGATGTTCAGCAGCATGTTGCCGCCCTTGCTGACCCGGTCGATCAGCGAGTGCAGCAGGGCCTGCGTCGAGTAGTAGCCGATGCCGACCGTGTAGCACCAGCTGGAGGAGGAGATGCTGTCGTCGGTCAGCCAGTAGGGGGTGAGCAGTCCCGCCGGGCCGCCGCGCTCGAAGTCGAAGACCTCGCCCTTGTTGTCGAGGCCGTCCTTGTAGGTCGCGACCACGTCCTTGTTCCACGCCACGGCCTGGTTGTAGTAGTGCGCGAGGAACTGGAGCCGGAAGGACTCCTGCACCAGGTTCAGGTCGAAGTCCTGCCAGACCAGGTCCGGCTGGTAGCCGTCGATGACCTCGACCAGCTTGTCGTACCAGAGCTTGTTCTCCGCGGCCGAGCCCTGCTGGCCGTAGAGGATGCGCAGCGTCGGGTCGGACTGGGACGGCACATGGTCGTAGAAGCCGTTGAAGTGGTAGGCGTGGTGCAGCGAGGCCATGAACTTCAGCCCCTGCCCGCGGATGGCCTGCGCGTGCAGTGCCACGAGGTCGAGTTTCGGGCCGTGCTGGACCGAGTTCCACGGGTTGGCGCGGCTGTTCCACATGGAGAAGCCGTCGTGGTGCTCGGCGACCGGGCCGGCGAATCTCGCGCCCGCGGCCTTGAACAGCCGCGCCCAGGCGTCCGGATCGAACTTGCCGCCCTGGGAGGCGAGTTTCGGAGCGAACTGCACGTAGTTGCCGGCCTTGTCGCGGGCGCCGTCGATGAAGTTGTGGTACGGCCAGGCCGAGGGGTCGCCGTAGGTGGCGATGTGGTGCTGGTTCTCGGACGAGCCGCCGATGTACATGTTGCGCGGATACCACTCGTTGCCGAAGGCGGGGACGCTGAAGACGCCCCAGTGGTAGTAGATGCCGAACTTGGCGTCCTGGAACCAGGCCGGGGCCGGCGGGTGCTGGTCGACGGAGGACCAGCTCGGGGTGTAGCTCGCGGGGCCGTCGGTCGCGGCGGCCTCGGGGGCGAACCGCAGCAGGCCGAAGGCCGTGGCCGCGCCGGCCGTCGCCAGCAGCCGGCGCCGGCTGAGCGGCAGGGGGGAGGAAGACATGGATGGGTGCCTCTCGGGGGATGACGGAGGTGGTGCGGGAGTCGGTGATCGTCGGCCGGTCACCTGGTTCAGTCACGCGTCCACTTCTGGTTGCTGCTGCCGTTGCAGGTCCACAGCTGCAACGGGGTGCCGTTGGCCGTGCCCGCGCCGGTGGCGTCGAGGCACAGGCCGGACTGGACACCGGTGATCGTGCCGTCGGCGTGCAGCGTCCATTTCTGGTTGCCGCCGCCGTTGCAGTCCCAGATGTCCACCTTGGTGCCGGGGCTGGTGCCCTGGCCGGCGGCGTCCAGGCAGGTGCTGCCGTAGACCCGCAGCTCACCGGACGAGGTGTCCGTCCATTGCTGGTTGCTGCCGCCGTTGCAGTCCCACAGCGCCACCTGGGTGCCGGCGGTGTGCGACTGGTTCGGCACGTCCACGCACCGGCCGGAGGCGGCCCCGACGATCGCGCCGGTCGTACCGCCATCGTTTCCGCCGCTGCCGGGGGTGATGGACAGGTTGTCGAACTGAGCCGTCTCGCCCTGGCTGGTCCCGTAGCCGATCTGCCCGGTCGCCCAGGTGCTGTCGTTCACGGATCCGGCCGTGGCACCGTCGATGACGGCGGTGATGGTGGTGCCGGAGAAGGTGAGGCCCAGGGTGTGCCACCGGTTGGTGCCCAGCGCCGCGGTCGTGCCGCGGGCCAGGGTGGAGACGGTGCCGCCGGTGTTCGTGCTCAGGATCGACCAGGCCCCGGTGTCGCTCACCCGCAGGCGGTAGGCGTTCTGCCCTCCGCCACGGTCGTAGTCGTGAGCGCCCGCACGGCCGATCAGTTCGACGTAGCCCGGCTGTTCGAGCATCACGTCAGACGACACCGTGTAGTTACCCCAGCTGACCTCACCGAGCAGGGCGTGCGGATCGGTCAGCGAGTCCCAGGTGATCGGTTTCTGCGGGCTCATCTGGCGCACGCACTTGCCGCTGCGGCCGCCCCCGCAGCCCACGGCCTCGAAGGCGCCCTGCCAGTCCATGAGGTACTTCGCCTCGGTGCCGGTGGCGTCGGCGTCGAAGGAGTCGCTGTACGGCAGCTTCATCGCGCTCTTGGCGGGGCCGGTGGCGGTGCCCTTGCCCTGTCCGGTCGTGGTGGTCAGGGTGTACAGGTGGCCGGGCTGGACGGTGAGGCTGTAACCGCCGCCGGACGGGGTGATGTCCGTGGTGTGCACGAAGTGGTCGGCCGGGTTGCCGGAGCTGACGTCGGTGGACCAGACATGGACGGTTCCGGTGGACAGCCCCCCGGTGACGTTGATGTTCAGTGTCTGGGCGCTGCCGGCGTCCATCGTCTCGATGACCGTGGAGTAGTCGGAGTTGTCGGTGGACTTCAGCGAGACATAGCTGCCGTTGTTGCGGTTGCCGCCGATGTAGCCGCTGGAGGCATCCAGGTAGTGCCACCCCGGCGCGGCGAACTGACTGGTGTGCGCCATCACCCAGGTGTTCTTGCCGATCGAGTACGCCCCCGACCACGGCTGCGAGGCCAGGGCGAGACCCATCGTGGGGTACGGCAGGTTGGGTGTGAGGGCGGCGACCACCGGCCAGTTGAGGTACGCGGTCATGCGTCCGTCGATGTAGCCGCGGTTGATGCCGCGGGCCATGGCCTGCGCTCCCCCATTGTAGTCGTCCGAGCCGTTCTCGCTCGCCCACAGCTGCTTGCCGGACGAGGTGGCGGCCGACGGCACCGAGCAGTTGGACTGGGAGGACCGGTAGCCGCAGGGATAGTGCGTGCCGATGGCGCTGACCGCGGAGGCGAACGCCGGGTTGGAGTTGATGTCGTTCGCCACGGCCCAGTCCGAGTCCGCCGCGACGATCTTGACATTGCCGTAGCCGTTGCTGTTGAGCGCGGAGCGCAACTGCTGGTACCAGGAGACGTTGTAGCCCCGCTCGTTCCACCCGCCGAGGTAGTCGATGCTCAGCCCGTGCTGCTTGGCGCAACCCAGCCACGAGACCAGGTAGTTGACCATGTCCGTGGACCAGAAGTTCCCGCCGCCTATCCAGCCGGGCGCGCCCCAGGCCAGCCCGTACAGCTTGATGCCGGGGTTGCGTGCCTTGGCCTGCTCCATCAGCCACCACTCGTAGCCACGGTCGCAGTTCAGGTCGGACCGGGTGTGCTGGTGACTGGGCTCCGCCCCCGAGGTGGAGTTGGTGTCACCACCGATCTCCGCCTTGAGGATCTGGAGGGAGGCGCCGTAGCCGGGCTTGAACAGGTAGTCGAGGATCTGGCCGCGCTGGGGCTCGGGATAGTCGATCAGGAGTCTGCTGTTGCCGCCCCCGCCGCTGATCGCGCCGACGCCGTCGAAGGTCCGGCCGCCGGACGCCCCGTTGATCGTGAGGGAGGTGGCGGCCTGGGCCGGCGTGGCGGCCGTGCCCACGAGGCCGGCGGCGGCCAGGAGGAGGCCCGCGAGCACGGCTGTCGGGACACGCAGGCGCCGTAACAGCCGTCTGAATGCTGACACGGTGGATTCCTTTCGCAGGTCGATCGGCGAGGAGCGATGGGGCGCCGCGGCGCGCGTGCCGGCCCGGGCCGGTTCCCGGACTCACCGGGTCAGCCCAGTGACCATTGCTGGTTGGACTGGCCGTTGCAGGTCCACAGTTCTACGGGGGTGCCGTTGGCGGTGGCGGCGCCCGTGACGTCCAGGCACAGGCCCGACTGGACGCTGGTGACGGTGCCGTTGGCGTTCAGCGTCCACTGCTGGTTGCTCTGGCCGTTGCAGGTCCAGGTGATGGCCTTGGTGCCGGGGCTGGTGCCCTGCCCGGATGCGTCCAGGCACAGCCGGCTGCCGCCGGAGTCGACCGTCAGTTCGTGGGCGGCGGTCTGGGACCAGGTCTGGTTCGCGGCGCCGGTGCAGTCCCGGATCTGCGTCTGCGTACCCGGCGTCGTGGACCCGCCCGGCACCTCCAGGCAGCGGCCCGCGCCGACCGCGTGCAGCGCACCGGTGGTGCCACCGCCGCCGCTTCCCACCCCGTAACCGGCGGCGGTGACGGCGGCCTGGACGGCGTTCTCGGTGGCGTCGGAGGGGTAGCCCGCCGTCACCGCGCCTTCGAAGAACTCACCCACGCCATTGGGACTGTTGTCGCCGCCGGTGCCGAGCAGGACCGAGCTGTCGACCTTCATCGGCGAGTAGCCGTTCGGCAGAGGGCCGGAGAAGGTGGTGGTCAGGCCGCCGCTCGTGCCGTTGCCGTACTTGAGAGTGAAGTTGGTGGTGCCGTTGTTCTTCAGCCACGCGCTGACGAACGGGTAGTGCACACCCTGGTTGTTCGGGTCCTTGTTGGAGCCGGTGTTGGTGTGGAACATGCCGTTCTCCAGGTCGGCCTCGACCCATGGGCCGCTTCCGGTGCAGCCGCCGAACCAGCAGGCGTTGCCCCAGTAGATGGCGTTCATGGTGGCGTTGCCGGTGTCGGTGTGGGAGTTCTCGCCGCTGCCGTAGTCGAAGCAGCACCACTGGTTGGTGTAGTTCGACGACGTCACCATGTAGATGCCTTCGGGCTGGGATCCGGTGGGCACGCCGTTCGCGTGGTCGATCCGGTAGCCGACGCCGGGGGTGACCTTGACCCCGAAGACCTGGTGGCCGGCCGCGGTCACCGGCAGGGCCATGGCGTCCGCTCCGACGTCGGACCCGTTCGGGCCTGGGCCCTTCCAGTAGCCGCCCCAGGAGATCGGCATGTCGTTGTGCCTGGCGGTCTGGTCGTAGATCTTCGTGATCGTGCACGACGTGCCCCGGCAGTACGACACCTGGGACGCGGCGTCCGCGTAGCCGCCCGCGCCGAGCACCCCGATGTCGCGGTAGCCGTGGTCGGAGGACCGCTGGATCTGGTACAGCGGCCCGTTGTACGAGGCGAAGAGCGCCCTGGTCGTGGAGTGCGCCGTCACGCAGGGCGTACCGCCCGCGGCGTAGATGTCGCACGGCAGCGACACGTCCGCCGCGGACACGGGCGCCGGTGTGCCGAACACGGCCAGGGCCATCGCCAGGGCGACCAGGAGCAGGACGGGAAACCGCCTTCTCCGGTGGTGGGTTGCTGAGGGGAGCACGGAAACCTCCTCTGTCGCGGTGCCTTCGCGCTGCTGCACTGAAGCTGCCGGTGACCGTGGGTGTGGGGAGTCAGCCCAGCGTCCACCGCTGGCTGCTGCTGCCGTTGCAGGTCTCCAGCTCGGCCAGGGCGCCGTCAGCCGTGGACCCTCCGGTGACGCCCAGGCACAGGGCGGACTGGACGCCCGTGATCGTGCCGTCGGCGTTCAGCGTCCACTGCTGGTTGGTCTGGCCGTTGCAGTTCCAGATCTCCACCTTCGTCCCGGGCGTGGTCTGGTTGTTGTAGGCGTCCAGGCACATCTGGGAGCTGCCGGAGTAGACGGTGAGCTGGTTGGAGGTGGTGTGCGTCCAGGTCTGGTTGGCGCCGCCGTTGCAGCTCCAGATCAGCACCTGGGTGCCTGCTGTGGTGGTGGAGTTCGGTACGTCCAGGCACTTGCCGGCGCCCACCGCGTGCACCGCACCGGTCACACTGGTGCCGCCGCCGCTGGTACCGCCGGCGACCCGGTACATCACGGTGCCGTGGGCCGGCACCCGGGCGCTGATCGTGCCCGAGGTGGTCGAGGACGCCCCCGACCACAGGTCGGTGAGGGTGTAGGTGGACGCCCCGGTCTTGCCGATCGCGGCCGCGGTGGTGGTGATGGTCGCGGTCGAGCCCGTCTCGTTGAACAGCGCCACGGACACGTCCCCGTTGGCCAGCGGCTTCGCCAGCACGTCCAGACCGCCCGAGGACGACACCATGGTGCCCTGTTTGCCGAGGGGGTCCTGGTCGACCGCGATGACCCGGGAGTTGGTCAGCGTGGCGAGGGTGTCCGCACTCGCCTGGGAGATGTTGGTGCCCGCGATGAGCGGCGCGGCCATCTCCGCCCACAGACTGAACTCACTGCGGCTCTCGGTCGTCGTCAGTGAGCCGTTGCCGACCTCCAGCATGTCCGGGTCGTTCCAGTGGCCGGGCCCTGCATAGGAGGCCAGTCCGACGTTGCTGTGGAAGATCGACAGCATGCTGGAGTAGTCGGCGGTGATGTCCCCGGTGGTGCGCCAGCTGTTGCCCACGTCCGCGCCCCAGGTCCACACGTTCTCCTGGCCCCAGTTGCACAGGCTGAACAGGATCGGCCGGCCGGTGGCCGCGAGCGCGTCCCGCATCGCGGTGTACCGGGTCCGTGCCGACACCCCGGTGTTGTTGCAGTTGTCGTACTTCAGGTAGTCGACGCCCCAGGCGGCGAAGGTCTGTGCGTCCGTGGTCTCGTGTCCGAGGCTGCCCGGGTATCCGGCGCAGGTCGCGGTGCCGGCGTCCTCGTAGATTCCCAGCTTCAGCCCCAGCGAGTGCACGTAGTCCGCGGTGCCCTTGATGCCGTCGGGGAACTTGGCCGGGTCCGGCACCAGGCGGCCACTGGAGTCCCGGTTGTGGGTCATCCAGCAGTCGTCGATGTTGACGTACGAATAGCCCGCCGCCTGCATGCCGTTGGTGTGCATCGCCTGAGCGGTGGACTTGATCAGCGACTCGGAGACGTTGCAGCCGTACGCGTTCCAGTCGTTGAAGCCCATCTGCGGGGTGAGGGCGAGTCCGTTGCCCAGCGCGGCGGCGGGCTGCGCCGTGCCGAGGGAGACGAGGGGGGCGGCCACGGCGAGCAGCACGGCCGAGAAGGTGAGCGCGAGGGTTCTGCGCAGGGACAGCAGCGGTGGGAGCAACCGAAGGCGCCTGGCTCGCGCAGTGGTCCTGGGCATAAGTCATCGACTCCTGAGCCGGGTTGGGAAGGTGGGAGGAGTTCAGCGGTAGCCGGCGGCGGTGACGTTGGCCTGCACCGCGTTGTCGGTCGCGTCGGAGGGGTAGCCGGCGACGATCGCTCCTTCGTAGAAGGTGCCGGCGCTCAGGTTGGCGCCGCCGCCGGGCTTGCAGCAGTCGCCGCCGCTGCCCAGGACGATGGCCCCTTGTTTCTTCATGGGGCTGTATCCGCCGGGGAGTGAGCCGTCCCAGAGGGTGGTCAGGCCGCCGGACTGGGCGTTGCCGCCCTTGAGCGCGAACCTCGACGTGCCGTTGTTCTTCAGCATCGCGGTGACGAACTTGCTCGTGAACGCCCGCTGGTTGGGGTTCCAGGACTGGCTGCCGCCGGGGTACAGGCCCCATTCGAGGTCGGCCTGCACCCAGGGACCGCTTCCCTGGCAGCCGCCGAACCAGCACTGGGTGCCGAAGTTGATCGCGTCCATGGCGCCGGCGGCGTCGGCCTTCCGGGTGGTCTCGCTGTTGCCGTAGTCGAAGCAGCAGCCGTTGTTGACGTGCGTACCGCTGGTCACCATGTACGCCCCTTCGGGTGCGGCACCGGTCGGCACGCCCGTGAGGTGGCCGTCCCGCCAATAGCTGTTGCCGGGGTTGATGTACAGCGAGTACGCCTTGGTGCCGCCGGCCGTCAGCGACTCGGAGGTCGCCTTCGCGGGGCTGCTCTGGGTCGATCCCGGGACCTGGGCCGATCCCTGGTACCACAGGTCGTTGCCGTGCCCGGACTGGTCACGGACGACCGTGATCACACACGAGGTGCCGGCGCAGAACGAGTCCTGTGCCGCCGCGTCGGCGAAGCCGCCCGCCGCCAGGACGCCGATGTCCCTGGTGGCGTTGTCCGAGGCCCGCCTGACCTGGTAGAGGGAGCCGTTGTACGAACCGTAGAGCGCCCGCACGGTGCTGTGCGCGGCCACGCACGGGGTGCCGCCCGCGGCGTAGATGTCGCACGGGCCCGACCCGCCGGTCGGAGGCGGTGGTGCCGACGAGGTCCACTTCTGGTTGCTCTGGCCGTTGCAGGTCCACAGGATGACCGCGGTGCCGTTGGCCGTCGCCGCCCCGCTCACGTCCAGGCAGAAACCGGAGGCGACGCCGGTGACGGACCCGTCGGAGTTCTGTCGCCAGACCTGGGTGGCCCGCCCGTCGCACCCCCGGATGACCACCGGGACTCCGGGAGCCGTCCGGGTGTCGTAGGCGTCCACGCACCGGGTTCCGCTCATCGTCCTCAGCTCACCCGCCGCCGTGAGCTCGAACGCCTGGTTGGCCTGGCCGTTGCAGTCCCAGACCTCCAGCTGCGTGCCCTGCGTGTCGACGTTGCCCGTGACGTCCAGGCATCGCCCCGACGCCGAACTCACCAGGGGTGCCGCCGAGGCCGGCGCCGACCATGTCGGCACGGTCGTCAGCGACAGGGCGAGTAGTGCCATGACGCATACGAGCGCGGCCGATAAGCGTGGCCGACGACTCACGGCGTATCCACAGAGAACCCTCAGACATCCCATGTCGCATAGGTGTCCCACAGGGCCATGACCCTGTCAATAGAGTCAACAGGCCGACTCGGTAGCCGATCCATCCCATGTTTTTCGCTGGTCAGACCGCTATGAGGGCATGCCGGAACCCGCGTCCGGCGGCGGCCGCCGTGCCGGGCGCGGGTGTCCGTTCCGGGGTGCCCTGACCGGGCGCCGATCACCTCACCGGAAGTTCCAGTGCTGGTTGGCTCCTCCGTTGGAGTCCCAGATCTGGACGGGGCTCCCGTTGCCGTTCTGTCCGGCCGGAACCTCCAGTGCCCGGCTGGAGGCGACGTTGATCAGGGTGTACGACCCGTCGCCGTTCCGGCTCGCCCGCCAGTGCTGGTTCGCACCGCCGTTGCTGTCCCAGATCGTCAGCCGCGTGCCGTTGCCGGTCTGGCCACCGGGCTCGTCCAGCACCCGCCCACTGGCGAGGTTGGTCAGCGTGTACGAGCCGTCGCTGTTCTGGTTGGCCCGCCACTGCTGGTTCGCGGCGCTCCCGTTGGCGTCCCAGATCTGCACCGGCGTGCCGTTCCCGGTCTGCCCGCTCGGCACGTCCAGCACCCGCCCCGCGGAGGCCACGCTCACCTGGTACACCTGGCCCGAGACGATGCCGCCGCCGGGGTTCCCGGTGCCGCCGCCCAGAGCGGTCAGGGTCGCGTCGTAGGCGGCCTTTTTGTTGCCGTTGTTGTCGAACAGCAGCGGGTTCTCGCCGGTGCGCCAGGAGTCGCTGTCGCGGATGCCCCATACGGTGATGCCGGTGCACCGCGCGACGTTCATGCACGCCTTGACGGTGTTCGCGTAGGCGCTTGCCGGCGCCTCCGCGATGTCCAGCTCGGTGATCTGGACGTCCACGCCGAGCGCGGCGAAGTTCGACAGCGTGGTCTGGAAGCTCGACGGCGGGCCGCCGGTGCCGAAGTGGGACTGGAAGCCGACGCAGTCGATGGGCACACCGCGGGACTTGAAGTCGCGGACCATGTTGTAGACGCCCTGGGTCTTGGCGTCGGACCAGTTCTCGATGTTGTAGTCGTTGTAACAGAGCTTGGCCGCCGGGTCGACGTTCCGGGCGGTGCGGAACGCCTCCTCGATGAAGCCGTTGCCCAGCACGTCGTGGAACACCGAACTGCGCTGCTGGCCGCTGCCGTTGTCGGCGAACGCCTCGTTGACCACGTCCCAGGCGTAGATCTTGCCCTTGTAGTGGGTCATCTCCTGGGTGATGTGGTTGTTCATCACGCTGCGCAGGGTGCTGGCGTCCCTGATGGAGCTGACCCAGCCGGGCAGTTGGGAGTGCCAGACGAGCGTGTGGCCGCGCATCCGCTGTCCGTGCGCGGTGGCATGGCTGACGATCTGGTCGCCGGGCCCGAAGTTGAAGTTGCCGCGGGACGGTTCGGTGGTGTCCCACTTCATCTCGTTCTCCGGGGTGATCACGTTGAACTCCCGGTCGAGAATCGTGGAGTACGTCGAGTCGCCGAGCTTGCCGGCGGGCACGGCCGTGCCGAAGTAGCGGCCGCTGTCGGCCGCGGCCGCGCCCAGAGTGCCGGCGGCCGCGTGGGCGGCGGGGTTCGCCGGGGCGGCCAGGGCCAGTGCCGTGCCGGCTGCCACTACGGCCGCCAGGGCCAGGGCCCTGCGCGGACGGGGCTCTGCGGTGAGCCAGAACATGACGGATCGTTCTCCTTGTGTGCGGGGGAGGGAGAAGGACACCGGCCACGAGCCGGTGCCGAAGGCGCGAGTCGGGCCGGTCACAAGGCCGAGCTGACCGGCAGCGCGGTCCACTGCTGGTTGGCCTGGCCGTTGCAGTCCCACAGGACCAGTTGCGTACCGTCGGTGGCAGATGCGCCGGGGTCGTCGAGGCAGCGCCCGGAGGCAGGGTTGCGGTAACCGCCGTTGTAGGCCTGCCATTGCTGGTTGCTGCCGCCGTTGCAGTCCCAGATCACGATCTTGGTGCCGTTGGCGGTGCTGCCGCCCGTGGCGTCCAGGCACTTCCCGAGCGCCCGCAAGGTGCCGTCCGAGCGTGCGGACCATTGCTGCGCGTCGGCGCCGTTGCAGGACCAGATCTGCGCGGCGGTCCCGTTGGCGCTGTTGCCGCCGTTGACGTCCAGGCACTTCCCCGCGATCCCGGAGCGCACCGGCTGGCCCGTGGAGACCGGCGGCTTGATCCAGCCTGCGGCGTCCGCGGCCTGGACCCCGGCGTTGAAGGCGTCGGCCATCTTGCGGAACCCGTTGTCGTTCGGGTGCAGGGCGTCGGACAGATCCGCGGGCGTCAGCGCGCTCATGTCCACCAGGCGTACGTGCTTCCCGGCGTCCTGCGCGGCTTGGACGATTCCGGGCAACTTGGCGTTGAAGGCAGGCCTGTTGGCCTCCTCGCTGCCGCTGGTGGAGACGATCACCGTGCCGACGAGGACGGTCGCGTCGGGCGCGTCACGGGTGATCTGGTCGATCAGCGAGCGCATGCGGTCAGGGGCGGTCGGTATCTGATAGTTGCCGTTGAGATCGTTCGTGCCGATCTCCAGGGTGATCACGTTGGGGCGGTAACGAGCCAGCACGGAGTCCGCGATGCCCGCGATCTGGTCGATCCGCCAGCCGGAGTGGCCCTCGTTGTCCGGGTCGGACATGGTGCCGTTGCGGCCCGATCCCACGAAGTCCAACGAGTGGCCCTCGGCGGCGAGTTGGTTCCCCAGGAAGCTCCGGTAGCTGTTCCCGGACGGGCTGCCCACACCCCAGGTGATGGAGTCGCCCAGCGGCATCAGCCGCAGGGCGGTGGGTGCGGCGGCGGCCGACCTGGTGGCGGCTGTCGCGGGCAACGCGGTTCCGACGCCGAGGGCGGCGGTCAGCGCTGCGGCCAGGGCGATCGAGTATCTCTTCATCTGCGTTCCTCACTGGTGCGGGACAGTGGGTGGGGATGAACGTGAGTGAGCGGTCGGTGGGGAGTTTCAGTGGGGGGTGAAGTCCTGGTTGCTGCCGGCCGTGTTCTTGCAGGGCCATTGGTCGAGCTGCTGGCCGAGGTTGCTGCCGCCGCCGTAGGCGTCGAGGCACAGGCCGCTGTTCTTGTTCTGGAAGGAGTACGAGCCGTCGGACTGCCGTACCGGCAGCCACAGGCTCGCGGCCGCCCCGTCCGGGGCCTGCTGCACGATGTCGGGCGTGCCGGCGGTCGTGGAGCCGCCCGACACCGCGACGACCTGTCCGGAGTGCTGCGCCCGCAGCTGCCCGTAGCCGCCCGAGGCCGGCACGAACTCGAACTGCTGGTTGCTCTGCCCGTTGCAGGTCCACTGGTCGATCGCGGCGCCCGCGCCGGTGGAGTTGCCGTACACGTCCAGGCACAGGCCGTTGTTCCCGATCACCAACCGGTGGTAGCCGGTGGGGAAGTCGCCACCACCGCCCGACGCCTGCACGCCCGCCTGCTGGATGACCTGCCTGGCGCCCTGCGGCCAGTCGGTGCCGCTGACCTGGACGTTGCCGGTGAGGACGTTGTTGTGCGGAGGTCCGGTGGCCACATAGGTATTGCCGCCGTTGTACCAGTTGCCGGAGAAGGTGCTGTCGTCGGTGTGGTTGTTCGCGTTGGCGTTGGTGAGCGCCCAGTTGCCGGCGTCCTGCACCACGTTGTCGGCCACCTTGAGGTAGCGGGAGCCCTCGTCCAGGTACAGCGCGGTGGTGCGGTTGTTGTCGTACATGTAGTTCTCGGAGATCACCGAGCCGGGGCTCGCCGACAGGCTGTAGATGCTGCCGCCGTCGAACATCGCGTTCTTGGTGTCGAAGACCAGGTTGTGCGAGACGGTGTTGTTCTTCAGCGTCGTGGGAGTGCTGTAGACGGGCTGATAGGTGTACGTGCCCCGGTTGACGTAGTCCTGGCTGCCGCCCGGGTCGTTGATCCCCCAGCCCCAGCCGATGTCGATCCCGTCGTAGGGCAGGTGGTCGCACTGGTTGTGGGTGATCGTCGCGTTGGTGACGTAGGTGGAGAGGATGCCCGCGGTCTCCTTGTAGTCGGTGCCCACCCCGCTGACCTTGTTGTTGCTGATGACGATGTCCCGGTTGGTCATCTGCGGGTTGCCGGGGTGGTGCGCGTCCGGCTGGATGCCGCCGACCTGGATGCCGCTGCCGGCGAGGTCGGTGAAGGTGTTCCCGGTGACGGTGACGTTGCTCGCGCCGAGTCCGGTGCCGGAGGCGGTGGCGGCACCGTCGTTGCCCACGCCCAGTCCGGCCTGGCCGAGTTCGGAGAACGTGTTGCCGGAGAAGGTGATGCCGGCTGCGGCGGAGACCTGTACGGCCGCGGGCATCTGCACCCAGTGGTTACGGGTGGCCTCGAACTGCGTGCACCCCGACTTGCAGGTGCTCAGCCAGTTGGCGGGCATCGGGTAGGCACCGGTGATGTGCGCGCCGCTCTGCTGGTCCGCGTAGCCGTCGGGTCCGCTCGGGCCGAGCCAGGAGGTTCCGGTGAAGCGGATGCCCGTGAACGCGAGGCCCTTCGCCGGTGAGTCGTAGCTGCCGCTGATGCCGAGGAGGCTCTGCAGCCGGGGCAGTTCGATGTCGAGGCTGTTCGGGTTCTGCCCGGGTTGGGCCCGGTAGTAGAGGTCGCCGGTGGACGCGTCGAGGTACCACTGTCCGGCCTGTTTGAGGAACGCGTAGTTGTTCTCGAGGTACATCGTCCCGCCGGCGAACGGCGCGTTGATGGTGTCGTAGCCCCAGGAGTTGTTGTTCCACGCGGGCTGCTGCATGGTGATCGTTCGACCGCTGATCGACTGGACCGGCGCGTAGCGGTCGGTGAAGGAGTTGATGCTCTCGACTTCCAAGTGCTTCTGGTCCGAGAGGCCGGCCAGGTAGTCGAGGGAGGAGTCGGTGATCGTCAGTCCGGTCTGCGTGAAGGTGAAGGCGGAGCGGGGCACCTGGATCGCCGCCCGCGGTGCCTGCTTGCCGTTCACGTACAACTGACGTGTGTTCACTCCGGTGCCGACGTGGACCGACCAGATATTGCTGTCCTGATCATGCACCTGCCAACCGGATAGCTGCTGGGCACCGCTCACGACCGGCTGCTGTCCGGCCATGGCCTGGTAGTTGATGGTGTGGCCGTTCTGCCCGCCGTCGCCGGAGCCGAACGTCAGCGGCTTGGACAGCCGGTAGGTGCCACCGGCCAGGAGCACCACGACGTCCCCGTCGGCCGAGAGCCGGTGCGCGGGCTGTTGCGCCTGCCCGATCGTGGCGAACGGCTGCGCGGCGGTGCCGTTCCCGCCGGGAGCCGCACCCGGCGCCACGTACAGTGCGGCGGCCTGCGCTTGGCGCTCGGCGGGTACGGCGTGGGCGGCCCCGGCCGCGGTCAGACCCTGGGCCAGTAGGGCGAGCAGGGCCAACGGGGCGGCCCAGAGGCCGTGGAGCGCTCTGGCTCCGGACATCGTCATCCTCCAGTGGGGGGCATGGGCCCGTGGCCGGGCGTCGGCCGGCCACGGGAAGGAGCCGTTGGTTCAGTTGAGGCTCCACTGCTGGTTGGACTGACCGTTGCACGTCCAGAGTTCGGCCAGGGCGCCGTTGGCCGTGGAGGCGCCGGTGACGTCGAGGCAGAGTCCGGACTGGGTGCCGGTGACGGTGCCGTCGGAGTTCACCTGCCACTGCTGGTTCGCGCCGCCGTTGCACGGCCAGGTCACCACCTTGGTGCCGGCGGAGGTCTGGTTGTTGTACGCGTCCAGGCACAACTGGCTGCTGCCGCTGTAGACCGTCAGCTGGCCCGAGGACGTACGGGTCCAGGTCTGGTTCGCGGCGCCGCTGCAGTCCCAGATCTGCAGCTGGGTACCGGCCGTGGTGGACGAGTTCGGCACGTCCAGGCACTTGCCCGCGCCCACCGCGTGCAGCGCGCCGGTGCCCGTCCCGCCGGAGGAGGCGTTGCTGTATCCGGCCGCGGTGATGTTGGCCTGGACCGCGTTCTCGGTGGCGTCCGACGGATAGCCGGAGGTCATCACGCCCTCGTAGAAGGTTCCTTGGGCGCCCTTGCTGTTGTCGCCGCCGATGCCCAGGATGATGGCCCCCTGCTTGCGCATCGGGTTGTAGCCCGCCACATTGGGGCGCACTCCGTCGTAGAAGGTGGACAGGCCGCCGGACTGCGCGTTGCCGCCGCGGATCGCCCAGTGGTTCGGGCCGCCCTTGATGATGGCGGTCGTGTAGCGGTAGTTGATGGTGGGGTCGTTGGCGTTGTAGTGCTGGTTCACCCCGGAGAACAGGCCGTTCTCCAGGTCGGCCATGATCCAGGGGCCGTTGCCCGAACCGTAGCCCCAGACCTTGATGTTGCCGAAGTAGATGGCCTCCATGGTGCCGTTGCCGTCGTCGTTGCTGTCCGTCTCGGCATTGCCGTAGTCGAAGCAGCAACCGCCGTTGTAGTGCGTTCCGTCGAGGATCGCGTACATGCCCTCGGGACTGTCCCCGGTCGCGATGCCGTTGGTGTGGTTGTTGCGGTAGCCCGTGCCGGGCGCCACGAAGACGCCGTAGGCCTTGTGACCTCCCACCGTCGTGGGCGCGGCGGTCGCGTTCGCCAGGTTGTCGGGGCCGCCCGCCGCACCGCCGCCGGGCGCCTGGGTGAGGTTGTTGCCGCGGCCGGACTGGTCGTAGATGACGGTGATGAGACAGGTCGTGCCCGAGCAGAACGAGTCCTGGGCGGCGGCGTCGGCGTATCCGCCCGCGCTGAGGACGCCGATGTTTCTCGTGGTGTTGTCCGAGGCGCGGCGGACCTGGTAGAGCGGCCCGTTGTACGAGGCGTACAGCGCTCGTGTCGTGCTGTGCGCCGCCACGCAGGGCGTTCCGCCCGAGGCGTAGATGTCACAGGGCCCGGATGTGGCGGCCCGGGCCGTGCCGGCTGTGGCCGCTGCCAGGGCACCGGCGACGAGCGTGGCCGCGGCCCCCGCCCGGGCCACGGTCTTCCACCGGGCCCGGGCCGAGCGCGTCGGCGCGAGTAACCGCTGGAGACCATCCAGCCCGAACAACGTTCGATATATCGTACGCGTAGTTCCCATCTGATCTCCCTACCGTGCCGGCGCAACCCGGTCGGGTTGTTGGGGGCGCAGGCGAATGCCCACGCGCTTGAACGTGCCGTTGTTGCAGTGGGGTTGCAGAGAGGTTTCGGGGGGAGACGGTGCTCCCGGTTTCACGGGTCTGTCAAGGGCGGGGAGCAACCTGCCGTTAACCTTGTCGCGAATCGATTCGACTGCGGATTCCTGCGGTGCGCAAGCCGTCGGCGGCCTCGAAAAGTTGCGGTGTGAGGGTGCGGGGACGGCCCGCCGCGGGCCACGCGTGCGTGCCCGGCGGCCGGTCCCTGATCGTCCCGATGACAACCGTCATGCCGGTGAACAGGGAAGCAGCACCCAAGTCAGGGCGCTGGAGAGCGGGTTGGGGACAGGCGCCGGCCAGAGCGGCAAGGCTTGGCCCCGCGTGTCGGAGCCGCCTCCGCCTCACGGCACGCCGGTGTCCTCGGCCACCACCGGTCCGACATTCGTCGAAGCGCTTGCGCGGATTCGATTCGCTCAACGCCCGGGGATACGCACCCTTGCAGTCCTCGCTGACCCCGCAGACGGATCCAGGACGTGATCGACGAGTTGGGACATCGCCCCAACGCGACCGCGAGGGCCCTCAAGGAGGACCGGACCCGGACGATCGGTCGTGCGGGGACGATGCCCGCTCGGGTCAGGAACCTCTTGAGGCGCTCCTGCACAGCCATCCGGACCTCACCGCTGGGACTTCCGCCCGCACATCGGCGGACTCCCGCCGCTGCGGGTGGTGGCAGCGGCGGGAGTCGTGAGCGGGGCGCTCGTGGCGGCCCGGTCAGGTGTGGAACTGGTTCGCCGGGACCGGCAGCCCGTAGTGCTCGCGCAGGGTCGTGCCCTCGTACTCCTCGCGGAACAGGCCCTTGCCGCGCAGGATCGGCAGGACGTGCTCGGCGAAGGCCGCGAGGCCCGACGGCAGGGCGGGGGCCATGATGTTGAACCCGTCCGCCGCGCCGCCCTCGAACCAGGCGACGATCGTGTCCGCGATCTGCTCGGGCGTGCCGACGAACTCGAAGTGGCCGCGTCCGCCGCCGAGCCGGGAGATGACCTGCCGGACCGTCAGCTGCTCACGCACCGCGAGGTCGATGATCAGGTCGGAGCGGCTCTGTGAGCCTTCCAGCTTCGGCCTGGCGAGGATGAAGTCCGGCAGCGGCTGGTCGAGTTGGAAGACCGACGGTTCGGTCTCGAACACCGCGGCCAGCTGGCGCAGCCCGTACTCCGGAACGCGCAGCTCGTCGAACTGACGGGCCAGCGCCCGGGCTTCCGCCTCGGTCGACCCGATGTACGGGACGATGCCCGGCAGGACGATCACACCGTCCGGGTCGCGCCCCGCGGCCCGGGTGCGGGCCTTGATGTCGGCGTAGAAGGCGGCCGCGCGCTCGTACGTCGTGTGCGCGGTGAAGATGGCCTCGGCGTGGCGGGCCGCGAAGTCCTTGCCGTCCTCGGAGGAGCCGGCCTGGACGAGCAGTGGATAACCCTGCGGCGGGCGCTCGACGTTGAGCGGGCCGGCCACCTTGAAGTACCTGCCCTCATGGCCGAGCCGGTGCAGGCGCTCGGGGTCGGCATAGCGGCCCGAGCCGCGGTCCGCGACGACGGCCTCGGACTCCCAGCTGTCCCACAGGGCTTTGGCGACCTTCAGGAACTCATCGGCGCGGGCGTAGCGTTCGGCGTGGTCGGGGCGGTCGTCGAGGCCGAAGTTGGCGGCTTCGTCGGCCCCTGCCGAGGTGACGATGTTCCAGCCGGCGCGGCCGCCGCTGACATGGTCGACGGAGGCGAGCCGGCGGGCGAGGTTGTACGGCTCGTTGTACGTCGACGACACGGTCGCGATGAGGCCGATCCTGCTGGTCGCCTGGGAAAGGGCGGTCAGCAGGGTCAGCGGTTCGAGCTGGCCCGGCGGGCGGAACTCACCGGTGCCGATGAGGGCGGGGCCGTCCGCGAGGAACAGCGAGTCGAACTTGGCGCTCTCGGCCAGCTGCGCCAGCTCGATCCAGTGCCGCAGATCGAAGTCCGCCCGCGGGTTGCTGTCGGGCAGCCGCCATGCCGCCTCATGGTGGCCCGCCTCCATGAGGAAGGCGTTCAGGTGAAGGGTGCGTCTGGTGCCGCTCACTGGCCTGCCTCCAGCTTCGAGCTGTCGTAGCCGGCCGGGAGGAGGTTGTCGGTGATGGACGCGACGTCGACCGTCTTGGTGATCTGGCCCGCCTCCAGGAAGGCGTCGGCGAGCTTCTGCTCGGCCGCGATGTCCGACTTCTCCACCGGGGTCACCCGGGTCTCGAAGGCCTTCAGGGACGCCTTGGCGTCGGCGAGGGGGATGCCCTCCTCCTTGGAGATGGCCTCCGCGTACTTGTCCTCGTGCTTGATCGCCCAGGCGAACTCGTGAGCCAGTCGCTTGAGTACGTCCGTGAGGGCGGCCCGCTTGGTCTTGTCGTTCAGCGACTTCTCGCTGGCGACGTAGTAGCTGCTGGTCTGGTCGATGGGCGGCAGGCCCTTCGCCAGGATGCGGGCGCCGTTCTTGACCGCGATCGCCGACTGGGGGTTCCAGATCGACCAGGCGTCCACCTTGCCGGTGTTGAAGGCGGTGGCGCCGGCCGCCGGGTCGAGGAAGACCAGGTGCACGTCCTTGGGGGTGAGGCCGACGCTCTTGAGGGCGTTCAGGGCCAGGCCGTGGGCCGAACTGCCCTGCGGAACAGCCAGCTTCTTGCCCTTGAGGTCCCCCAGCGTCTTCAGCTTGGAGCCCTTGGGCACGATGATGTTCTCGCTGGACTGGGTGGGCGTGAGGGAGCGGTTGACGGCGACGACCTTGAAGCCGTACTCCTTCGCGGCGCCGGTGATCGGCGGGACGTCGCCGACGCTGCCGAGGTCGATGTCGCCGGAGGCGGCCGCCTGGACGAGCGGCGGGCCGTAGGTGAAGCGGGCGAACTTCACCTTGTACGGCGCGTTGTCGAAGACGCCGGTGATCTTGGCGAGTTCCTCGCTGCCGTCACCGCCGTTGTCGCCGACGGTGAAGGTGTAGTTCTTCCATTCGGGGTGGCTTTCGGCGCTCGATCCGCCGGCGTCGGCGAGCGGGGTCGCCGCCTGTGACTCCCCTCCGCAGGCGGCGAGGGTCCCCATGAGGGCGAACACGCTGATGGCGCCGACGAGTCGGGAGGATGTTCCGGGCATGGCTGATCACGCTTTCTGTGCTGTGGCGGAGGAAGTCGGGGGGTGGCGGGGGACGGTTCAGTGCTGGTTGGCCAGGCCGAGGTCGTTCAGGAGTGCGGCGCGCAGCTCCTCGCGGGCGACGCTCGCCTCGCGGTCGGCGGCCGACAGCTCGACGTGGTGCGAGGTGCCGATACGGCCGTTGCTCATGACCAGGATCCGGTCGGCGAGCGCGATCGCCTCGTCGACGTCGTGGGTGACGAGCAGCATGGCGGCGTGGTGCTTGGTGCGCAGGGCCCGTACGAGGTCGTGCATGCGCAGCCGGGTGATGGCGTCGAGGGCCGCGAACGGCTCGTCGAGCAGCACGAGTTCGGGCTCCGAGACCAGGGCCCGCGCGAGGGACACGCGCTGGGCCTCGCCGCCGGAGAGCTCCTTGGGCCAGGCCTTCTCCCGGCCCGCGAGTCCCACCTCGGCGAGCACGTCGCGGGCGCGTTGTTCCGCGTCGGGTCCGCGCAGGCCGAGGGTGACGTTGCGCAGGACGCGCTGCCACGGCAGCAGCCGGTCGGCCTGGAAGACGATCGCTCGCCGGGCCGGGACCTCCACTCGGCCTCCGTCGGGCCGGTCGAGTCCGGCGAGCAGCCGCAGCAGGGTGCTCTTGCCGCAGCCCGAGGGGCCGAGCAGGATCACCAACTCCTCGTCGGCGACGGTGAGATCGAGGTGGTCGAGCACCACCCGGTCACCGAATCGACGGACCACCTGCTCGACGAGGACCCCGGTCTGCCGGAGCGGCTCGGTCGCGACTGTGCTGCTCATGACGCCTCATAACTGGGTCGCCACCGCAGCAGCACCCGCTCGAGAGCCCGGACGAACTGATCGGCGAGCAGACCGAGGAGCGAGTAGATCACCAGCCCCACGAAGACCTGGTTGGTCTGGAGGTACGTCTGGCCTTGGGTGATGAGGAAGCCAAGTCCCTTGTCAGCGTTGACGGTTTCGGCGGCGACGAGACCCAGGACGCTGTACGCGAGGGAGAACCGCAGGCCGACCAGGAACCCCGGCAGCGCTCCTGGCACCAGTACACGCGTCACCAGGCGCCAGCGGCCCGCACCCGTGGTACGTGCCATCTCGATCAGCCGCTGGTCGACGCCCCGGATCGCGGCGAACAGGTTGAGATACATGGGGACACCGGCCCCGAAGGAGATCAGCAGCACTTTCGTGAGCTCGTCGATGCCGAACCACACGATCATCAGCGGCAGCACCGCGAGAAGCGGGATCGTGTTGAGCACCTGCACAACACCGTTGAACAGGAACTCACCGCTGCGCAGCAGTCCGCCGACCACGCCGGTGACGATGCCCACCGTCAGACCGATCGCGAGTCCGATGCCGGCCCGCTGCAGCGAGATGGCCAGGTCCGGCCCGAGGACGCCCTGTTGCCACAGGTCGGCGGCGGCCTTCACGATCGAGGTCGGCGCCGGAGCGTAGGTCTTCGCCAGCACTCCGGCGCGGGCGAGGACCTCCCAGGCGATGAGGATCACGACCGGGGTCGTGTAGATGCCCAGCGGCCAGCGCAGCCGCTCGCGGAGTGTGGTGAGCGGCGTCCGGCGGCGGGCGTCGCTCGGCAGGAACACCTCGCGTTGCCGTGCGCTGGTCGTCGTCCCGGCGTCCGGGGCCGGCTTGACCAGGGCCGCGGCCGGGATGCGGACCTCGGTCATGGCGCCACCGCCGGCATGTCTTTGGTGACCGCGCCGATGCGGTCGGTGAGCTTACGTATGAACACAGGCATGAGGAGGCCCTTCTCGGAGGAAGCGGGCGCACCGCTGGGTGCTGAGGGGTGAAGAGCGGGGATGAACGACCGATTCGAGGCGGATCGGTCGGGGACGTGGCAGTCGGCGCGGTCGCGGCGCAGTGACAGCCGGCGACTGTGCGACGGCACGCTGGGCCGTGGACACTTCTCCCTCAGCCGGGAGGGCGAGACGGTGCGGTGAGGCCGGAGAAGAGTCGCTCAGGACGCGGGTACGAAGATCCCCAAGGACGGCATCACCGGATGCGCCGGGGACCACTTACCGGGTCAGCGACAACAAAACGCGCTGGAGACGTGCGCCAGATCGATGTGGCGCCGCCGGGTCAGGTCCACGCGCGGGTTCATGGAACGCGAGTTCAGCAGAGCTCCACCAGGTTGGTCAATAACTTCCCGGACGGTTCTTGCATTGCGGACACCGAGAACACTTCCGCGCCGCTTCGGGACACATCGCTCCTTGCCTTTGACGCGCACGTCAGGACTTGGCGTGTGCGCGCCCCGCGCCGGCCGGCCGTCACCGCCCGGCCCGCCTCCCCCGACCAGGAGCGCAGCCGCTGCCCCCTGCCCGGCCCCGGACAAGTACTCGTGCACAACCGCTATTTCCTCCTCGGGGTCGGCCGCCTACGGCGCGCTCACCCGGATCGCCGACGTCCGTCCCGGCGACACGGTCTTCGTCACCGGGGGCGGCGGGCGCGGTGGGCCGAGGACCTGCGCGGCCTCGCGGACCGCGTCCAGCTCCTGGTCGACGAGCCGCAACGCCGCTGTACGGACACCCACCCCGCCTCGCCCGGCGCCCACGTGGTCGCCGCCCGGCCGGCGGCCCTCGACACCGAGATCGCCCGTCTCACCGGGCTGCGCCCCGGTCTGACGCGCCGGACGGGACAGGCCTGAGCCCTTCCCTGCGTACGAGGCGGTCCGCGTCGGCGGTCAGCGCGGAGCGAGGAGCCGTCCCGCGTGCTGCACGACGTATCGGGCGACGTTCGTGCCGAGTGTGATCCCTGCCTCGTCGGCCGACCGGGTGTGAATGCCGGAGAAGACCCGGGCATCGACGTTCTCGTCCGAGAGCTGCCTCCAGGCGGTGTACGTCCGCGTGACCCCCGGCGCGGTGGGGCTGGTCAGCTCGAACGGGGCGGTGCGCGGCCCGACCAGCGCCGACAGGACGGTCCCCGCGGCGCCCGCGTAGGTGTTGTGGCCGCTGGGGTAGTCCGGGTGCGCGGGGGTGGTGTGCAGCGGCGTCCAGTGGGGGTCGGGGTCGATGGTGCCGGTGCGGATCGCGGTGACGGGACGCCAGCGTTCGTAGGCGTACTTGCTGTCGGAGGTGGCGATCTGCGTGTCCACCAGGGCCACGTGGAAGAGCGCGACAAGCCGCGCCTGTCCGGCGGCCCCCTCACTCGTCCGGGAGAGCGCCACACGCAGCGGCCGGGTGTAGAGGGTGAGGGAGGAGCCGAGCCAGAAAGTGGCGGTCTCGGTCTGATGGGCGCTGCGCGCTGCGCTGTCCGCGGCGCCGTACGTGCGCACTTCGGCCAGATCGGCGGCGTAGCGCGGGGAGTCGAGGGCGGGTGGCGGGGCGAGCCGGAACTGGCTCTGGGTGCCGAGCACGAACGGTTTGGCGAGGCGGTTGCCGTACTGGGCGGCCGGTGCGTAGTCGGGTGGTGTCGGCTGCCAGATGCCGGGGGCCGCGGGCTTCACGGTGTAGGGCGCGTTGACCGACGCGGGGTCGAGACCGTCGCCCTGCCTCGACTGGAGGACGAGATCGGCCTGGTGTTCTCCTGCCGTGACGCCCCGCTGCTCGGCCGGGCCGTCGGGTATCGCCTCGAGGGTCTCCTTGAATGTCGCGTCGAGCTGCTGCGTACGGCTCGGGGCGAGCGTGACCAGCGCACGGTGGACGGCACCGGCGAGTGCCGCCTCCTGGTAGGCGCCGCGCTCGACGCCCGGGGGAACACTGCGGGTGGCTCGGGCGGCCGCGAGCCAACTGATGGCCCAGGTACGGCTGTTGGTGATCTGGGTCGGCGCCCCGGCCGCCGCGACGGTGTCGGCGGTGGCGTCGTACCAGGCGAGTGCCGTGGACGTACGGCCGGCCGCCGAGGCCTGCGGCACCACGACGGACGCGGTCAGCAGTGCCGCCGCACCCAGGGTGACGAGGGCGGGCCGGGTTCTGGTCGAACTCACGCGTTCTCCTTCGGTTCGGGTGAGGCGAGAGGGGTGAGTGAGATGTGGTCGCGCACAGAAATGCCCCGTGAGCGGTCGCGTCAGGGCAGGGCGAGCGGAGGTGGCGTCAGAGGCGTCGACACGCGGAGGCGTCGACACACGCCAGGTCCGCGGACAGCCTGCGACACAGCGCCGAGGGGGTCACCCCACCATGTCTAGCAGGCAGTTGAGGGAGGCACCGTTGCAGCTGCATGAAATCCCGTCAGAGTTCAAGTGCCCTTGACACTCGCGGGGGCGGACGACGTACGTTGAATCCGCCCTTTTCTGACGGTGGAGGCCTCCATGCGGGTACCTGGCGCGCCTCAGGGTGCGTGCACGGGTGCGCGGCTGATCACCCGGCGGCATGTCGACTACTGCCGCACCGCCTCCGCCGTCTGTCCTTCCGTACAGGTCTGACCCCCGCCCTGGCCGCTGCCGGCGCGTTCCGTCGGCCGTCTCGTCGTGGTCTTGTGCCTTACGCCTTACGCCTTACGCCCGCATGCCTCACGGCCGTGAGTCCGCGTGCATCTCGGAAGGAACACCCCTTGTCCGGCCCTGCCCTGCACCTCGCCGTCGAGATCGACGGTGACGGCGCCCACCCCGCGGCCTGGCGCCGCGCCGCCCACTCGCCCGACCAGTTGCTCGGCCCGCGTCGTGTCGCCCGGGTCGCCGCCGTGGCCGAGAACGCCGGGTTCACCCTGATCACCCTGGACGACGGCGTGCTGCCGCCCGGGGCCTCGCCCGATCCGGTGGGCCGTATCGGCGCGGTCGAGCGGGCGGCCTTCGTCGCGGCGTCCACGAGCACCATAGGGATCGCACCGGTCGTCCCGGTCACCTATGCCGAACCGTTCCATGTCTCCAGCCAGTTGGCCTCGCTGGACCACATCTCGGCCGGTCGCGCCGGGTGGGTGGTCGCGGAGGAGGAGCGCCCTGAGGCAGCCCGCGCCTGGGGGCGGCCGCTGGTCGCCGACGCCGCGGCACGGGCCCGCGAGTCCCGGGACGGTGTGGAGGTGGCCCGGGCCCTGTGGGACTCGTGGGAGGACGACGCCGTCATCCGGTCCGTGGCCACGAGCCGCTACCTCGACCGCGAACGGCTGCACTACATCGACTTCACCGGGGAGACCTACGCCGTCAAGGGCCCGGCGATCGTGCCGCGCCCGCCCCAGGGGCAGCTCGTCGTCCTGGGCAGGCCCGACCGGGTTCCCTCCGCACAGCTCGACATCGCTCTCGTCGGCGGCCGCGAGCTCACGGACGTCGCGTCGGCCGCCGCCGCTACGGACACACCTCGTGTCTTCGCCGAGGTCGAGGTGGCGCTGGACACGCCGGACGCCACGGCTGCCGAACGCGTCGCCGACCTGGAACGGCACGCCCCGTGGACCGACCGGGGAAGGTTGCGGCACATCGGCTCCGCCGACCAACTGGTCGCCTTCCTCGGCGAGTTGAGCGATCACGTCGACGGTGTACGGCTGCATCCGCTGGTCCTGGACGAGGACCTGCCCGTCCTCTCCCGCCTCGTTGTGCCGGCCCTGTCCGAGCGGCGTCTCGTCGCCCGGCCGCTGCCCGGTACGTCCCTGCGCTCGACCCTGGGTCTGGAGCGCCCCGCCAACCGCTTCACCGCCGCGGCCGTCCAGGAGGAAGCCCGATGACCCGCACCGACCCCCTCGACGTCCCCAGGCCGCACGCCCAGCTGCACTTCGGGGTGTTCTTCCAGGGTGTGAACCACTGGACGATCTGGTCGGCGCCCGAGAGCGGTTCCCAGATCGACCCCGCCTCCTTCCGCCGGGTCGCCCAGACCGCCGAACGCGGCCTGTTCGACGCGTTCTTCCTCGGCGAGGGGCTCCGGCTGCGCGAGGTCGACGGCCGGATCCACGACCTCGACGTGGCCGGACGGCCGGACGCCATCACCCAGCTCGCGGCGCTGGCCGCGGTCACCCGTCGGATCGGCCTGGTCTCCACCTCCAACTCCACCTTCAACGAGCCCGCGGATCTCGCCCGCCGTCTCTCCGGCCTCGATCTGCTCTCCGAGGGCCGCGCCGGCTGGAACGTGGTGACCACGGACAACGCCTGGACCGGCGCCAACTTCCGCCGCGGCGGCTATCTCGACCACGCCGACCGATACCGGCGCGCCGAGGAGTTCCTGACCGTGGCGCGCGCGATCTGGGACGGCTGGCAGGACGGAGCCGTCGCCGACTCCGCGGGCGCACGGGAATGGTCGACGCCGGGTGCCGTACGCCAAGTGCGCCACCGTGGGGCGCAGTTCGACGTCGACCTCGCGCCGACCCTGCCGCGCAGCGCCCAGGGCCACCCGGTCATCTTCCAGGCCGGTGACTCCGGCGAGGGACGCGACTTCGCCGCCCGCAACGCCGACGTCATCTTCTCCGCGCACGGCACCGACTTCGACGACGCCCTGGCCTTCGCCGAGGACATCCGCACCCGTCTGCGCGCCGCCGGCCGCCCCGACGACGACCTGCGGATCCTGCCCGGCACCGAGATCATCATCGGTGCCACCGAGGCGGAGGCCCAGGAGAAGAAGCGCTGGATCCGTCTCCAACAGGTCACCCCCGCCACGGCGTTGGGAATCGCCGGGCTGCTGTGGGGCATCGACCTGTCCGACCGCGACGCCGACGGGCCGCTGCCCGAGGAGGACCCGGTCCTCAGCGAGAACGACGGCTCCTTCGGCGCCCGGCGCATCGCCGACCCGCGCACGGTGGTGGCCGAATGGCGGGCGAAGGCGGAAGCCCACGGATGGTCGCTGCGCGAGACCGTCATCGCGCTCGGCCCGCAGCGCGGCCACGTCGGCACCCCGTCGGGACTGGCCGACAAGTTCGCCCGCTTCGTGCGGCACGGCGCGATCGACGGCTTCAACGTCACGCCGTACCTCATCCCCGACGGCCTCGACGACATCGTCGACCTGCTCGTCCCGGAGCTGCAGGAACGCGGGCTCTACCGCACCGACTACACCGGCAGCACGCTCCGCGACCACCTGGGGCTGCGCGAACCCCTCACCCACCGGTTGGCACCGGACCACCGGCAGGCCGGCTGACCACCACACACGACTGACATGAAGCTGTCACACAGGGAGCGGAATGCGGGTTCACCGGGCGTCCGTTCTGACTGACATGACTGTGGGAGTAGCTCTCAACGCATCCGACGCACCGAACCAGGTCGACGCCACCGTGCAGCTGGCCCAGGAGGCCGCGGCCGCCGGGCTGCGGTCGGCCTGGTTCGGTCAGACCTTCGGCGCGGACTCACCCCAGCTCGCGGCGATCGTCGGACGCGAGGTGCCCGGACTGCAGGTGGGAACCTCCGCGATCCCCGTCTTCGGCCGCCACCCGCTGCTGGTCTCCAGCCAGGCCCAGACCGCCCAGGCCGCGACGCACGGCCGCTACCACCTCGGGCTGGCCCTGGGCACGAAACTGCTGACCGAGACCGGCTTCGGCCTGCCCTTCGAACGCCCCATCGCCCGGCTGCGCGAATTCCTCACCGCGCTACGGCAGTTGACCGAAACCGGCACGGCCGACTTCCACGGCGAACTGCTCACCGCCACCACCCCGATCCCAGCGCGCGTCCCGGGCGCCGAGGGCGGCGTCCCCCTGCTGGTCGCCGCGATGGGACCGCAGGCGCTGCGGGTCAGCGGGGAGCTGGCGGACGGGATCCTGCCCTATCTGGCGGGACCGCGCGCCCTGGCGGAACACATCGTTCCCGCCCTGACCGCGGCGGCCGAGGCCGCCGGGCGTCCCGCGCCCCGGATCGTGGCCCTGGTGCCCGGCGTGGTCACGGACGACGTGGACGCGGTGCGGGCGAGGGCCACCGAGAACCTCGCGTTCTACGAACAGATCCCGTCCTACGCCCGCGTCATCGGACTCTCCGGCGGCGGGCGGGCCGCCGACCTGGCCGTGATCGGCGACGAGAAGGCGGTCGAGGCCGAGGTACGGCGCTACCGGGACGCCGGCGCCACCGAGGTCGTGTTCTCGGGCACCGAGATCGCCGGAGAAGCGGACCGCCGACGCACCTGGGACCTCCTCGGCCAACTGGCGAACTGAGCAAGCCCGTCTGCCCACCTGCCCCACTCCCCTGCACCCTGCGCGAGGCCGAGCCTCGCGGGACGAAGGAGACCGTATGACCACCGAGGCCACCGCGACGGACCTCCAGGCCTTCACCGAGAACTGGCTGGACTGGTACCGCGACCACGAGACCCGGCTCGCCGACCCGCACGGGTTCCTGGCGATCACCGGCCAGCACTGGCTCGACGACCGGCCGCAACGCTTTCCCGACGCACCCGGCGCCTGGCACACCGGCCCCGATGGGGTCGTCGTGGTCCTGGACGAAGGCGAGGAACTGGTCGTCGACGGGACCCCGGTGCGCGGTGAACACCGCTTCGGCGTGCTTCCCGAGCGCAGCGACGTCCACGCGGTCTGGGGAGACGCCGTCGTCGAGGTCGCGAGGCGCGGCGGAAACGACATCGTCCGCCCCCGGCACCCGGACGCGCCGCTGCGCACGGCCTTCACCGGAACACCCTCCTACGCGCCCGACCCGCGCTGGGCCGTGACCGGCCGGTACGTCCCCTTCGACGAGCCGCGGCCGACCACCGTGGGCGCCGCGGTCGAGGGCCTTGAGCACGTGTACGACGCTCCGGGCAGGGTCGAGTTCGAACTGGACGGGCAGCAGCTGTCCCTGACCGCGTTCCCGGGGCGGGGCGCGGGCAGTCTGTTCCTGCTGTTCACCGACGCGACCTCCGGGGTCACCACCTACGCCGCCAACCGCTCCCTGGCCCTCGATCCGCCCGCCGCCGACGGCACGGTCGTCCTGGACTTCAACCGCGCAGCGAACCTGCCCTGCGCCTACACGGACATGGCCACCTGCCCGCTGCCCCCGGCCGAGAACCGGCTGCCGGTGGCCATCGAGGCGGGTCACAAGATCCCCGTCGAGCGCGGCGGTTCCTGAGCACCCCTGCCGGCCGCAGCTTCTCGGCCGGTCTGCGGGAGGCGTGGGCGGCCGTCGCCCGTGGTCGGCACGGGCGACGGCCGCCGGGCGCGAGGAATCGCACTCCCCCCGGGGTACGACATCCCCGCGCGGGACCGTCCTCGCGGCCCGGGGGGTGCGGGAGTCCGCCCCGGCTCGAAGCCACCGCAAGGACGAGGGTGGGGTCTGCGCCGCCGGGCGGGTAGCCGGATTTCCGATCCGAAATCCTCAGACATGGCAACAGCAACGCCGACAGGTCGCATTTAGGCCTGCCCGTCCCGGGTGATCCGCGTCGCAGATGTTCACACGCGCAACCACCCCTTCCTCGGTCGCGGGGCTTCGCGCGCCGCGCCCGTGGCCGGTCGTCCTCACCCGAGCGCACGGGCCCGAGGGACCGTAGCGTGAGGGAGAGGGGGCGGCCGGAGGTGGTTTACGTTGCCGGAGATGGACTACGCGGCGCTGTTCGCCGCCACGCCGAGCCCCTATCTGGTGCTGGGCCCCGACCTGGTCATCGTGGAGGTCAACCAGGCATACCTGGACGCGACCGGCCGCACACGCGAGGAACTGCTCGGCAAGCACATCTTCGAGGCGTTCCCCGACAACCCCGCCGATCCCGAGGCGGACGGCGTGAGCAACCTCAACGCCTCCCTGCACCGGGTGCTGGCCCTGCGGAAGCCGGACACCATGGCGCTGCAGAAGTACGACATCCCTGTCATGAAAGAGCCCGGGGGGTTCGAGGAGCGCTGGTGGTCCCCGATCAACACGCCGATCCTCGCCCCGGGCGGGAACGTGCAGTGGATCATTCACCGCGTGGAGGACGTCACCGCCTTCGTCCAGGCCCGCGTGGCCGGCAACCAGCCGCCCGTGCAGCAGCTGACCAAGCGGGACGCGCTGGAGGCCGAGCTGTACGCACGCGCCCGTGAGCTGCAGCGGCTGAACGAGGAACTGCGCCTGGCCCACACCCGGGAACGCCAGGTGGCCGTCACCCTGCAGGAGGCCATGCTCTCGGTACCCGACCTGGCCCGGCACTCGGACGTCGCGGTGCGCTATCTGCCCGCGACCGGGTCGCTGAACGTGTGCGGCGACTGGTACGACATGGTCAACCTGTCCGACGGCCGGTTCGCGGTGGCGGTCGGCGACGTCGTCGGACACGGCCTGGAGGCAGCCGCCGTGATGGGCATGCTGCGCAGTGCACTCAGTGCCGCGATCCGGGCACTGGAGTCACCGGCCCGGGCACTGGAGGTCGTGGGCCTGTACGCACGGTCCGTGGACGGCGCGCTGAACACCACCGCCGTGAAGGCACTCATCGACCCCCGCAGCCAGCTGATCATCTACAGCAACGCGGGACACCCGCCGCCCGTCCTGGTCCACCCGGACGGCACCTGCGACCTGCTGGACAAGGCCACGGACCCGCCGCTGGGAGCCCGGCCCCAGCACGTGCCCCGCCCGCAGGCCGGGCAGGCCTACGAGCCTGGGGCCACCCTCGTGCTGTACACCGACGGGCTGATCGAACGACGCGAGGAGGACATCGAGAAGGGCATCGCACACCTGATCGAAGTCCTGCGACTGCACCGCACCCTCGGCCCGGAACGCCTGGCCGACACCCTCCTGGCCCACCTCGGCGTAGCAGGCGGCGCCCTCGACGACATCGCCCTCGTCGTCGTCCGGCTGTGACCTTCCGACGCCTCGTGGCCGGGCTGGTCGCTCGCACGGCCGCGGTACACCTGATTCTCACCTGAATGGGAACCGACCCCAGGCATCCCGAGCGCTGTCCCCGCCCTCTTGCCCGTCGTACGGCTGGCGCACGTTCGGGAAGGTTCGTCCATGGGGGCCATCACCTCACAGCTCATCAGGCCGGTCCGGCGCTCGGGTGGCCCGCCACCTGCGCGCGGGAAGGGGTTCAACGCCCGAGTGGCCTGGTGGGCGATCATGCTGGCGGCGACGGTGCTGTTCACCTGGGACATCCAGCACAGCACCTACCACCCGTTCTACTCCGAGACCGCGCGCAGCATGACCGAGAGCTGGAAGGGCTTCCTCTTCGGCTCGTTCGACCCGGCCGGCACGATCACCATCGACAAGCTCCCGGGTTTCCTCTGGCCGCAGGCCCTGTCCGCGCGGATCTTCGGCTTCCACCCGTGGGCACTGACACTGCCGCAGGTCATCGAGGGCGTCCTCAGCGTCGCCGTGCTGCACCGAGCCGTGCGCCGGTGGGCCGGAGAGAGCGCGGGACTCCTCGCCGCCGGTGCCTTCACACTGACGCCCGTCGTCGCGGGGATGTTCCGTACGGAGGTCGAGGATCCCGCGTTCACCCTGTGCGTCCTGCTGGCCGCGGACGCCACACTGCGCGCCGCCCGTGAGGCCCGGCTGCGTCCGCTGCTCATGGCAGGGCTGTGGGTGGGCCTCGGCTTCCAGGCAAAGATGCTGGAAGCCTGGGCGGTGCTTCCCGCCCTCGGCCTGCTCTACCTGGTGTCGGCCCCGGCGACGCTGCGCCGCCGGCTGGCCCACCTGGCGACGGCCGCAGCGGTGTGCGTCGCCGCGTCAGCGTCCTGGATGGTCCTGGTGGCCCTGACACCGGCCCAGGACCGCCCGTTCATCGACGGCACGACCGACAACTCGGCGTTCAGCCAGGTCGTCGGATACAACTTCCTCAGCCGTTTCGCCGGCCTCGGCATCACCGCCAAGGCCACCGGAAGCGTCGCCGCCACGACCATGGCCGGCACCGTATCGGCACACCCCGGCGCAGGAGGCCCGGCCGCCCTGTGGGCCAAGATGTTCGGCCCGTCGCTCGCCTCCCAGGTCGGCTGGCTCTACCCGGTGGCCGCGCTGTCCGTGGTGTGCGGCCTGCTCCGGCTGCGCGGCAGGCACCGCACGGATCCGCTGTGGGCGGGCTTCCTGCTGTGGGGCGTGTGGCTGGCCACGTACTTCCTGGTCTTCAGCGCCGGCGCGGTCGGCGCCCACACGTACTACATGGGGGTGGTGGCGGTCCCGCTCGCCGCGCTGTTCGGCGGTGGCATGGTGCAGTTCTGGCGGGCCTGGCGGCGCGGGGACCGTACCCGCTCGTGGGCACTGCCGACGGCGGCGGTCAGCACCGTGGCATGGTCGGCGTTCATCGCGACGAGGTACACGTTCCTGCCCTGGCTGGCGCCCGCCGCGATCGCTGCGGGGACCATCGGGCTGCTGCTGCTCGCGCTGTCGCGCGCTCCCGGCCGACGGGCACCCTCGCGGATCGCGGTACTGGGCATCGGGGCGGTCGTCACGGGCATGCTGCTGCCGTCCGCCGCCTGGGCGTCAACAGTCCTGGACCCGAAGTACGGCCACTCGGGCATGGGCGCCGCCGGACCGGTCGCCGCCTGGCACCACCACCGGCACGACCGGGCTCCGGGCGGCGGCTCCCCGCGTGCCACGAAGCCGCCCAAGAACACGCTCCGATACGGCGACCGGACAGCACTCACCCGCCAACAGCAGCGTTTCCTGGCCTTCATGACGGCCCATCAGGGCCATGCCACCTTCCCCTTCGCCACGACCAGTTGGCGCTCGGCCTCCCCCTACATCCTCTTCGCGGGCGCCAAGGTGCTCCCCATGGGCGGTTTCACCGGCGCCGCACCCACGCCCACCGGCGCCGAGTTCCGCAATCTGATCGCCACCGGCCGGCTGCGCTACGTCGTCCTCGGCGGCGCATCGACCACCCCGGGCCGCGCCGCCGCGCACTGGGTACGCGGCAACTGCGCACTCGTGCCCCACCAGCCGTTCCGTGTGTACGACTGCGCGCCGTCATCCGCCACGCCGCACGGGCACGGGCACGAGCACCGTCGGTAAGGGTTTTACTGGAAAATCTCAGATAAGTCGGGCGCTTTCCCTCACCTTCGTGAGACAGAGTGATCACCGATGGAGCGCACCGCACGCATCTTGGTCACCTCGCGTCACGCATTGCTGGGCGTCGTGATGATGTTCACCCTGGCCTCGTCCGTGTCGGCCGCGGAGGCCGGGCACAGGTCCTCAGGGCCTTCGTCGCACGTCCTTTCGTCCGCCGGGAAAGCGGGCCCCGCGGGGCAGGCACGACTGCCGACACAGGCCTTGGGAGCCACCGTCGCCGTCGTGGCCGGTCGTCAGACGGCGCGGGTCGGCGCGCTGTTCGATGCGGACCGTGCCGACGACCTGGCCGGCGGACACCAGTGCACGGCCTCGGTCGTGCACAGCCCCCGGCGCGATCTCGTCGTCACCGCCGCGCACTGCGTGAGCGACACCGGTACCGACCTGGTGTTCGTGCCGGGCTACCGGGACGGGCACGCGCCGTACGGGGTGTGGAAGTTGGAGCACCGCTATCTGCCCGACGGATGGACGAAGGACCAGGACGAGGACAGCGATCTGGCCTTCGCCACCGTCGACGAGCAGGACGGCAGGTCGATCGAGGACGTCGTCGGGGCCAACCGGTTCACGCCCGGCACGGCCACCGGCGCCACCGTCGTGACCGTCGTCGGCTACCCCGACTCCCGCGAGACGCCCATCGGCTGCACCAACAGGCCGACCGCATACAGCAGCACCCAGCAGCGCATCGACTGCCCCGCCTTCACCCAGGGCACCAGCGGCAGCCCCTGGATCAACGACGCCGGCCAGGTCGTCGGCGTCCTCGGCGGCTACGACCAGGGCGGCGACACCGACGACGTGTCCTACAGCGTGACACTGCGCGGCGAGGCGGCCGACCTGTACAAGGCAGCCATCAGCGATCCGTGATCCGCACGACCCGCCCGACGCCTTCCCGTCCGACGACCAGACCGGCCACCGCCTGAGGCAACCAACGACCCACCACTGTCACGCGCCCAGGGCGAGCGTCCCCGCCCCCTGGCCGGGCATGTCCTCCCAGCCGCGAATCCTGGCCGCGAGCCGCTTCAGGCGCGCGTCCGAGGGGGGTACGGGCCTCAGCGGCGTTCGGGCAGGTCCGACTCGGCCGGCACCGTGGACGGCCCGGGCTGAGCGGACGCCGACGCCGTCGAGGTCGGCTTCTTACCGCAGAACGCGGCCTCGAGCGTGCCGCCGAGCGCCGTGTTGGCGGACCCCTTGTTCGAGGTGTTGGCCATCGCGGAGAGGCTGCGCCGGCCGTCGCGGGTCGCGAAGGCGTAGGTGTAGTACCCCTGCACAGTGCCGGTGTGGCCGTAGATCTGCGTACCGCAGGACAGGTCGTAGCGGCGCAGACCGAGGCCGTAGAAGCGTGTGTTGGTGGTGTCGGTCGGGGTGACAGTGGTCATGGCGTCCAGCATTTTCGAGGACAGCAGCCTGCCCCGCATCAACGCGGTCGTGAAGGTGTTGAGATCGGCCGGGCTGGAGATGACCGCCCCGGCCGACTGCGCCCAGGAGACGGTCTGTTCCGTGGAGTCCACCAGGGGCTCGCCCTCCTCGTCCGGGTGCAGATAGCCGCGTACGTGGAGCCCCGCGATGTGGACGTCGGGGTGCACGTACGAGGTGTTGCGCAGCCCCAGCGGCTTGATGATGCGGCGCTGGTACTCCTGGGCGACCGGCTTCCCGGTGATCTTCTCGATCAGCATGCCGACGACCACGAAGTTGGTGTTGGAGTACTTGTACGCGACCCCCGGTTCGGTGGTGCGGGGCTCGCTCAGTGAGAGGTCGACCAGTTCCTGGTAGCTGAAGACCCGGTTGCGTACGGCCTCGAAGCCGGGCACGGTGTGCTCGAACATCGCGTCGGTGTAGTCGGCGAGTCCACTGCGGTGAGTCAGCAGGTGCCGCACGGTGATCCGGTCGTCGGGCAGCAGCCCGGGAAGGTACCGGTTCACCGGGGCGTCGAGCTCCAGTCCGCCTTCCTGTACGAGTTGGAGCAGGACCACGCTGGAGAAGGTCTTGCTGACGCTTCCGATGCGGAAGCGGGCGCGGATGTCCATGGCGGCGCCCGAGTCCCGGTCGCGTACTCCGACAGTGCGGGCCTGGACCCCCTCGGGGCCGGTGAACCGGGCCATCGCTCCCGGTGCGCCCTGGGCCATGGCGGCGTTCAGCGCGGCGACGACGCCGTCCATGTCAGGGGCGGGGGTGGTCGCGCGCGTGGCGGCAGGAACGGCAGGTGCAGCAGGAGCGGCGTGGGCGTTCGCGCCGGGGACGACACCGACGGCGAGCGCAGCGATCAGGGTGGCGCCGGCGGCCAGACGGCGGCGGTTGTTCAACGTCATGTCAGTTCCTTGAGTCAAGAAGAGCGGAGGGCGGGAGCGGTCCGCCGTATCAAGCGGGGCACTGCCTGATCTGCTGCTTCCACACGTCCGGGCTACCGGTGTTCAGGTACCAGTCGTTGACGAAGCCGCCGTAGCTGTTTCCGACCTCGACCCACATCCAGTAGCGGTAGTTGGGGTTGTCGTAGGCGCCGTCGCCCAGCGTCCAGCAGGTGAGGCCGACCTGGTTGCCGTTGTAGAGGCGGCTGTAGGCCTCGGCGATCGGGCCGTACCCGTAGCCGGGGCCGGTGCGTACCTGGAGCCAGGAACCGGGGTCGATGCCGGTGACCGTGGTGCAGGGGATCGTGGATCCGGAGATCTGGCACGGGTAGGTCGCGGCGTTCGCCGGGGTGGTCGTGCCCAGCAGGGTCAGGGCGGTCGCGGCGACGGTCGCGAGGCCGAGGATCTTTCGGCGGACGGAGTTCATGACGTTCCCCCTCGTCGTTGTCAGGGTCGCGGGGGCACAGCGATGGGCGCGGTCGGTCAGCCGCCACCGTCCCCCGTGGTCGGACACAGTCTGCTCACAGGCAGGGGCCCGGCCCAGCATTTCGAAGGACTTCAAAGCGCGTTCCGGTCGGCGGCTTTGCTCAGGGTCTTCGAAACCTCTGCCGAAACCTGTGCGTCCCAAGAGGTGGCGGTCGTCAACGGGGGGTGTTCATGGCCCGGTTCTCCGAGTTGTGTCTGGGGCCACTGGACACAGTGCCGGTGTCCGTGGTGGCGCAGCCCGGCGTCACCCTGATGTCGCTCGTCGCGGATGCGCTCGGCAGTCGTTCCCAGGGGCTGCACCCCACCTGGCGGCGTGCGCTGCGCTCCGCGGTGCCCGAGGGCGCGGAGACGGTGCTGCGGCCGCTGTTCACCCGGGAGTACTCGATGGTTCCCGACTGCCTCACGCCGACGGCACCGCTGTGGGAGACCGATCTCTCCGTCCAGCTCGAACGTCTGGCTGACGTCCTGCCCGCACAGCTGTTGCGGGAGCTGGAGACGGACTTCGGGGGGACGGTCCCCCGGCAGTGGCAGTCGGTCGTCGACCGGCCGAAGGCCTTCATCCAGGCGTACGCGGCCATTCTCGGCGCCGTGTGGGAAGCCTTCGGGCCGATCTGGGCGCGGGCCGGTTCCCTGCTGGCCCAGGAGACCGAACGGGTGGGGGTGGCGGTCGTCAGCAACGCCCTGCCGCTCGTCCTCGCCGGGCTCGGGCCCAAGATCCGCTTCACCGGGGAGACGTTGTACGTGCCCGATCCGCACCCCGAGACGTTCCAGCGGGGTGCCCGCCGTGTGGCGCTGGTGCCGATCGTGTCGGGATACGGCGCCTCGGTCTTCAGCTTCGACCGTTCCGACGCCGTGTGGTTCGGCTATCCCGTGCCCGGCCTGAACACGCTGTGGACCGCCCAGGAAGCCACCGTCGAAAGAGACAGGCTCAAGCTCGTGGTGGGCGCCGTCAGGGCCGGAATCCTGCGCGAGCTGGCTCGCCCGTGCACCATGGGCTTACTGGCCGCCACACTCAACTGCACGCCGGCGACCGTGACCTACCACTGCGGTCAGCTGGAAGCGGCCGGGCTCATCACCCGGGAGCGGCAGGGACAGCACGTGGTGGCGCGGCACACGGCATCGGGCGGGGCGCTGGTCACCTTGCTGTCGGGGTGAGCTACGGCCGGATCCCTACCGCCACCCTGACATCCGTCAGGACCGCCGGCCCCCTTCCCCTTTCTAAGGTTCGAGTCGTCTTCCAGGCCCGGCGGTATCGCAGGGCACCCTCCACAGACAGGAAGAGACGGCTCCCATGCGCCCGTTCCGCTCCGCTCTCGCCACGGCCGCCGCCTTGACCGTGGTCACCACCGGCGTCCTCGTCGCTCAACCGGCGCAGCCCGCCCACGCCTCCGCCTCCGACTGCGAAGGCGGCGCACATGGCTTCCGCGACCACCCCGACGACGCCGAGGGCGACACCGGCAAGCCCGCCGACTTCAGCCTCGGCAGCGTCCGCATCACGCTGGAGAAGGGCTCCTACGTCGGCCAGCAGATCGCCTTCGGAAAGATCAGCGGCCGGACCCAGCCCGGCGACAACGTCTGGATGGACTGGCGTGCCGACGGCTGGGACCGCGATCGCAACGCCGTGTCCCCCTGGCTGCAGTGCGGGCCCTTCACCGTCCGCTCAGCCGGGCAGAGCCTGACCACACCGTTCCGCCGCACCAGCACCGATCCGCAGTACCAGTTCCGCGTCTGCGGCTCGCTGAAGTCGGACGGCGTGATCCGCTGCTCCAACTGGTGGTAGAGCCCGCCCTCCGTTCCCGCTTCCCGGCATTCACCCGAAAGGCATGACCATGCGCAGAATCCTGCGTGGCGCCGCCGCGCTCGCCCTCACCACCGCCGCCGTTCTCACCGGAGCCGCCCAGGCCCAGGCCGAGGGCGGCACATGGGACGGCTGCCCCTACGGCGCCGTCTGCATCTACCCGCAGAACGTGACCCCGGCGGACAACCCGCACCCGAGCCACATCTTCTACTCCTACGGCTTCCACCCCATCTACAACCAGTACGGCAACCACTGGATCCTAAACAACCAGTACGACGGCGCCCTCGTCGAACTGTGCGAGTCCGTCAACACGGACTGCCACGAGTCCATCCCTCCGCAGGAGGGCTGGTACGTCGACCTCACGCCGATCAACTCCCTCAACCTCAGGGAGCACTACCTGTGAGGCGCCGCCTTCTCGCTGCCGCCGCCGCTCTGCTGCTGATCGGCGGCGCGGCGGGCTCCGCCGCCGCCGACACCCCGGCCGGACAACCGGCCCGTCCCGCCGCCGCGTCCGCCGACGTACCCGCCGGCGTCAGCGCCGGGGTCGCCGTCTTCGACCGGCAGACCGCTACCTTCACCGAGCAGCTCAACACGAGCACCCGCTTCCGGTCCGCCTCGGTCGTCAAGCTGCTGCTGGCGCTGGACTACCTGTGGAACCGGGGCCCCGACTACACCGTGCCGGCCGCCGACCGGGCGTGGCTGGAGCCGATGTTGCGCGCCAGCGACGACGACGCGGCCGGCGCCTACTGGTCGGACCACGGCGGTACGGCGATCATCACCCGCATGGTCAGCCGCCTCGGCCTCAAGGACACGGCACCGCCGCCCGCCGGGTACGAGGGTTACTGGGGCTACACCGCGCTCTCCGCCCGCGACACGGTGACGATCTACCGCTACCTCCTGGACTCGGCGCCCGGCCCCGTGCGCGACTTCATGATGGGCAACCTGCGCCAGTCCACCCGCTGTGCCTCGGACGGCTTCGACCAGCACTTCGGCATCGCCGGGGCGTTCGACAAGCCGTGGGCGGTGAAGCAGGGCTGGTCGGGATCCTCGTACGAGAAAGGCACCTGCGGCCAGACGCGCCCCGCGCCCGCGACCGTCGCGCGTGCGGGGAGTCCGGCCGCGGACGTGGATCTGACACGGCCCGCGCTGCACAGCACGGGCACCGTGGGCGCCGGTGACCGGTCCATCGTGGCCGTGTTCACCCTGCATCCCGCCGGCACCTCGTACGGGAAGGCGTACACGGACATCGGCCGGCTGACCCGCTCTCTGAACGTCCCCGGAGCCGCACGGCCCGCGGGGTGGTGGTACGGCACGTGGAGCGACCATGTGAACGTCCGCCCCGGCCCCGGCACGGGCAACTCACCGATCACCCAACTCCCCGCAGGCGTCGAGGTGTTGGTGGGCTGCCAGGCCAGGGGCGAGGTGGTGAACGTACCGCCCTACACCAACGAATGGTGGGCGTACCTCCCCCAGTACGACGGCTGGATCTCCAACATCTACATCAACTCGCCCGACAACAAGATGCCGGACGTCAAGGACTGCTGAACCTCCTGAGACGGTCGGCTCCGCCACCTCACCGCTCGTAGGAGGCGAGGTACTCGAGCACCTTGTCGACGTGTGGACGCACGCGTTCGGGGACGCCGCCCTCCTCGATGACCGTGCGGTCGCTCGTGCGGTAGCCGGCCGCCATCAGGGCGGGGAGATCCTTGGCCGGCATGTTCGCCTTCTTGAACTGCTGGTCGAGCCAGCACACGTACAGCGACATCGTGGAGATCGCGTCCGGGGGCGACATGTAGTCCTTGTCGCCGTCGCCGTCGCCGTCGACCGCCCAGGCCCGGAAGACCGACGGCGTCCACATGGCGATGCCGTACTCCTCGGTCTCCGGGCGGGAGGCGTTGACGTCGAACCCGCTCTCCGCCTTGAGCATGGCGGCGAGGAACGCGGGGGTGACCTCGGCATCGGTGCAGCGGTGGGCGGCCTTCACGATGAGCGGCCGCAGGTCTTCCGGGACATTGGGGAGCTCCGTGATCTCCCCGGCGGCCGGACTGTGCGCGCCGGTGACGACCGCCGGGGTGTCGCGCCCCTTGCCGTCCTCGTCGTCGGCTCCGCCTCCGCCGCCTCCGAGCAGCGCGGCCCCGCCGATGGCGGCGGCCGAGACAGCGGCCAGCGCCACGGCGGCGACCGGCAGCAGGCGACGCCGGCCACGTGGGCTCGCCAGTTGCTCGATCCGCGCGGACAGACTCTCGGCGCTGTGGCGCAGGCGGCCCGCGTGATCGGGCGCCAGACAGTCCGCGATGAGTCGGCGCCAGTTCTCGTCGAGCCCGGCGTCCAGACGCAGCGGCGCGGTGCCGCGGGCGTAGGCCTGCGCGGCGAGCGAGCGGGCGCGGGCGGTGGCGCCGGGGAACGGGTGGAGGCCACCGGTGAGCACCTGGTGGGCCAGGATGCCGAAGGCCCAGATGTCGGCGGTCGGCCGCACCATCGTCCCGTCCGCCCGGGTGCGCTGGGACCACCACTCGGGCGGCACATGGTCGAGCGTGCCGAGCGGCGGCACATAGGCGTGGGTGCCGTCCAGTTCGGTGGCCAGGCCGAAGTCGGCGAGCCAGACCGCTTTCTCCGCGCCCAGCAGTACGTTGGCGGGTTTGAGGTCGCCGTGCACCCAACCGGCGCCGTGCATATGGGCAAGTCCGGCGGCGACGCCGCGCAGGACCCGCACGGCGTCCGGGATCGGGCGGCCTGTCACGGCAGCGTCCAGCACCTGACGCAGACTGGCCTCGGCCCGGTCCATGACGAGCGCGATGGCCCCGTCCAGCGCGGGCAGGTCCGGCGCGTTCACGGTGCACACCGCGTGGGTCCGTATCAGGTGCGGGTGGTCCGCCTCGGCACTGAAGCGCACCTCGCGCGCGACCAGTTCGCCGAGCGCGGCACGCTGACCGGGTGCCAAGGCGCCGGTCGGCAGCACCTTCACCGCCACGACCGTGCCGTCGGCGACGGCGCGGGCCTCGTACACGGTCCCCCAGCCGCCCGACCCGATGACGGCGTCCAACTGCCAGCCCTCGATGCGGAAACCCGCCGGCAGACGCGGCATTTCGAGAGCGCCCTGCTCGGCGCCTGAGGAGGTCATGCGCCGCTCTCCTGCGGGACGGGCCGTCTGCGGGACGGCAACAGGGCGAGGTGTTCCTCGCGCACCAGGCCGAAGCGCAGGGCGAGGGAGGCCAGTCGAGCGCGCTTGACGCCGGTGCGGCCGCTGCCGTCGGCTCCGGGCTCCTCGCCCAGGTCCAGGCGCAGCTTGGCGAAGGCCAGGTAGTCGATGTGGTAGTTCACCGCGGAGCGGGTCAGACCACGACAGCTTTCCAGTGGGCGAAGTCGCTCCGCGATGTCTCCGGCGCCCGGCAGTACGTCGTCCGAGGGGTCGCGCAGCCGCGGCTCGCACAGGGCCACCAGCACCAGGAAGTACTTCGCCGTCGCATCGAGCGCGTAGGGATGCACGGTCAACTCCCCGGCGCCGGGCGAGGACTGCTCGTCCAGATAGGCGTGCTGCGGGGCGAACACCTTGAAGTCGACGGTCCCGCTCAGCGCGGGCAGGACGACTCTGGAGAACTCGAAGGGGACCGGTGCTCCGAGCCGGCCTGGCGCGACGGTGATGTATTCGCCGGCCCCCTCCAAGTTCTCGACCACATACGCCGTGTCACGGCTGAAGTTCGACAGCCGCCAGTAGTCCTCGGCCGCCTCCAGCCGTCCCGCCCGCCGGGAGATTCCAGGGTCGGGCAGGACGATGGAGACGGCCCGGTCGCCGGGTGTCCCGCGCCCGAAGTCGGCCACGTCGCCCGGTCCCATGTGCAGCAACTCGGGCCCGCCGACGTCGACTTGGCCCGGCCGTGACGGACCGGGCGGCTGCACAATGATCGTTTCCATACCGACTTTCCCCCGATGTGGTCGCCAGGATTGTAGAGACGCGTGGAGGTTTCCGCCGACCCGGTGCCTGCGCACGGGGCAGGGCGCATCCCTCGGTCACAGTCGCCGCTTCGCCGCCTCGTGAGTCCTACCCGACGCGCCCCGCGCAGTCAGTGCCGTGAAGGCGTCGATGGAACGTTCGCCACAGCGCACCGGCTTCTGGTCAAAAGCCGCACGCGTGACATCGTTATCCATGCCAGGCACCGTATAAGGGCCGATTCCAGGGGTGAGAGCACGAGGCACGACCACTAGGACGATCGGCCGATCATCCCGGTTCCCTGCGCGGGGCCGACCACTTCGGAGGTCGAGGCCGGGGTTCGTAGCCACCCTGCCACTCAAACGATCAAGAGGCCGTATTCGGCATGTGCCGATACGACGTCTGACCTGCTTCGCGAGTGGGGACGACAGCAAGGCGCTCAAGCGCCCTCGTCGAAGGCTGAAGGCCAGGGCGCGACGCCCGGTGATCGCGGGCGAGATCACCGGTGAACCCATCTGCTGATCGACCTGGGGGAACGGGAGCGGCCATGCAGAGCTTCAGGGCCCCCGCCTTGCGGGCGCATGCCGGCTGGCCAGGCGGTCACATCAGTCGGCCTATCGGGTCCCCGCCCGGATCGTCGGCCAGCACGATCGCGGCCTTGATCCGCTTGCCCACCGGCTCACGCCGCACCTCGAAGCTGCGGCACACCGCCATCACTATCTCCAGGCCGTGCTGTCCGACCCGACCCGGATCGGTCGGACAGGCCGCCGGCAGCGTCGGGTCGCTGTCCCAGATGCTCACCTCCACGACACCGTCGTTGACCTCCAGGTCCAGCAGGCACGGTCCGGGCGCGTATTTGTAGGCGTTGGTCACCAGCTCGCTGACCACCAGCTCGACCAGGCCCATCGCACGTTCCGACACCGGAACTCCATGAACGGCCTGTACGTCGGTCATGAACCGGCGGGCAGCATGCCGGGCCTCCGCGATCGGCTCGCTGCCCTCGAAGGCCACGGCGGACAGGATCGGGCGGCTGACCAGCGGCTCGTATTTGTCTTCGCGCATCACCGCGGCACGCCCTTCGTCCTGAGCCACCCGGTCATCGACGCGCGAATACCCCCGAAACGACGCCCCACACCAGGCTCAAAAACGATAGATCCGCCACGCCCCCCCACTCCGGATGAAACCGCCGACCTGCGCCTATGCGCCGTGGTCTTCGGCGAGCGCGCCATGCCGCCACCGCCGCCGCCAGGTCCTCTTGCAGATCGGCCGGCTCGGCACCTGCTGCGTGGTCGCCACCACGGCCTCCGCCACGTCGTGCAGCTTGGTGTTGGAGTGCTGGGATACCCGGATCAGGATCTGCCACGCCTCTTCCTGGGTGCACGGCCAGGTCGCCATCAGCACCCGCGGGCCACGTCGATGACCGGCCGCCGCTCCAGGGCCTCCTTCAGCTGCTCCGTCTCCTCGTACAGCACTTCGGCCTGCTCGTCGGCCGGCAAGTCAGAAAGGCTCCCGGGGAGTTCCTGGCCCGAGCGCCGCGCGTCATGGGCATCTCTCCATGTCGGGGGGCCTGCTGGCCCGCTTCCGGAAGCTCGATCTACTGATCATGGAGATGCGACCGCTCCCGTCAGGCTGAGAGCCAGTCGCGCGTGATCAGGTGCAGGGCGCAGCCTGTGAGCCAGGCGCTGGCCAGGCCGATGGCGGCGCCGGTGGCCACGTCGCTGGGGTAGTGGGCGCCGCTTTGCACCCGCTCCAGCGCCACCACGGCGGCCGGCACGGCACATGCGGCGCCGGCGGCCGGCCATGTCGGCGTCACGGCGGCGGTGAAGGCGACCGCCGCGGCGGTGTGGCCGGAGGGGAAGGAGGAGGAGTCGGGGCGGTCGTCGACCTCGTCGTGGGGGAACCATTCCTTCGGTGGCCGCGGGCGGTCGGCCAGTTGCTTGCACAGGCCGTTCGAGATCAGCTCCGCCATCGTCAGGGCGGTCAGGCCCGCGGCCGCTGCCTTGCGGCCGCGCCACCCGCCCAGTGATGCCATCGCGGCGGCGGCGCCGCACCACAGCTTCGAACTTTCGACGCTCTCCTCCACGACTGAGAGCACCTTCCCGATACGGGGCGGTATGCAAGAGGCCACGCGTTTGGTCAGTGTCCGATCAGCGTCACGCAACCCCGCCATAAGCCTCATGAAAGGCAGGTATCCCGAGGTCACCGGCCTACACTCAAGATCATAGGGTGTCCGGTCACACGCCGCCCAGGCGGCGGCGGTCCTCCTCGTCCCACTTCCGGGTGTCGCGTGGCTGGGTGTAGGGCTCGGCCTGGGGTGGATGGCCGCCGGCGACGGCCCGCTGGCGTACGGTCTCGGCGTCGAACTCCAGGCCCAGCAGGATGGCCAGGTTGGTGATCCACAGCCACAGGAGGAAGACGATGACGCCGGCCATGGTGCCGTAGGTCTTGTTGTACGAGGCGAAGTTCGCGACGTAGACCGCGAAGGCGGCGGAGGCGATCATCCAGATCAGCAGGGCCAGGAGGCTGCCCGGGGTGATCCACCGGAAGCCCTTCACCCGGGCGTTGGGTGTCGCCCAGTACAGGATGGCGATCATCACCGTGACCAGGACCACGAGCACCGGCCACTTGGCGATCGACCACACCGTCAAGGCGGTGTCCCCGATCCCGAGCACCTTCCCGGCCTGGCGGGCGAGGCTGCCGGTGAAAACCACGATCAGCGCGCTGATCACGGCCAGCACCATCAGCACGACCGTCACCCCGACCCGCACGGGGAGAATCTTCCACACCGGCCGGCCCTCGGGCATGTCGTAGACGGCGTTCGCGGCGCGGATGAAGGCGGCGACGTAGCCGGAGGCCGACCACACCGCCAGCACCAGGCCCACGATCGCCATGACGGAGCCGATACCGGCATTTCCCTGCAGCTGATGCACGGCGTTGGTGATGATGTCGCGTGCGGAGCCGGGGGCGAACTGCCGGATGTTGTTCAGCACCTTGTCGGTGGTCGACTTCCCGGTCAGGCCCAGCACCGACACGAGCACCAGCAGCGCCGGGAACAGCGCCAGGATTCCGTAGTAGGTCAGCGCTGCCGCCCGGTCGCTCAGCTCGTCGTCCTTGAACTCCCGCAGGGAGCCCCTGAGCACCGCGCCCCATGACCCTTTCGGCAGCTTGGTCGGCGCCTGTGGCGCCCTGCGTTCCACCTCCGGCCCGGGCCCTGCCTCGTCCGGCGCGGGTGCCTCATCGCGGGCGTGGTGGTCCTTTCGCCCCGGAAGATGCAACTTTGTCATGCTGGCCGGGTACCCGTCTTGCTCACTCCAAGCGCTGTACGGCTCGACAGCGACCGCGGGATCGGATCTCGGCCGCTCTCTGCAAGCGTCAGGCCGCGTCCGCATGTCGCCCGACGGCGCGGCGATCAGCAGACGACGGGCTCGCGCCATGGATCAGGTGCAGACGGTGTCCGCGAGCGGGGCGGGCCTCCGGCGGCTTGCCGAACAGCCGATCCTCCAGGCGGTCCATCCCATACAGCAGCAATCCCAGCATCGGCAGCAGCAGCACAGCCAAGACGATCACAACACGCAGCCCCCTCCTGGATGGCAAGCACCTCTGCCGGGTGCCCGCCACCGGTCACAAACAGGCGGGGCTTTGTGAAGGTCTGGTGACCGCACGCGCCTGGACAGAATTGGCCAGGTTGTGGGTACTCGCACGACCGGCAGAGACGCTCGGCCGGCCCTCATGGCGCGGCCGGGCTCGCGCGAACAGGGCAGATGGGAGGTGAGAGCCGTGTCGCACACACCACCGCAGTAGGCCGGCCCCGGCAAGGACACTCACGGCTCGGGAACGGAGCCGGTCAGTGAGCTGGTGCAGCGGGCCTCGCAGCAGCTGACGGAACTGGTGCGCGGAGAGCTGAGGCTGGCGCAGGCGGAGATGAAGGAGAAGGGCAGGCGCTACGGCAAGGGCGGCGGCCTGTTCGGCGGCGCCGGACTGGTCGGCTTCCTGATGCTGCAGGCGATGGTCGCCACCGCGATCGCCGCCCTGGCGGTGCCGCTGCCGGTGTGGGCAGCGGCGCTGATCGTGACCGCGGCGCTGGGTGTGGTCGCCGCGGTGATGGCCCTGACCGGGAAGAAGCAGGTCGACCAGGCCGGACCGCCCACACCCGAGCAGACGATCGACAGCGTCAAGGCCGACGTAACCGAGATCAAGGGGAGTGCACAGCGATGACCCAGCCGTACGACGAGCAGAACTCCAGCCCCGAGGAGCTGCGCGAGCAGGTCGAGCAGACCCGCGAGGAACTCGGGCAGACCGTCCAGGCGCTCGCGGGCAGGACCGACGTCAAAACGCGCGCCCAGGAGAAGGCCACCGAGGTCCGCCACCAGGCCGCCACCAAGGCCGGAGAGCTGAAGACCAAGGCTGCCGACGTCGCGCACCAGGTCCAGGACAAGCTGCCCGACCCGGTCAAGGACAAGGCCGCCCACGCCGTCGAGCAGGCCCGCGCCAGGGCCACCGAGACAGGCCACCTCCTGCAGGAGAAGACGCCCGAATCCGTGCGGCACACCGCGGCCCAGGGCGCGCAGGCCGCGCGGGACAAGCGCACCCCGCTGCTGGCCGCGGCGGCCGGCGCCGCCCTGGTATGGCTGGCGTACCGCCGCAGGAAGGAGTGAGCTGATGAAAGCCTCGAAAATCGCCTACAAGCCGGTCGGTCTGGCCCTGGGAGCCGTCAGCGGCATGCTCGCCGGAGCTTTGTTCAAGCAGGCGTGGAAGATGCTCGGCCACGAAGAGGACGCCCCCGACGCCACCGACGAAGAGCGCACCTGGACCGAGGTGTTGCTCGCCGCCACCCTGCAGGGGGCGATCTTCGCCGCGGTCAAAGCCACCGTCGACCGCGCCGGCGCCACCGCCACCCGCAGCCTGACCGGCACCTGGCCCGGCTGACGGCCGCGCGGTACGCGCACGGGGCCCGCCTCACCGAGAACCTGCGACGTCCCCCCGCCGGCGCGGCGCCAAGTCCAGCCTCTGACCGGCTCCGTGCGTACCGCGGTGCCCCACATGCCCGGATCTGCTCGTTTTCCACCAGAAGGACGACGGACAAGGAGAAGGACGACACGTCTTCAGCCTGCCCCGGGACGCCGGCGTCTGCGCGGAGCCACTCCGGAATGTCGACAGCCCCTGGCTTCGAGGGGGAAGACCAGGGGCCACCTGCCATGACATGACGGTCACCGGAAAACCATGACCTACGCGATCCCGAGACCCACGCCGTCGAGAACTGGTAACGGCCCGACACTCCGGTGCACAGGCCACACGACGACAAGGGACGGGGAAGGGCCGCTTCGACCTCCCCAGGTGTGGACGGCCCTTCCCCGGACAAGCAGAGCCCGACTACCCAGATGACGGCCGCTCACGCTCCGCCTGCCATATCTGCAGGGCTGTCGCCAGATGGTCCTTTAGATCCGCGGGCATCGGCTGCCCGGTCGCGGACGCAGCCACCGCCTCAGCGACCACCCCCGCCCGCTGCCCACAGACGCCCAACGCACCTCCGCCAACCGGAACTTACGCCGAGCGGCGACTGCCTGCGAACGACCCGCCGGAGCCGCCTGTACGTCCGACCGTTGATCCGCCTTCCGCGCGTGGCGACGGATACCTCTGAACCCGCCCGTTTCCACGGAGGTCAGTCTTCCGTGAGAAATGGTGAGACGAGAGCCTCAGAAATGATCAAGGGCCTCGTCTCACATGATGTGATCCAAGGCCCTGATCTGCGACTACGGAGAAGACTCCAGTCGGGACGACAGGATTTGAACCTGCGACCCCTTGACCCCCAGTCAAGTGCGCTACCAAGCTGCGCCACGTCCCGGTGCGCTTCCCGCGGAGGACCGCGTGATCGCGCAGGTCAACCTTACCGTACGTGCACCGGTGTTCCAGCCGGGCCGGTGGCCGACCCGGTAGTCCGGGCCGGCCTGCCGTGTCAGCCGCGGGTGCCGGATGCGGCCGCTTCCGGCTCGGTGGGGGTCCGGTCGGCTGTGCGGGCCGGGCCGGTGAGGGGGGCCTTGCGGGCCGTCGGGACCAGCAGGGCCGCCAGCGCTGCGGCCAGGCACAGCACCGCCAGCAGGGCGAAGCCGTGGGTGTAGCCGGAGGCGTACGGCAGGCCCGAGGGCTGGAGGTGGCCGGTGACCAGGACGCTGGTGACGGCGGCGCCGATGGAGCCGCCGATGGTGCGGATGTTGGCGTTCATGCCGGTCGCGGCGCCGGTCTGGGAGGCCGGGACGCTGCCGACGATCAGGTTGGCCATGGAGGCGAAGGCCAGTCCGATGCCAAGGCCGAACACGCCCGAGACGACGGCGACTTGCCACTGCGCGGAGTGCCAGAGGGCGAGCATGCCCAGGGCGAGGGCGCCGAGTGCGGCACCGGTGGTCAGGAGGGACTTCGCGCCGACCACGGGTTCCAGGCGGCCGCTGAGGATGCCGGAGAGGAACATCGCCACCAGCATCGGCAGCATCAGCAGGCCGGAGGCCGTGACGCTCGCGCCGAAGCCGTAACCCGCGGCGGCGGGCGTCTGGACGAAGGCCGGCAGGAAGGACCAGAGCGCGTACATGCCCGCACCGAACAGCAGTGCGGCGGTGTTGGTGGTCCACACGGCCGGCAGGCGCATGACGCGCAGGTCGATCAGCGGGGTGCGGGAGCGGGCCTCGGACAGCAGCCACAGCGTGAACAGGGCCAGCGCCGCGGCGAACAGGCCGATCACCTTCACGGAGCCCCAGCCCCACTTGCTCGCCTGGCTCAGCGGCAGCAGGAGGGCCACCAGCCAGGCCGAGAGCAGGCCGGCGCCCAGCCAACTGACCTTGCCCTCGGCCCGGTTGGGCGACTCGGGCACGTATCGCAGGGCGATGAGCACGGTGACCGCGACGACGGCGACCGGGATCCAGAACAGCCAGCGGTAGTCGAGCGCGGACACGATGGGTCCGGCCGCGACGATGCCGACGCCGCCGCCCGCGGCGATCACCGCGGACAGGTTGCTGATGCTGCCGCTGACCCGGGACGGGGCGAACTCGTCGCGGATGATGCCGAAGGAGAGCGGGAAGAGGGCGCCGCCGACGCCCTGGACGACCCGGGCGACGATCAGGACGCCGATGTTCGGGGCGAGCGCGGCGAGCAGACAGCCGAGCAGCACGACGAACAGGACGGCGACCAGGGTGCGCTTCTTGCCGATCAGGTCGCCGACGCGGCCGAGGATCGGGGTGAAGACCGAGGCGGACAGCAGATAGGCCGTCATCACCCAGGTCGCGGTGGACTGGGAGGTGTGCAGCGCGTGCTGGACGGTCGGCAGGGCCGGCGCGATCAGCGACTGCAGCATGGCGAACACACCGGCGCCGGTCGCGAGGACCGCGAAGGTGAGACGGGTGGACTTGCGGGGCATGAAGGGCCTCTCCGAACGAGCGGGGTGCGGCCGAGGTTCTCGGGCCACGGTCGTGCGGACCCGGAGCGCCGGTGGGCGGGTTCGGGCACGCCGACGGCCGCGGTGAGCGGTCGCGGAAAGGTGGTGGACGTACCGTCCACTGGTAAAGTGGAGGAGTACCTCCACTCTAGCGGAGGCACACCTCCGGTTCAAGTACCGGAGGCATTCCTCCGTATCGATCCAGCTCTGGAGGCACCCGTGACGTTCCCCGTCGGCGAGATCGTGGCGTCCCGGCGGCCGCACCGTAAGGACGCCGCCCGCAACTACGACGCCTTGCTGGACGCGGCCCGCGAGGCGTTCGCGGAGCACGGTTCCGATGCCTCTCTGGAGGACATCGCGCGTCGTGCGGGCGTGGGCATCGGCACGCTCTACCGCAATTTTCCGACCCGCCGCGACCTGTTCGAAAGCGTCTACGCGAGCGACGTCAACGAGCTGTGCCGGGTCGCGCAGGAGGTCGCCGGGCTTGAGCCGTGGGAGGCGCTGACGGCCTGGCTGCGCCGGTTCGCGGGTTACATGGTGACCAAGCGGGCCGTCCGCGAGGCCCTCAACGACGAGTCCGAGATCTTCCAGGCCTGCCGGGAGTCGATGTACGCGGCGGGCGGGCCGCTGTTCGAGCGGGCGCAGGAGGCGGGCGAGGCGCGGGGGGACATGGACTTCGTCGACCTGCTGCGGATGGTGGCCGGCATCACGGCCACCGCCTTCGACGACGACGCCCAGCGCGATCGCGTCCTGGCGATCGCGCTGGACGGGGTGCGCACCACCGTCCGCTGACGCCGGTGCCGCTCCCCCGCTCTGCCGCCCGTGTTCGGCGCTGGGTTCTCGACACGACCTCAAGCCCGGCCGCTGAACGGTAGCGCGTCGCTGTCAGCGGGCGGAGCCTCTGCGCAGGAGCTTGTCGACGGCGACGGTGACGACGACGAGGGTCCCGGTGGCGACGTCCTGGTAGAGGCTGTCGATGCCCGCCTGGGTGAGGCCGGAGCGGAGCACGGTGACGATGAGAGTTCCGATGAGCGTGCCGACGACGCTTCCCCGGCCGCCGAAGAGGCTGGTCCCGCCGATGACGACGGCCGTGATGCTCTCCAGGTTCGCCGTCTGGTAGGAGTTCGGGTCGGCATTGGGGATGCGGCCGAGGGCCTGCCAGGCGGCGATGCCGTAGAGGAGACCGGCGGTGACGTAGACCGACAGGATCGTGCGCCGCACGTTGATGCCGGTCAGGCGGGCGGCCTCGGGGGCGTTGCCGACGGCGTAGATGTGCCGGCCCCAGGCCGTCTTGGCGAGCCCGTACCAGAAGAACGCGTACAGGCCCACCAGCAGGAACGTTCCCCAGGTCACGAGGACGCTGCCGACGTGGACGCCGTTGCCCCAGAAGACGAGCAGATCGTCGGTGACCGGGAAACTGCGGGAGTCGGAGTAAAGCCTGGCCACGGCATAGATGACGGTCAGCGCGCCCAGCGTCACGATGAAGGGAGGCAGGCCCACGCGGGCCACGAGCAGGCCGTTGACCAGCCCGAGGACGGTCGCCGTGAGCAGGCCGAGCAGCAGCGCCCCCGCGGGGCCGTTCCCCTCGAAGGCCAGCTTGGCCATGACCAGCGTGCTGAGGACCGCGATCGCCCCGTTCGCCAGGTCGATGCCCGCGGTGAGGATGATCAGGGTCTGGCCCAGTGCCAGCGTGCCGGTCACGATGGACTGCTGGAGGACCAGGGCGAGGTTCTCCGGCGTCAGGAACGTGTCCGTCGCGAGCGAGAAGACCAGGACGGCGACGGCCAGGGCCGCGAGGGGGCCGACGGCAGGTGTGCGCAGGGCGTACCGCAGCGCGTCCCGCAGCGCGGTGCCCGGCTCGCCCTCGGCGGCGGCACTGGTGGTCACGGGAGATCTCATGATCCGTTACTGGTCCCTTCGCCCGATCGGCGCCCGGCAGTCACCCCCAGCAGTGCCGGAGCCCCCAGCCGGTGTCGCGGGACGCCAGCCCCGGCACCGGCTTGTCGGTGATGAGTTGTGTGCCCGTGTCCGTGAACCCGGACGGTTTCTTCCCGTGCCTGACGAAGTCGGTGACCGCGGCCACGCCCAGGTCGGCCATCCTGACCGGGAACTGCATGACGGTGGCGGCGTACTTGCCAGCCCTGACGTCGCGCACGCCCGCGCATCCGCCGTCGATGGAGCCGACGGTCACCCTGCCGCTCAGACCGCGTGCCGCGAGGGCCGTGTAGGCGCCGTCGGCCACCGGTTCGTTGATGGTGTAGACCGAGTTCACGTCGCTCGTGCGCTGGAGCAGGTTCTCCATCGCGGTCTGCCCTCGGTTGCGGTCGCCGTTGGTGATCGCGCGTCCGCGGATCGCCGGGGAGTCGTCCTTGATCCCGAAGCCGCTGAGGAAGCCGTCGTGGCGTTGTTGGCTGACCGTGGAACCCTCCGTGCCGTCGAGCATGAACAGCTTGGGGGCCCGGCGGTCGAGCACGGCCCTGACATAGGCGCCCTGGAGGCGTCCGGCCTTGAAGTTGTCGGTCGCGTACGTGGCCGCCGCCGCGTTCTCCGGGTCCGTCGCGGTGTCCAGCGCGATCACCAGGATGCCCTCCCGACGGGCCTCGGCGATGGCACCCAGGATCCCCGTCGTGTTCGACGGTGTGATCATGATTCCCCGCACATTGCGGGCGATGAGACTCTCCACGGCGTCGACCTGGCCCTCGTTGTCGCCGTCGAACTTGCCGGACAGGGCGATGAGCTCGGCGCCCCTCTTCTTCGCCGCAGCCTGGGCCGCCTCGCGCAGAGCCACGAAGTACGGATTGGTCTCCGTCTTGGTCACCAGACCGATCGTGACCTTCCCCGTCCCCTGGCCGCCCGTGGAGGCCTGGTTCCCGCCGCAGGCCGCGGCGCCGAGCAGCATGGTTCCCACCAGGAGGAGCGTCGGCCCCGCGCGCGAACTCCGTGGCCGACCGCGCCTGCGGACGGTGCAGTGGTGTGCCATCGGTGACACCCTTCTCCGGCCGGGCCCAACGTGGTGGAAGCCCCAGCGATCTACACCACGTGCCCAGTTTGTTCATACATATCGCACTGTGTCGCTTCAGTCTCCTCTTCAGGCGGGCGCGGTCGGCCACGCGAGTCGGGCGGGTTCATGCGTTCTGCATTGCATACGTCCGGATAGGGACGAAAGATGGTGATCGGAACAGGGCCGGGGTTCCACCGGGGCCGTGCGGCGTCAACGCGGTCGTGCGGAGAAGGCGAGGTGCGCGTGACTGGGCCGCCGCTGCTCGCGCTGCACGGGATCTCCAAGCGGTTCGGGGCCGTCCAAGCCCTCAAGGACGTCGACCTGGAGGTCCACAAGGGGGAGGTCGTCGCCCTTCTGGGTGACAACGGCGCCGGCAAGTCCACCCTGATCAGGGTCATCTCGGGGGTGGATCCCCCCGACAAGGGCGTCATCGAGTGGGAGGGGCGGGCCATCCAGATCAGGACTCCCCGGATCGCCCAGCGTCTGGGCATCGCGACCGTCTACCAGGACCTGGCACTGTGCGACGACCTCGATGTCGCCGCGAACCTCTTCCTGGGCCGGGAGCGGCGGTGCTCCGGTGCCCGGGGCCGCCTGTTCCGGTCGATGGACGACAGCGGTATGCGCAAGGAGGCACGGGGGCAGCTCGACACACTGGGCATCCGCGTCCCCGATGTGCGCGCTCCGGTCGCCTCACTGTCCGCGGGCCAGCGGCAGACCGTCGCGATCTCCCGCGCGCTCCTCGGCCGGCCGAAGGCCGTCCTCCTGGACGAGCCCACCGCGGCGCTGGGCATCGCGCAGGCCGGCCACGTCCTCGACCTCGTCGAGGAACTCCGCGACCGGGGCATCGGGGTGATTCTCATCAGTCACAACCTCGGAGACGTCAAGGCCGTCGCGGACGAGGCGGCGGTGCTGCGGCTCGGCTGCAACAACGGCTTCTTCCATGTGCCGACCTCGCCGCAGGACCGCATCTTCTCCGCCATTGTGGGCGCCACGAGCAACTCCTGACGCTCTCTCACCCCTCCCCCGCCCCCTGTGGACCCGACGGAATCGAGCAGATGATCACCCTGCTATGGTGCGCCGATGTCATCGGTCAAGCAGTTCCAGGTCACCTTCGACTGTGCGGAACCTGAGCGCGTCGCTCGCTTCTGGTGCGAGGTGTTGGGGTACGTCGTACCGCCACCCCCGGAGGGGTTCACGACTTGGGACGATTACGATCGCTCGCTGCCGCCCGAGCGTCGGGGTGCATCGTTTGTCTGCATGGATCCCACCGGTGTCGGCCCGCGCATGTACTTCCAGCGCGTCCCCGAGGACAAGGTCGTCAAGAACAGGGTGCACCTTTGCGTGCGAGCCGGTACCGGGCTCGTGGGCGAGGAGCGCCTGGCCACACTGGAGGCGGAGTGCGCACGCCTGCTCGCGCTCGGTGCCAGCCGCGTGCGTCTGCTGCGCGCCGATGGCGTCAATGAGTCGTGCATCGTGATGCAGGACATCGAGGGCAACGAGTTCTGTCTCGACTGACCGGCCGCCGGGCCTGAGCCGGGCAGCGGCTGCTACTCGGTGCCGCTGCGCAGGATGCGGCGGGCCGCCTCGGCCTCCGCTGCCGGCGGTGACAGTTCGTCGAGGGTGTCGAGTTCGTCGTCCGCTTCGAGTTCCTGTTCCCAGGCCGCCGCCAGGCGTTCTTGCTCCTGGCGCGGCTTGGCGCCGACGGCCTCGCGCTCCTCGGGGCCCAGGGCTGCCAGGAATCGTCCGACCGGGTCCGTGCGCATACGGTGCTCCTTGCCGCAAGAAGAGGTGCCACCCCGTTCCAGCATGACTGAACGTTCCCCCGTCGGCCGCCCGAGAGCGCTCACGGGTGGCGATGGGACGACGTGCCGTGCTCACGGTGATGCCGGGCACGTACCCAAGTCGGCCCACCCGTCCTTCTGCCCGGCGAATTCCTGTCCCCACCGGGGCAGCGGCTCGTCCGGCACCACCAGGTCATGACCGAGTTTCCGGCCCTGGTACGTCTCGAACGCGCCGTCGCCGGTCGTCTGGTGGATCAGCAGCCGGGCAGGGCCCGGATTGGCCCTGGCACTGGGCCGGGTGCCCGCCACCGCGCGCAGGCCGTCGATGTAGTAGCCGTGGCTCATCCGGATCGAACCGCGGCTCCTGCCCTTGAGGTCACGGCCCAGCGGCCCCCAGCGCACCTCGCGCATGCTCGCCGAGTCGACCGGATCGTCGCCCTCGGGGAGCGCGGTGTACGTGACGGCCAGGTCCACGCGGCCGTCGTGGTCGAAGTCTCCGAACGCCGCCCGGAATCCCTCCTCGGGCGACGCATGGGCCTTCAGGCGCCCTTTCGCCGTGGTGACGATCGACCACACGGGGTGCCGGGCCTGCTTGTTGCCGGGTCCCGCGAACGTGACGACCGTGCGCCCGTCACGGTCCTCGCTGTCCCGCACCTCGTCCACCACTCCGTCGCCGTCCACGTCCGCGTACAGCGTCCGCCCGTCCGGCGAGGCACAGATCGGCTGTCGCTTGCCGGGGTGGCGCACATGGGGATCCGCGCTCGTCTCCTGGCCCGTGGGCCACGCGTACCAGGCCACCCCCACCGCTGCGATCACGGCGATCGAACCGCCCCACAGCCATCTGCGACGCCGCACCGCCCCGGCGCCGGGCGCGCTCACGGACCTGTTGCCGCGCTCGGACATGTCGTCACCCCGCATCCGAAGACCCTAGACGAACGGTTCCGCCGTGACCCGGCCCTGAAGATCACGATCCGGCGCGGGATCACCGGTCGTCCGCGACCCGTACCACCGCCAGCGTGATGTTGTCGGGCCCGCCCGCGGCGATCGCGGCCCTCCACAGCTCGAAGGCCGCCCGGCCGTCGTCGTGGTCCCTCAGCAGCTCCTCGATGACGTCCGTCGTCAGCGGGTCGGTCAGGCCGTCCGTGCAGACGAGGTAGCGGTCGCCGGAGGAGAGGGGCGCCGCCGTCACATGGGGAGTGATGGCCCGGTATTCGGGACTGCCGCCCAGGCACTGGGTGACCAGGGACGTGGTGCGCTGCCCGGGGGCGAGAGGTGGGCTGTCGTCGACGCTCACCTGGCGCAGGCCGTCGCGGGAGGCGGCGAGGACCCGGCTGTCGCCCACGTTGAAGATCAGCAGCGAGTCGGGGCGTACGACGATACCGGCCACCGTCGTTCCCATACCGGTGAGCTCGCTGCCCTCCGCCGCGGCCTGGTACACGGCACGGTTGCAGGCGTTCAGGGCGGCGCGCACGGCGTCCTCGTCGTCCAGGGCAGGGCCGATGTCCGCGATCCGGCGGGCGACCAGGGCGCTGGCCACGTCACCGCCGGGATGCCCGCCGAGCCCGTCGGCGACCGCGACGACCAGGGGTGTCCCGAGCGGGAAGACCAGGGTCTGCGGGCTCTCGGTCACGGTGGCGCACAGGGTCCACGGTCCGACGACGAGGCTGTCCTCGTTCCGCTCGCGCAGCAGCCCGGGATGGCTCACCGCGCTCACCGCGACGTACTGCATGGAGCGCCACCGCCTTCCCGCACCGGTCGCGCCAGGACGCACCACTGGAGGGCCCGCTTCCGCTGCAAGTCTAGGAGCGGTTCGGTGTTTCTGCTGGTCAGCAGTCCTCATCGGCCGTCGTCCGCTCCTCGGCGGCATAGGAAACCCGGCCAGACAGCGCGGCCTCGGCCCATGCCCGAGCCGTGAACGGCGCCCGCAGCACGGCCCACGGACGCGCCGGCCCCCGTACAGGTGTCGCGCATGATCGCAGCGTCCCGTCCGTCCGCCCGCCCGCTAGACGACGGGCGGCGTCCCGTGCGTGTGGAACGACTCGATGGTCTTCAGGCCCCAGGCCTGCCCTTTCTTCCGCTCCTCCTCGGTCCAGGTGATCAGCGGCCAGTCGGGCGCGAGGACGAGGCGGGTGAGCGGGTTGCACAACTCGATGCGGTTGCCGCCCGGCTCGTAGACGTACAGGAAGAACGTCTGCTGGATGGCGTGCTTGTGCGGGCCGGTCTCGATGAACACGCCGGTGTCGATGGCGAGATCGGCGGCGCGCAGGATGTCCTCGCGGGTGTCGGTCGCGAAGGCGATGTGGTGCAGCCGTCCGGTGGAGCCGGTCCAGTCCTCGGTGTAGACGACGTCGTACGACTTGTTCGTGTACGTCAGCCAGCGCGCCGCGATCCGGCCGGAGTCGAGCTGGATCTGTTCCGTCGGCCTGGCTCCCAGCACATGCTGCTGGAACCCGGCGTTGGAGGCCACGTCGGCCGCAAGGAAGTTGATGTGGTCCAGGCGGCGCACGCCGACGCCCCGGTTGGGCTTGGCCTGCGGCTGGTTCTTCAGGGCCGGTTTCAGCTCCTCCGGGGCCCGGTAGTGCTCGCTCTCCCAGTACAGGGCGTGCTCGTGGCCGTCCGGGTCGGTCGTCACGTACAGCCTGCCCAGGCCGGGTTCGTCCTCGACCCACTTGCCGGAGCCGCCCGCCTCCTCGATCGCCTCGACACGGCGGTGCAGGGCCTCCTCGCTGGAGGTGCGCAGGGCCAGCCGGCCGAGGCCGGGCTGTTCGCGGGCGGTGAGGACGAGGCTGTGGTGCTCGTAGTCGTCGAAGGTCCGCAGATAGGCCGTGTCGCCGTCCTGGCTGTTGACCGTGAGGCCGAGGTAGTCGGTGAAGAAGGCGACGCTCGCGTCCAGGTCCGGAGTGAAGAGCTGGGCGTGGCCGATGTGGGCGATGTCGCCGAGCGGCGGGGTCATCGGTGACCTCCTCGGGGGCGCGGGGGGATGGGTGCCGTCTCGGTGGACCGAGGGAAGACGGTGCCGTCGAAGATCTTGCGGGCCGTGCGCACCACGGCGGTGCGCCGGGCGGCGGGCAGGCCGTCGGGACCGGTGGCGATTGCGCTGTCGATGTCCAGGAATCCGGTGGGGTGTTCGATACGGACACGGTCGCTGCCGGTATCGAACTGTGCGAGTTCCGCGCCCACCCCGCCCGCGATCCGCAGGCCGGCGGCCACGCCGGCCGCGCCGAGCACACCGATCGACGTATGGCAGCGCACCGGGATGAAGGTGCGGGTGGAGATCGCGCCGCCATCGCGGGGCGGCGCGAGGAGGGTGAGCTTGGGCACGGTGGCGTCCGAGACGTCCCCGAGGCCCATCAACCGGCCTGCTTCCAGGCGGATTTCCCGCAGCCGGTCGGCCAGCGCGACGTCCTCCTCCAGGTCCTTGGGCGACTCGTAGCCGGTGACCTTGAGGGAGGAGGCGGCGATGAGCACCGTCGGCATGCCGTTGTCCACGCAGGTGACGGGTGTGCCGTCGATGTCGTCCCGGGCCTTGCCGGTGGGCAGCAACTTCCCCGTCCCGGCGGGGAATTCGATGGCCACGGACGCAGCCGTCCCCGGCACGCCCGAGATCTCGGTGTCTCCCGTGTAGTCGACATGGCCGCCGGGGGTCGGGAAGGTCGCCGTGGCGAAGTCGCCGGTGTTGACCATGCGGATACGGACGGAGGTCTCCTCCTCCCCCGCCGCCACCAGCCCGCGCTCGACGGCGAACGGGCCGACGCCGGCAAGGATGTTTCCGCAGTTCTGACGGTCACTCACTTCAGGGCGGTCCACGGCGACCTGGAGGAAGAGGTAGTCGACGTCCGCGCGCGGATCGGCCGAGACGGACACCACGGCCACCTTGCTGGTGAGAGGGTGCGCGCCGCCGAGCCCGTCGATCTGCCGCTCGTCGGGGCTGCCCATGATGCGCAGCAACAGCGCGTCGCGCAGGGCCGGTTCGGCGGGGAGGTCGCGGGCGAGGAAGTAGGCCCCCTTGGAGGTGCCGCCCCGCATCAGCAGACAGCGGACCCCCTCGGGTACGCCGGTCACGGCCGCTCCCCCACGTACTCCTCATACGTCCGGTACTCGACGCCGAGTCGTTTGAGGGTGTCCCTCAACCCGTAGCGGTCCAGGCCGAGTTGGCCGCCCAGGAAAGCCGCTCGGGTGGCGGCCTCCTTGGCCTCGCGGGCCTCCGCCTGCTCCGCCGTCTCGCGGGCGCGTTCACGGGGTATGACGACTACCCCGTCGTCGTCGGCGAGGATCACGTCGCCGGGGCTGATCACCTGGCCGTCGATGGCGATCGGTACGTTGACCGAACCGCCGGTGGCCTTGACCGTGCCCTGCGAGGAGACGGCCCGGGACCAGGCGGCGAAACCCATCTCCCGCAGCTCCTGGGTGTCGCGGATCCCCGTACTGAGGACGACACCGCGCACGCCGCGCCGCTTCAGGGCGGTCGCGAACAGCTCGCCGAACAGACCGTCCGTGCAGGGCGAGGTGGTGGTGACGACCAGGATGTCGCCCTCGCCGCACTGCTCGACGGCGGCGTGGATCATGAGGTTGTCGCCGGGCCAGCCGATCACGGTGACGGCTGTTCCCGCGACTCGTACGCCCTGCTGGATCGGGCGGATCTCCGGTCCCAGCAGGCCTGTTCGGCCCATCGCCTCGCTGACCGTGGCCACGCCGAAGGCGGCCAGCTCCTCGACGTCCTTCGCAGCCGCCTTCGGCGGGTTGGTGACGATCACGCCGCTCATGCCAGCTCCTTCGCGATCTGCGGGAACGGCCGCATGTACGCCTCGGCCATGGTGGTGTGCGCAAGACCCAGGTTCGGGCCGGCGTTCCGCTTGAGCTGGACGCCGCGGCGGACGGCGAGGTCCGTGTAGTACGCCCACAGGTGCTGCTGGGCGGCCAGGCACTCCATGGCCTTGCGCTTGGTGTCCCACACCTCGGTGATGTCGAGCAGGACCTCCGGCCGAAAGCCGCTCATCTCGGGCTGGTGCGGCTCGAAGTAGAAGACGGGCGGGGCGCCGATGATGTCGCCCTCGCCCGGGTAGCCGATGGCCTGGGCGAGGATGCGGGCCTGAAGCGCCATGCGGTTGGCGGCCGGGTGGTCGCCGTTGTACGGGTCCTCGACGGGGTGGGTGAGGACCACGTCCGGCTGGGTCTCGCGGTGGAGGGCGACGAGTTGGTCGGTCAGCTCGGCGGTGGGGATGAGCGGGTAGTCGCCGGCGTCGAAGAAGCGGACCTCGGCGCCGAGGGTGGCGGCGGCACGCTCGGCCTCGTCCCGGCGCAGCGCCTTGATCTCGTCCAGTTTCCTGCCCTCGCGCCACGCCTTGGCGGACTCGCCGCGCTCGCCGAAGGTCAGACAGGCGATGGTGACCTTCTCTCCCCGGGCGGCGGCCAGGGCGATGGCGCCGCCCGCCCGCCACACGAAGTCCCCGGCATGCGCCGTGACGACGAGGGTGGACCGCGGGGAGGCGGGCGCGTTGGCCTGGGTCATGCTGGCATCTCCCAATTCTCCGGGCGGCTCACCTCCGGGGTGCCGGCCAAAGCCGCGAGCATGCCCAGCCCTTCGGGCCTTCGGCGCGCTCGCAGCCACCGGCGCGGCCCTTCGGCTCGCTCGCCTTGGTGACAGGTGGGCGCCCGCCCTGTCAGCGGCTCTCGGCCGCGCGGATGTCAGTCGCGCAAGGCCTCGATCACGCTGGTCAGGTGGGCGCGGACGGCCGTCTCGGCCGCCTGCGGGTCCCTGGCCCCGATCGCCTCGATCATGGCCAGGTGCTCCTTCAGGGAGTGCTGCGGACGGCCCGGCCGAAGCGCCAACTGGAAGCGGTGGCGCACCAGTTGGGCATTGAGCCGCTCCAGCAGGTCCACGGCCGTCCGCTGGCCGGAGAACTCCCGCACCTTGGTGTGCAGTTCCTGGTTGAGCTCGGAGTAGGTCAGCGGCTCACCGTCGGCCACGGCCTTGGTCATCGCCGTGCCCAGCTCCGTCAGCTCGGCGAGCTGCTCGTCGGTTGCGGCGACGGCGGCCTTCGCCGCGCACAGCCCTTCCAGGACCATCCGGCACTCGGTGATGGCGACCGCCTCCTCCACGGTCACCACCCGCACCCGCGAGCCTCGGTTGCGGATCCGCTCGACGAGGCCCTGGGCCTCCAGATCGATGAGTGCCGCGCGGATGCTGGCCCGTGTCACACCGAACTGCTCGGCGAGCTCGTTCTCCACCAGCCGCTGTGCCGGCGCCATCTCGCCGTGCAGGATCGCCTGCCGCAGCTGCGCGAGCGCATGCTGCTTGGCCTGCTCTCCGGTGCTCGGACGGGCTTGTGTCGGCATCGTTGCCCTCCCTGAGTGAGTGCCTGTCGAACCTAAATCTATCCAGACAACATTGTCAACAATTTTGTCTGCCATATTGCGGGCATGGTTCGACACCGCCTGCCGAGTGGAAGCAGGCGGTCCCGGGGGTCGTCAGAGCCGGTCAGGCGGCCGGAGGCCCCGGCCACGGATCCTCGGCATGGGCGACGAAGTCGTCCACCAACCGGCGGAAGAGGGCGGCGAGTTGCTCCAGGCCCTCCCCCGACCAGTCGGCCGGGGCGATCTGCGACCCCACACGAGCGGGCACGCACTTGCGTAACTCAATTAATCTCTCATATGTTTGCGTAAGTCAAGCAATAACCCCTTTGCCGGAGGCCCTGCCATGCCCGAAGCACCCGCCCGACCCGCCGTCGCCGGGACATCCGCCCCGCCCAGGCCGAACGCCGTGGTGGCGGTGCTGGCCCTGGCCGGGATCGTCGTCTCGCTGATGCAGACCCTGGTCATTCCGATCGTCCCCGAGCTGCCCACCCTGCTGCACGCCTCGGCCTCCAATACCGCCTGGGCCGTCACGGCCACCCTCCTCGCGGCCGCGGTGGCCACCCCGGTCGTGGGCCGCCTCGGTGACATGATCGGCAAGCGGCGGATGCTGCTGGTCAGCATCGTGCTGCTGGTCTCCGGCTCGGTGGTCTGCGCGCTGGCCGACTCGCTCGTCCCGATGATCATCGGTCGTACGCTGCAGGGTCTCGCGGCCGCCGTGGTGCCGCTGGGCATCAGCATCATGCGGGACGCGCTGCCGGCCGAGCGGCTGGCGGGTTCCACCGCGCTGATGAGCGCCTCGCTGGGGGTGGGCGGTGCGCTGGGTCTGCCGGCGGCCGCGTTCATCGCCGACAAGTGGGACTGGCACATCCTGTTCTGGATCTCGGGCGCGCTGGGCGCCGTCGCCCTCCTGCTGGTGCTGCTGCTCGTGCCCGAGTCCAAGGTGCGCACCGGTGGCCGCTTCGACCTGCTCGGTTCGCTCGGTCTCTCCGCCGGCCTGGCCTCCCTGCTGCTGGCCGTGTCCAAGGGCGCCGACTGGGGCTGGACCAGTGGCACCACGCTCGGTCTGGGTGCCGCCGCCGTCGTGATCCTGCCGGCCTGGGGCTGGTGGGAGCTCAGGGCCAAGCAGCCGCTGGTCGACCTGCGGACCACTGCCAAGCCGCAGGTGCTGTTCACCAACCTGGCCTCGGTGGCCCTCGGATTCTCGATGTTCGCGATGTCCCTGGTGCTTCCGCAGCTGCTGCAGCTGCCGACCCGGACCGGCTACGGCCTGGGCAGGTCCATGCTCACGGTGGGCCTGGTGCTCGCCCCGCAGGGCCTGGTCATGATGGTCATGTCCGCCGCGTCCGCCAAGGTCACCCAGGCCAAGGGCCCCAAGGTCACGCTGATGATCGGCGCGCTGATCGTGTCCGCCGGCTACGGCCTGAACATCCTGCTGATGTCCGAGGTCTGGCACCTCGTCCTGGTCTCCTGCATCATCGGCGCCGGCGTCGGCTTCACCTACGGCGCGCTGCCCGCCCTGATCATGGGCGCGGTCGCCCCCTCCCAGACCGGTGCCGCCAACAGCCTCAACACGCTGATGCGGTCCCTGGGTACGTCCTTCGCCAGCGCCCTGGCCGGCGTCATCCTGGCCCGGATGACCACCGACTTCGGCGGTCACGCCCTCCCCTCGGAGAACGGCTTCAAGGTCGTCATGGCCATCGGCGCCGGAGCCGCCCTGCTCGCCTTCCTGGTCGCCACCTTCATCCCGCGCCGGCAGCCGGCCGCGCGGGCCTCCGAGGACGCGCCCGAGCAGGCGGAGCCCACAGCCGCGCAGGCATGAGCCACGACCGTCCGGCACTCGGCCGTCGTCCCGCTCCGGCGGGGCGGCCGCCCTTGCGCGTCAGGCGGCGGGGAACGCCGGTGCCGCGCCCTCGTAGGCCGCCCGCAGCACGGCTAGTGCCCCGTCGGCCGTGACCTCGCGGGGGTTGGCGTAGGCCTGGCCCGCGGTCTGCGCGGCCGCCTCCGCCAAGTCGCCTTCCTTCAGGCCGAGTTCGGCGAGGGAGCGGGGTGCGCCGAGGCGCCCGGCCAGCTCCCACAGGGCCTGCGGGGCGTCGTCCGTGTCGAGGGCGCGGGCGACGGCGGCCGCCGCGTCCGGGGCCGCGGGCGCGTTGTACGCGAGCGCGTACGGCAGGACCACCGTGTGCGTCTCGGCGTGGGGCAGGCCGAAGGTGCCGCCGAGGACGTGGCACAGCTTGTGGTGCAGGCCCATGGTGGTGGCGCCGAGGCAGGAGCCGCACAGCCAGGCGCCGTACAGGGCGCGGCTGCGCGCGTCATGGGATTCCGGGTCGGCGGCCACCTCGGGCAGGGCGCCCGCCATGGCCCGTACGCCCTCCTGGGCCATCAGCGCGATCAGGGGCGAGGTGTCGGGGGCGTACAGCGCCTCGACGGCGTGGGCGATGGCGTTGATGCCGCTGGTGACGGAGAGCGGCACCGGCAGGGAGAGGGTGAGCTCGGGGTCGTAGACGACGCTGCGCGGCAGGACGACGGGGTCGCGGCCGGTGCGTTTGGCGCCGTGCTCGGTCAGACCCCAGACCGGGGTCATCTCCGAGCCGGAGTAGGTGGAGGGCACGGCGATCAGCGGCAGACCGGTGCGCAGGGCGATCGCCTTGCCGAGGCCGATCGAGGAGCCGCCGCCGACGGCCACACAGCCGTCCGCACCCGCCGCACGGGCCGCCTCGACGCCCCGGTCCGCGACCTCGACGGGCACATGCATCCGGGCTCCGTCGTGCAGGCCCGCGCAGACGGGCCCCAGCGAATCGGCGACCGCGCGCGCCGTCTCCGCGCCATGGCTGCCGCACACCACCAGCAGCCGCCGCAGGCCGAGCGCCGCGGCCTCGCCGGCGGTCGCGCTCGTGGCGGCCCCGGGCCGGAAGACGACCCGCATGGGCCGGGACTCGTAGGAGAAGTCGAGGTGGTGCTTCACGAACGCTCCAGTACGAGGTCGAAGCGGGCGTGGCGGAAGGGGTTCGGGACGCCCAATTCCCGCGCCAGAGCAGAGTCATCCGTTTGGGTGAACTCCTGGACGAGGCTCGGCTTGACGGCGAAGACCGCGTCCGAGTCGAGGTAGTCGCTGCCGGCGACGAAGATGTGCGTGGTCACCGGTACATGACCTGCGGCCGAGGCGATGAAGTGGATGTGCGCCGGCCGGTAGGGATGGCGGCCGGTCGCGCGCAGCAGCTCGCCGACCGGGCCGTCGGTGGGGATCGGGTACGGGCTCGGCACGCAGGTGCGGAACCAGAAGCGGCCCTCGGCGTCCGCGGTGAACAGCCCGCGGCCGTTGCCCGGCGGCTGCACGTCGGGGCGCTGGACGTCGTAGAAGCCGTTCCCGTCGGCCTGCCAGACGTCGACGACCGCGCCCGGCAGCGGAGTTCCGTCCCCGGACAGCAACCGGCCGCTGACCACACAGCTCTCGCCGCCGCCCACAAGGTCGATGTCGGCGCCGAGTTCGCGGACCGGGGACTCGGTCATGTGGAAGGGGCCGAGGACCGTGGACTCGGTGGCTCCGGCGGCGCGCTCGCCGTTGATCGTCTCGACCAGCATCGACAGGCCGAGCACGTCCGACAGGAGGATGAACTCCTGCCGGGTGTCCGTGCACATCTGCCCGGTCGCCGTGAGGAAGTCGATCGCCCGTTCCCACTCCTGCTGCGTCAGCCGGGTCTCGCGGGCGAAGGCGTGGAGGTGGCGGACCAGGCCGGTCAGCAGTTCGCGCAGGCGCGGGTCGGTGGTGGCCTGCAGACTTCGTACCGCCTCGTCCGTGACCGTGGTCCCGGTGGCGTCGGTCGTCATGTCCGCTCCCTTCGCCGGTGCGCGGGTCAGCTGAACCAGACCACGAGTCGTACCTGCTCGTCGCCGTATCTGGCTGCCAGGTCCCGCATGGTGCTCCATACCTGTGCCCAGCATCCCTCGTCCGGCGGGGCGAGCATCCGCGCCGTGAGGGTCACGGGGCGATGCGCCACGTCGTCCAGGCGCACCTCGGCGCCGGGGGGCCACTCCGGGGGCGCCAGCAGCAGGTTTCCGCCGAAGGTGTCGGCGGCCGCCGCGCGCAGGCCCGGAGTCACCCGCACGAGTTCGTCACCGTCCGGCAGCGACCGCACCGCCCAGTTCCAGGCCGGGCCGTGGGCGAGCGGGGCGTCCCAGTCGACCGCCTCCACCTCCGCCCAGGTGGCATAGGTGTGGTCGTGCTGGTATTCCCCGATGCCCGCCTCCCGTACCGCCTCGGAGATGCCGTCCGGCAGCCCGCGGGCGGCGAACAGCGGACGTTCCACGTCCCCCGCCCCGCGCACGCCGAAGAGACACTCCCAGGCGACGTAGTCCCGGGGCGGCTGGAAGTCCAGCAGATCGGCCGTGAACCGCCAGGGCCCGTCGGGCGAGCGGCTTTCGATGACACCGTCGATGTCCGTACCCACGAGGGATGACCATACGACAGTCCGGGCAGCAATTGGCCCGCGGAAGGCGTCACTTGATGATGGCATTCGCTACGACCACCACGACACCGAGCAGTGCGTCGACCAGGCCGGTGCCCAGCGCGACGGCCCAGGAGCGGCCCGACCACCGCGCGGCGACCAGCCCCATGCCGAACAATAGTGCGATATTCAGGAGGAACGCCGGATCCTCCACCCCGTCCGCCGGCCACCAGCCCCAGCCCGCCCCTGCGAGGATCGCCACGGTCGGCAGAACCGCCGTGACCAGGGGCCATTCGTCGACGAGGGCGCGCAGGGCGTCCCAGCGGCGGTGCGGTGCACGCTCGGCGATGTAGTGGGCGTAGCCGTGGGCGAGGGCGGAGGCCAGCGCGGTCACGAGCAGCCAGATGGCGTCGTAGCGGCGGCTGGCGCGGGAGCTGTGGCCGTACTGGCTGAGCGCCGCGACCATGGAGCAGGCCAGTACGGCGCCGTAGACACCGCCGAAGAGGACGACCTCGCGGGTGTCGTGCTGCCGTTGCCCGGGGGCGGCCGTGGTTGTCTGGGCCATGCCCTCCACGATCACCCGGTACCTGCGGGGCCGCCAGTCGCGGGGCGACGAACTGTCCTCCCACCTGGGGCGATGCCGCACACAATGTCCATGCGCGGGCCAGGGGCGGTCTCGCTAGGGTCGGCCCATGACCCACAGCTTCGTTGTGCACATCCCGGACGCCGAGCTCGAGCCCGAGCCCCTCGACCCGGAGCAGATCGTCTCCGGGACGCCGGAGGTGACCGGGAAGGTGGTCTGGGAGTCGGCGGACGGTCGTCAGGTCCGCGGGATCTGGCAGATCACGCCGGGCGTCGTCACCGACACCGAGGCGGACGAGCTGTTCGTGGTGATCAGCGGGTCGGCGACCATCGAGGTCGAGGGCGGGGCGACGCTGACGGTGGGGCCCGGGGACATGGCCGTCCTGCGTGAGGGCGACCGTACGACGTGGACGGTGCACGAGACGCTGCGGAAGGCGTACGCGATCAATCTGTGACCGGGGGCGCCGTGGTGCCGCGGATCTCCAACGTCGGTGCCGTCAGGTGCAGTTGGCCCGCTCCCCCGGGGTGTTCGAAGCGGTCCAGGAGGCAGCGGGCGGCGCGCCGGCCGACCTCGTGGCTGCCGTTGTCGACCGTGGTCAGCCAGACGTGGCGCAGCCGGGCGATGCTCGTGTTGTCGTAGCCGACGACGGACACGTCCTGCGGGACGCGCAGGCCGAGCTCCTCGGCTGCCGAGAGGGCGCCGACGGAGGTGATGTCGTTGACGGCGAAGAGGGCGGTGGGCCGGGCCGGGCGGCTGAGCAGCCGGACGGTGCTGCGGTACCCGCCCTCCTCGGTCATGTCGCCTGCCTCCACCAGGGCCTGGTCCGCGAGGCCGTGTGCGTGCATCGTCGCCTCGAAGCTGCGGCGGCGCAGTTCGCCGACGGCGCCGTAGCCCGCGATGTGCGCGATGCGGCGGTGGCCGAGGCCGATGAGGTGCTCGGTGACCAGGCGGGCGCCCCGCTCGTCGTCGCCCGCCACCACGTCCACTCCCGCCGGGGCGGGTTCACGGGCGCCCGCGACGACGACCGGGATCCGCTCGGCGGCCGTGCCGAGCGCGGCCGGGTCGGGCAGGGTGCCGACGACGACGAGCCCGTCCACTCGCAGGTCGAGGAGCGGGTCGGCGGGGTCCTGGCCGGTGCGGCGGTTGAGGCGGGCGTCCGCGAGCAGCATGCGCAGGCCGTTGTCGTGCAGCAGCGAGTTGAGGCCGTCGAGCAGGTCGACGAACCAGGGGTTGCGCAGGTCGTTGAGGAGCACGCCGACCGTGCGGGTGCGCTGCTCGCTGAGGCTGCGCGCGGCGGCGTTGGGCCGGTAGCCGAGTTCCCGTACCGCCCGCAGCACGGCCTCCCGCTTCTCGGGCCGCACCTGCTCGGAGCCGCGCAGCACGAGCGAGACCAGCGACTTGGAGACCCCGGCCCGTTCGGCCACGTCGCGGATCGTCGGCGGTTTCATGGTGTGGACCGTTCCATGGGCTGGTGCGCCTTGTCAAAGGGACCGGGGAGGGTTGACAGGCGCTGAGCGGGGGCTTCAGGGTGGCCTGGACAGATTGTGGACCGGTCCAAAGAAGGGCTGTCATGGTGGATTCGCTCGGTGTCGCCGTCGTGGGGTTCGGCTGGATGGGCCGGGTGCACACCCAGGCGTACGCCCGCGTCCTGCACCACTACCCGCGGCTGGGCCTGCGCCCGCAGCTGATCACGGTCGCCGAGGAGGTGCCGGGCCGGGCCGAGGAGGCCGCCGCGCAGTTCGGGTTCGCCTCGACGACCCGCAACTGGCGTGATGTCGTCGAGGACCCGCGGATCCAGGCGGTCAGCATCACCGCCCCGAACTTCCTGCACCGCGAGATCGGCGTCGCGATGGCGCAGGCCGGCAAGCACATCTGGATCGAGAAGCCGGTCGGCCTGAGCGCGGCGGACGCGCGGGCGGTCGCGGAGGCGGTCGCCACGGCAGGGGTCCAGGGCGCCGTCGGCTTCAACTACCGCAACGCGCCCGCCGTCGAGGCCGCCCGCGAGCTGATCACCTCCGGCGCCATCGGTACGGTCACCCATGTCCGCGTCCGCCTCTTCAGCGACTACGCCGCGCACCCCGAGTCCGCGCTGACCTGGCGTTACGAGAAGGAGCGCGGCGGCAGTGGCGTCCTGGGCGACCTCGCCTCGCACGGCGCCGACCTGGCCCGCCACCTCCTCGGCGACATCGAGGCGCTGACCGCCGACACGGCCGTGTTCATCCCCCAGCGGGCCCGTCCCACCGGCGCCACCGCCGGCCACACCCGCGCCACCGGCGGCGAGCTCGGCCCCGTCGAGAACGAGGACTACGTGGGCTGCCTGCTGCGTTTCGCCTCGGGCGCCCGCGGGGTGCTGGAGGCCTGCCGGGTGTCGGTGGGCGAGCAGAACAACTACGGCTTCGAGGTGCACGGCACCAAGGGGGCGGTCTTCTGGGACTTCCGCCGCATGAACGAGCTGGGCGTCAGCCGCGGCACCAGCTACCAGGACCAGCCCGTCAGCACGGTGTACGTCGGCCCGGGCGACGGCGAGTTCGGGGCGTTCCAGCCGGGCGCGGCGAACGCCATGGGCATGGACGACCTGAAGGTGATCGAGGCTTACCGCTTCCTGCGCTCCATCGCGGAGGGCAAGCCGCACGGGGCGACGCTCCCGGACGCCGTGCACAGTGCCGCCGCACTGGAGGCGATGGTGCGGTCGGCCGAGAGCGGCTCCTGGGTCAGTCTCCGGGCATAGCGGAGGTCAGCGACTCCACGCCCTTGGCCAGGGCGTCGACGACCGACCGCGGGGGTGTGTCCGGCACTCCCGGTGCCCATCGCCTGCGCTCGGTCCTGGCCGCGAGCGGGAGCTCCACCTGGACCCCGCCCCGGCGGGTGAGGTTCACCGGGTTCCTGGAGTGCAGGCCGCGCAGCTTCACGGGGATCTCGTCGAGGTCGATGACCGGGTCGAACTCCGGCCGCAGGGCTTCGAGTTCACCGGCGACGAGCCGGGCCGCCCGCCGGTTGCCGCCGCCGAGGAAGATGGCCCGTGGAGTCGCGGTCCTGTTGTGGCCGTGCAGGGAGACCGTGAGCGCCACCCGGGACAGGAAGTCCCGCAGCAGTGCGCAGTGCCCGACCGCCATGCGCGGGGAGGGGATGTGCACCGGCTCGGGCACGCCCGGCTGGGTGAAGACCAGGCTGGTGGCCCCGCACCGCTCGGCCACCGCCCACGCCATCTCGGCCGTACCGCCCTCGTTGCTGCCGTGCAGCGCCAGCAGTCCCAGCTCGCCGCCCGTCGTGAGCGTGGCCAGCAGGCGCACGCCCTCGATCTCCACGTATTCGCTGCTCGTCGTCACCCGGCTCCTCGGTTCGTGGCCTGCGGGGGCATGTTGTACGGCGTCACCACCTGGATCGCCGACGGCAGCGTGGGCCCGGCGGGCGGCAGGGCGCCGTGGGCGCGCATCACGATGTGGCAGGCCTCGCGCATGTCCTGGCGCAGGTCGTGGTGGAGGACGGCGGACAGTCGGTGCTCGCGCAGCAGGCGGGTGTTGTCGTGGTCGAGGTCGTGCGCGACGAACACCGCGCACTCGCGGCCCAGGTCCTCGAAGGCGCGCAGGGTGGCGTTGTTGCCGCCGCCGATGGAGTAGACGGCGCGGATGTCCGGGTCGCGTTCGAGGGCGGCGCGGACCAGGTCGTACTGGGTGGCGTCCAGGCCGTGTCCCTCGGCGATCTCGACCAGGGTGCGGTCCGGGTGGCGGCTGCGCATCGCGCTGCGGAAGCCCATCTCGCGCTCCTCCTCGTTGCGGAAGAAGCCGCTGCTGAGGCTGGTCAGCACATTGCCGGGGCGCTCGCCCAGCCACTGGCCCATGAGGTACGCGGCGGTCGCGCCGGCCGCCCGGTTGTCGATGCCGACGTAGGCGAGGCGGGCGGTGGCGGGCAGGTCGGTGACCAGGGTGACGACGGGGATGCCGGCCTCGGCGAGGCGGCCGACCGCGGCCGTCACCTCGGGCACGTCCGGGGCCTTGAGGATCACACCCTGCGAGCCGCGCCGGGCGATCCGGTCCAGCGTCCTCGTCAGCTCCGCCGCCGGGCCGGTCTCGCGGAAGTGGAAGCGCGAGCGCACCACGGCCGGGTGCAGGGCGGGCAGCTCCGCCTCCAGGGCGGCGCGCACGGCGGTGGAGAACCGTTCCGGCGTCTGCATCACTATGTCGATCATGAAGGTGCGGCCGACCAGCCGGACCTGGGTGCGCTGCCGGTCGAGGTCGGCGATGGCCTGCTGGACCTCCCGTGCGGTGCTCTCGCGGACGCCGCCCCTGCCGTTGAGGACCCGGTCGACGGTGGCCTCGCTCAGGCCCGCCTGACGTGCGATCTCCCGGATCGGGAAGGGATGGCCCACCGCGGCTCCTCTCGCCGGCTTGAGGGGTTTTTGATGGCCGCCTGCTGGTTGTTCGACGGGTTTGTACTGACAAGAATGACAGGGCTGAGTCGCCCCTGTCACCGAGAGGACACCGATGTCCTTCACCGCCGTACACCACCGTGCCTGGCTCTCCGAGCAGGACTGCGACCTCGACTCGTTCCGCGCGCTCGTGGAGCGGACGGCCGACCCCGCCGACTACCCGCACGCCTTTGCGGTGGAGCGCAACGTCCTGCTGTACGACGCCGAACGCGCCCGCGCCGCGAAGGACCGCCGGGGGATCCAGGAGGAGCTCGTGCGGGCCCTCACCGACGGGCCCGGCGTGGTGGTCTTCCGGGGCGCCTTCCCCGATCACGCGGTGGTCGACCGGGTCACCGAGGTGTTCGACGCGCTGATCCGCGAGCAGTACGCGGCGGGCACGACGGCCGGCGACCACTTCGCCAAGCCCGGCGCCAACGAGCGGGTGTGGAACGCACTGGAGAAGGCGGCCCTCTACGACCCGGCGGCGTTCGCCGACTACTACGCCAACCCGGTCCTCGCCCTGGTCTGCGAGGCCTGGCTGGGCCCCGGCTACCAGGTGACCTCCCAGGTCAACGTGGTCAACCCGGGCGGCCTCGCGCAGACCGCGCACCGCGACTACCACCTCGGCTTCCTCTCCGACGAGTCGGCCGCGGCCTATCCGGCGCACGTCCACCGCCTCTCCCCCGTGCTCACCCTGCAGGGCGCGGTCGCGCACTGCGACATGCCGGTGGAGTCGGGGCCGACGCTGTACCTGCCGTTCTCGCAGGCGTACGAGCCGGGCTATCTGGCCTGGCGGCGGCCCGAGTTCCAGGCGTACTTCAAGGAGCACCACGTCCAGCTGCCGCTCGCCAAGGGCGACGCCGCCTTCTTCAACCCGGCACTGTTCCACGCCGCCGGGACCAACCGCACCACGGACGTGCGGCGCATGGCGAATCTGCTCCAGGTGTCCTCCGCCTTCGGCCGGGCGATGGAGACCGTGGACCGGGAGGCGGTGGCGAACGCGGTCTACCCCGTGCTGCTGCGCCGCAAGGCGGAGGGCGCGGACGAGGCCTGGCTGGAGAACGTGATCGCCGCGAGCGCCGAGGGCTACCCCTTCCCCACCAACCTCGACAGCGACCCACCGGTCGACGGCCTGGCCCCGCCCTCGCAGGCGGACCTGGTACGCGAGGCACTGCGCGAGGACCGGCCCGCGCGGATCCTGCGGGACCACCTGCGGGTGGCCGGCGAACGCCGCGCGAGCTGAAAGGACGGCAGAGATCCATGGGACTCCTCGACGACAAGGTCGTCCTCGTCAACGGCGGCAGCCAGGGCGTGGGGGCCGCCATCGCCCGCGCCGCCGTGCGTGAGGGGGCGGTCGTGGCCGTCACCGGTCGGCGCCCGGAACCCGGCGAGGCACTGGTGGCCGAGCTGACGGCCGCCGGCGGCAAGGCGATGTTCGTGCGCGCCGACCTGTCCGACGCCGCACAGGCGAAGGCTGCCGTGGCCGAGGTGGTCGTCGCGTACGGGCGGATCGACTGCCTGGTCAACTCCGCGGGCCTGACCTCGCGGGGCACGCTCCTCGACACCACGCCCGAGCTGTTCGACCAGCACATCGCGATCAACCTCAAGGCGCCGTTCTTCGCGATGCAGGCCGCCGTCGCCGACATGGTCTCCCGCAAGGCGCCCGGCACGATCGTCAACATCATCACGTCCTCGGCGCACGGCGGGCAGCCGTTCCTGGCCCCGTACGTCGCCGCGAAGGCCGGCCTGGTCGGCCTGACCCGCAACGCCGCGCACGCCCACCGCTGGGACCGGGTGCGGATCAACGGCCTCAACATCGGCTGGACGGCCACCGAGGGCGAGGACGCCACCCAGAAGGCCTTCCACGGCGCCGACGACACCTGGCGCGAGGAGGCCGCCGCCAAGCTGCCGATGGGCAAGCTGGGCCAGCCGGACGAGATCGCGGACTTCGTGGTCTTCCTGCTGTCGGAGCGGTCGGGCGTGGTGACCGGATCGGTGATCGACTGGGACCAGAACGTCCTGGGCGGCCTGGACTGATCCAGCCCGGGCCGGCGATTGAGGACGAGCCCGAAGGGCGATCGGGGTCCGGGGCGGGGCCCCGGCAACGGACAGCAACCACACACCCAAGAAACAGGAAAGCAGCGGAGCTCATGCGTATCGGAATCCTCGGCCTCGGCCGCATCGGCGCCTTCCACGCCGAAACCCTCTCCGGGCTCGACGTGGTCGAGTCGCTCGTGCTGACCGACCCGTTCGCGGACGCCGCCAAGTCCGCGGCGGAGCGGTTCGGCGGCGAGGTCGTGGACTCGCCGCAGGCCCTGCTGGCCGCCGGCGTCGACGGCATCGTGGTCGCGGCCGCGACGGACGCCCACCCCGGCCTGATCCTGGCCGGCGTCGAGGCCGGCGTCCCGGTCTTCTGCGAGAAGCCCGTCGCCCGGACCATGGCCGAGGGCGTCGAGGTCCTCAAGGCCGTCGAGGGCACGGACGTGCCGATCCAGATCGGCTACAACCGCCGCTTCGACACCGGTTTCGTGAACGCCCGCGCGGCCGTGCGGAGCGGTGAGCTGGGCAAGCTGCACACCGTACGGTCGACCACGCTGGACCCGGCGCCCCCGCCGGCCGCGTACATCGCCGCCTCGGGCGGCATCTTCCGCGACTGTTCTGTCCACGACTTCGACATCATCCGCTGGGTGACGGGCCGCGAGGTCGTCGAGGTGTACGCCGTCGGCGGCAACCGGGGTGCCGAGTACATCAAGGACGCCGGCGACGCCGACACCACCGGCGCGATCCTCACCCTCGACGACGGCACCATCGCAGTGGTCTCCAACTCCCGCCACAACGCCCGGGGTTACGACGTCCGCATGGAGATCCACGGCTTTACGGACTCCATCGCGGTGGGCCTGGAGGACAAGCTGCCGCTGCGCTCCGTCGAGCCCGGCGTGACCTTCCCGGCCGGCACCCCGCACGACTTCTTCATGGACCGCTTCACCGCGGCCTACCGCGCCGAACTCACCGCGTTCACCGAGGTCGTGGCCGGCACCCGCCCCTCGCCCTGCACGATCGCGGACGCCCTGGAGGCCGGCTGGATCGCCGACGCCTGCACGCTGTCCCTGCACGAACACCGCCCGGTGACCATCGCCGAGGTCCGCACCGCCTGAGCGGCGGCCCCAGTCCCTCGTGCTCCGGGCGCCTGCCCGGCCTCCTGCGCCCGGAGCACGAGTGTGCGAATCGCCACGTTGCCCCTGACGGTCACGACCGCGGGATCTCTCCGTACGACCATGAGATCCACGCACGTCGGACCGACGAGGAGCAACGACCATGAGCACCGGCGAGATATCCCGGCCCCACCCCGACACCCCTCAACCCGCCTTGCCCGGCGGGCAGTTACCCGGCGAGCGGCGTGTGGTCGTCGTCGGCGCCGGACCGAGCGGCCTTGCGGCCGCCCGTGAACTGGAACGGGCCGGACACCGGGTGACCGTCCTGGAGGAGCAGGAGACGGTCGCCGGGAAATGCCAGAGCGTGCACGTGGACGGCCGGGCCCACGACCTGGGCGGCCACATCTGCACCAACCGGTACGAGCGGACGGCACAGTTGCTGACGGAACTGGACATGGAGACGGAGCGCACCACGCGCTACCGGGTCCTCGACGTCGAGGGGCGCACCGCGACCCGGCAGACCATGTCGTTCCTGCGCGACGGCGCCTTCCGGCGCTACCGGGCGCTGCGCGAGCGGGAGTTCCCGCGCATCGCCGAACCCGGGCTCGCCCACTCCGCGCGGGCCCTGGCCGCCCCGGTCACCCACTGGCTCGCCGAGCACGGCCTCGAGTCCATGGCGGAGTCGTTCGGCACCGGATACACCGCGGCCGGGTACGGCTATCTCGACGACCAGGTGCCCGCCCTGTACTTCGTCAAGTACGCCGAGATGACCGGCCTGCTGTCCCCCACGCCCGAACTGCTGGGCCACGGGGGCGCGTTCACCGTCACGGGAGGCTTCGGCACGCTGTGGCAGCGGGTCGCCGAGGAGCTGAAGGACGTGCGGTGCGCGGTGCGCGTGGTGTCGGTCGAGCGGCACGAGGGAGGGGTACGGGTGCACACGGACTCCGGTCCGGTGGAGGCCGACGACCTGGTGCTCGCCGTCCCTCTGGACCGCGTCCTGCCGGTCCTGGACGCCACCGCCGAGGAGCGCGACCTCGCCGGGCGGATCCGCAGCAACGCCTACCACACCACCCTCGCCACCGCCTCCGGCCTGCCGGAGAACGCCTTCTACTTCCTCGACCGCCACACCGCGACCCGTGAGGCGACCGGCCACTGCGTCTCGTACCACCACCGCTACCCGGGCAGCGACGTGCGGACCTTCTACTCCTACGGCCGCCCCGAGGACGTCAGCGCGCTGCTGGAGGCCGACGTGGCGGAACTCGGCGGGCGGCTGGAGAAGACGCATCTGCACCGCCAGTGGGCGTTCATGCCGCACTTCGGCAGCGACGATCTCGCAGCCGGCGCCCTGGACCGGCTCGACGCGCTGCAGGGCCGCGACCACACCTACTATGTCGGCGGCCTGCCCGCCTTCGAACTGATCGAATGCACCATCGCCCACGCCCAGGACCTGGCCCGCCGCCATTTCCCGCCCGCCGACGGCACACTGCCCCCGTACGAACGGACAGAGAAGGAAACGACCTCATGAGCGAACCGGTCCGCGAACCCCTGCGCATCGGCGTCCTGGGCGCCGCCCGGATCACCGGACGCGCCCTGATCGACCCGGCCCGCACCACCGGCCACCGCGTGGTCGCGGTGGCCGCCCGCGACCGCTCCCGCGCCGAGGCCTTCGCCGCCGAGCACGGTGTGGAGCGGGTCGCCGACTCCTACGCCGCCCTGCTCGCCGACCCCGAGGTCGAGGTCGTCTACAACCCGCTCGCCAACGGCCTGCACGGTCCGTGGAACCTGGCCGCCCTCGCGGCCGGCAAGCACGTCCTGAGCGAGAAGCCGTCGGCGAGCAACGCCGAGGAGGCCGCCGAGGTGCGGGAGGCGGCGGCCAAGGCCGGCACGGTCTTCATGGAGGCCTTCCACTACCTCTTCCACCCGGTCACCCGCCGTCTGCACGGACTCCTGGAGAGCGGTGAACTGGGCGAGCTGCAGCGGGTGGAGACCATGGTCGCCATCCCGGCCCCGGAGGACACCGACCCGCGCTGGTCCCTGCCCCTGGCCGGCGGCGCCGTGATGGATCTGGGCTGCTACAGCCTGCACGCCGTACGGATGCTTGCACCGTGGGCGGGCGGCGCACCGAGCCTGGTCTCCGCGCGCGGCGGCGAGCGCGTGGGTGCCCCCGGCGTCGACGAATGGCTGGACGCCGACCTGACCTTCCCGAACGGCGCCACCGCCTCGGCACGCTGCCACATGGCGTACGACACGCTGGAGATGAGCTGCCGGATCATCGGCAGCCGCGGCGAGGCACTGGCCCCGAACTTCGTCCTCCCCCAGATGGACGACCGGATCATCGTCCGCACCGCGGACGGCGAGCGGACGGAACGGCTCGGCACCCGTTCCTCGTACACCTACCAGCTGGAGGCGTTCGCGGCGCGCGTGCGGGAGGGCGCTCCGCTGCCCCTGGACCCGGACGACGCGCTGGCGACGATGACCCTGATCGACGAGAGCTATCGGGCGGCGGGGTTCGAACCGCGGCCGCGGAGTCGGGTGTAGACGAACGTCGGGTACGGCTCTCCGGTCGCCTCCTCCCATGCCCGCACGATGCTCCCCCACTCCGCGCGGCTCTCGGCGAAGGCCGTGACACAGAGGGCGTGTACGTCCGTGCCGTCCGCGCGGCGGGTGAGGTCGAGCAGGGAACGCAGGGCGGCCACCGCCTCGGCGGTGCGTCCGGCCTCGAGGTGGGCGCGGGCCGCCGCGCGGAGTGTGGGGGCCAGCTGGGAGTGGGTCAGGGCGAGTTCGGCGGCGTTCTCCGTCAGTTCGTCCAGGACGGCCTCCGCCTCCTCGTAGCAGTCCACGGCCGTGTCGTACTCACCGGTGCGGCGCAGGGCCCGGGCGAGGACGCGGAGGCGGCGGGCGAGCAACGGCCGGTAGGTCGCCGGGTCGGCCTCGGCCAGCCGCCGGGTGAGCGCGACAGCCTCGCGCCCGGTCACGACCGCCGGCTCCGGTTCGTCGGACTCCTGCTGACGGGCGCTCAAGTTGGCGAGCAGTCGGGCGAGTCGGGGTTCATGCCGCTCGGGATCGCGTTCCGCCGCACGGCGCGCCACGGATACGGCCCGCTCGCCCTCGGCCCGGGCGGCCGGACGGTCGCCGGTCCGCCCGAGGCAGCGGGCGATGTCGTCCAAAGTGTCCGCCAGCAGAGGGTCGGCTTCGAGGCGGGTGTACAGGGCCGCCAGTTCCCGCAGGGCGGTCAACTCCTCGTCATACGCCTTGAGTTCATCGAGTACGGCGGCCAGGACGTCCAGTACGGCGGCAAGGTGCGGTTCGCCCGACTCGGGATGTCGCACGACCAGCCGGCGGGCCTGCGCGACCGCTTCCCCGGCGGTGGCACGCGCGTCCTTCGGCCGGCCCCCGGCGCTCTCGCAGGCGGCAAGGTCCCCCAGCAGCTGCACCCGCAGCGCCAGGACGATCTCGGGCACGGACCACACCAGCGGACCCTGCACCGCCTCGCGGGCCTCCGCGCCGACCGCCAGAGCCTCCTCGTACCGGCCCAGGGCCCGCAGGCCACCGACCAGTTCGACGAAGACCCGGGGCCGCACCAGCTGGACGTGCGCCAACTCCCGTACGGACATGGCCCGCAGGAGCGCGGCGCACTCCTCGTACACGGCCACGGACTCGGGCGTGCGGTGCAGCCCGCCCAGCACGAAGGCGTGGGTGCGCAGGGCGCCCGGCAGATTGCCGAGCGGCCGGTCCCGGCGCCCCGGAGTGGGACCGCGCCGATACGACTCGACGGCCTCGCGAGCTGATTCCAGGGCCTCCTCGTAGCGGCCGAGACCCGCCAGCGCCTGTGCGCGGAGATGGACGGCGTGCCCGGACTGCGCCACCGACAGGCGGGCGCCCGGCACGGCCAGCGAGGCCTCCACCGCCGCGCACGCCTCCTCGTACCGCATGGACAGGAGCAGCCCGTACGCCTGCAGGGCCAGCGCACGGGACAGCCGGTCGGGGTCGGCCGGCGCGCGGTACAGGGCGACCAGTTCCTGCGCCCAGGCCAGTCGTCGCTGCGCCGGCGGTGGCCGCAGCAGCACCCAGCGGGGCATGACGCACCACGACAGTGCCGCGCCGAGCAGCGGACGGCCGACTCCCGGCGCCAACCGGGCCGCCGCGCGCGGCAACGGCAGCAGGATCCGCACCAACCCCATCCCCCAGCCCCCTCTGCGATGATCGACGGCATGGCCGTACGCATCACCCCCGCCCAAGTCACCGACATCCAGCAGGTCCTCGCCGACCACCCCCGTTACTGGGGCGAGCGGGATCTGCGGGAGCTTCATCTGCTGGCGCTGGTGCAGGAGTTCGGCGAGACCTGTCTGGTCGCCCGGTCCGACGACGGCATTCTCGGGTATCTGATCGGCTTCGTCACGCCCGGCGGTACCGGATATGTGCACTTGATCGCGACGCGGGACGACGCTCGGGGCAGCGGTCTGGGGCGGGAGCTGTACGGCGCCTTCACCGAGGCCGCGCGGCGGCAGGGGGCGGTCCGGCTGAAGGCCATCACTAGCCTCGGCAACAAGGGGTCGGTGGCCTTCCACCGCAGTCTCGGGTTCGAGGTCCGGGTGGAGGAGGACTACAACGGGCCCGGCGAGGACCGGGTGGTGTTCAGCCGGGCTATCGGGTGACCTCGTACAGCGCCGGCCGCTCCACCAGTTCCACCGGCACCCGGGTGCCTTCCTCCAGCGCCTTCACGCCCGCCTCGCACACCGCGGCGACGGCGTAGCCGTCCCACGCGCTCGGGCCGACGACCTCGCCGCGGCGGGTGGCGTCGACCCAGGCCTGGACCTCGCGGTCGTAGGCGTCGGCGAAGCGCTCGATGTAGTCCTGGGCGATGGTGCCGCCCCAGCGGCCTGCCATGTTGGTGACCAGGGCATGGCCGTCGCCGATGCGGGCGGTGCCGCGTTCGCAGACCACCTCGGCCTGGACCTGGTAGCCGAAGCCGCAGTTGACGAAGATCTCGACGTCGACGACCGCGCCGCCGTCGGTCTCGAAGACGACGAACTGCGGGTCCTGTATGCCGTCCGGCGCGTTCGCGGACGGGGTGGGGCGCAGCACCGTGACGGCGGTGATCTCCTGGCCGAGCAGCCAGCGCGTCACGTCCATCTCGTGCACGACGGAGTCGTTGATGAGCATCTCGCTGCGCCAGCCGGGCGGCGAGGCGAGGTTGCGATGCCGGTTGTGCAGCATCAGCGGGCGCCCCAACTGGCCTGTGTTCAGGAGGGACTTGAGACGCAGGTACTCGGCGTCGTAGCGTCGCATGAAGCCGACCTGGACCCGGCGGCGGCCCAGCTTCTGCTCCGCTTCCAGGACCCGGAGCGCGGAGGCCGCGTCCGGGGTGAGCGGTTTTTCGCACAGTACGGGCAGGTCGTGCTCGAACGCCGTCAGCAGGGCAGCCTCGTGGGCGGGCCCCGGGGAGGCGATCAGCACGGCGTCGACATCGGCTGCCGCCATGGCGGCGGCCGGGTCGGAGTAGGCGGTGCAGCCGTCGATGCGGGCCGCGACGTCCTTGGCGCGTTCCGCATCGACGTCCACGACGGCGGTCACCCTGGCCCTGCTGATGACCTCCTGGACACGGCGGACGTGGTCGGCGCCCATCTTGCCGGTGCCGACGACCGCGACTTGCAGTGTTCCGTGCCGAGCCATGGTCGTTCGTCCCCCTTCGAAGGGTCAGGCGCCGCAGGACCTCAGGAACTTACGGGTGCGCACCGCGATCGGCAGCGGCTTGTCCGGCTCGCAGGGGTACATGTCCTGCTCGACGATGGCGAACAGTTCCACGCCGAGCTTCTGCGCGGCCTCCATCACCGGCCCCAACTCCGGGACCCCGGTGGGCGGTTCGCACATGACGCCCTGCGCCACGGCAGGCCCGAACGGGGTGCCCTTGGCCGTCACGTCGGCGAGGATCTGCGGGTCGACCTGCTTGAGGTGCAGATAGCCGATGCGCTCGCCGTAGGTCTCGATCAGCTTGACGCTGTCGCCGCCGCAGTAGGCGTAGTGCCCGGTGTCCAGGCACAGGTTGACCAGTTCGGAGTCGGTCGAGTCGAGGAAGCGCTCGACGTGGTCCTCGGTGTCGATGTGGGTGTCGGCGTGCGGGTGTACGACGATGTCGAGGCCGTACGCCTCCTTCACCTCGTGCCCGAGCCGCTCCATGCCCTTGGTGAGGTACGCCCACTGCTCGCCGGTCAGCTCCGGCGGCTCCAGGATCTCGGCCGTCTTGTCGTCCCGCCAGAAGGACGGGATGACGACGAGATGCTTCGCGCCCATCGCCTGGGTGAGCGCCGCGACCTGGCTGACGTGCTCCCAGGTGGACTCCCAGACGGCGGGGCCGCGGTGCAGGCCGGTGAAGACCGTGCCCGCCGAGACCTTCAGCTCACGCTTGCCGATCTCGTCGGTGAGGCGGGCCGGGTCGGTCGGCAGATAGCCGTACGGGCCCAGCTCGATCCACGAGTAGCCGGCCTCGGCGACCTCGTCGAGGAAGCGTTCCCAGGGCACCTGCCGGGGGTCGTCCGGGAACCAGACGCCCCAGGAGTCGGGGGCCGATCCGACCCGGATGCGGTCCAGAGCACCTGCCATGTCAGGGGGTTCCTTCCGGGCTTGTCACCACGGGTGCGGTGAGGTCTTCCTTCTCCGGGAGTTCCTCGACGTCGACGCCGCTGACCTGGGACAGCTCGTGCTTGAGCGCGGCGAGTTCGGCGCCGCCGGCCATGTGGTTGGTCAGCTCTTCCAGGGTGATCTGGCTGCGTTCGGCGGACAGTTCCATCGTGCCCAGGCGCAGCACGCTGAAGTGGTCGCCGACCATGTAGGCGTGGTGCGGGTTGTGGGTGATGAAGATGACGCCCAGACCGCGCTCGCGGGCCGCGGCGATGTACTTCAGCACGACCCCTGACTGCTTGACGCCCAGCGCCGCGGTGGGCTCGTCGAGGATCAGGACGCGGGCGCCGAAGTAGACGGCGCGGGCGATGGCCACGCACTGGCGCTGGCCGCCGGAGAGGGTGCCGATGGGCTGTTCCAGGTTGTCCAGGATGATGCCCATCTCCCGCAGCTCATGGTCCGCGGTCTGCTTCATCTTCTCGATGTCCAGACGCCGCACGGGCCAGGGGCCCTTGGTCATCTCGGAGCCGAGGAAGAAGTTGCGCCACACCGGCATCAGCGGCACGGTCGCCAGGTCCTGGTAGACGGTGGCGATACCGCGGTCCAGGGCATCACGCGGGGTGGTGAAACGCACCGGGGCGCCGTCGACGAGGAACTCGCCCTCGGTGTGCTGGTGCAGCCCCGAGATGATTTTGATCAGCGTGGACTTGCCGGCGCCGTTGTCGCCGAGCACGCAGGTGACCTGGCCGGGATGCACCTTCAGGCTCACCCCGTGCAGCGCCCGGATGTTGCCGTAGGCCTTGCCCGCATTGCGCAGTTCGACGATCGCGCCGTCCTTCGCCGCCGGGGCGGTGTCGGGGAGGATGGCTCCGTGGGTTGCGGAGTTGTTGTCTGTCATCGCGAATTCACCTTCGGGTCATGGTGCGCTGGACCCACAGATTGATCAGGACGGCGCCCAGCAGCATGACGCCGAGGAAGGCCTTGAACCAGTCGGGGTTCCAGCCGGCGTAGACGATGCCCTGCTGGACCATGCCGAACATGAACGCACCGAAGACCGGGCCGATCGCCGAGCCGTAGCCGCCGGTCAGCAGGCAGCCGCCGATCACCGCGCCGGAGATGTAGATCAGCTCGATGCCCACGCCCTCACCGGACTGCACCGTGTTGAAGGAGAACAGCTGGTGCATGCCCACGAACCAGGCCCCGAAGCCCACCAGCATGAACAGGGAGATCTTCGTGAAGGCGACCGGGACACCCACCGCCCGCGCGCTCTCCTTGTTGCCGCCGACCGCGAACGTCCAGTTGCCGTAGCGGGTGCGCAGCAGCACCCAGGTCGCCAGGCCCGCGAACAGCAGCCACCAGAACACGGTGATCTTCACCTGCACGCCGCCGATGTCGAAGCTGGAGGCGAAGACCTTCTTGGCCTGGTCGAAGCCGTCCATGTTGCTGATGTCGTCGGTGGCCACGTTCCCGGTGACCAGCTTGGTCACCGCGAGGTTGACGCCCTGCAGGATCAGGAAGGTGCCCAGCGTGACCAGGAAGCTGGGCAGACCGGTCTTGACGACCATCCAGCCGTTGAAGAACCCGATCGCCAAAGAGACGACCAGCGCGGCGATCACACCCACCCACACGTTCATGGTCAGCTGGTAGCTGATCATGGCCGCGGTCAGCGCCGAGGTGATCACCCCGACACCGGCCGACAGGTCGAACTCCCCGCCGATCATCAGCAGCGCCACCGGGATGGTCACGATGCCCAGCGTCGAGGACTGGTAGAGGATGTTCGCCATCGAACTGGCATCCCGCACCGGCGGCGCCGCAACCAGGAAGAACACGTACACCGCGACGGCACCGAGGAAGACACCCACCTCGGGCCGGGCCAACAACCGTACGACCAGAGGCCGTTCGGCAGTGCGCCCGTCGGTCTCCTTGGGGCCGGGGGCCGGCGGTGAGGTCACCGCCGGCTCGGCATGCTGGGTCATGCTCATCACCGCGTTCCGTTGGCGGCAAACTTGGAGACCGCCTCGACATTGGACTTGTCGACGAACGCCGGACCGGTCAGCACCGGCTGCTCACCGCCGCCCATGTAGTTGCCGTTGTTCTTGTACAGCCACAGCGAGTCGATCGCCAGGTAGCCCTGGAGCCAGGGCTGCTGGTCCACCGCGAACTGGATCGTGCCCTTGCTGATGGCGGTCGTCAGGTCCTTGTTGAGGTCGAAGGTGGCGACCTTCGCCTTGGAGCCGGCGTCCGAGATCGACTGCACCGCGGTGAGCGCGTACGGGGCGCCGAGGGCGGTGACGTAGTCGATGGAGGAGTCCTGCTTGAGCTTCGCGGTGATCGTCGACTTCACGGACGGCATGTCGGTGCCGTTGACGTAAAGAACGTCGGTCTTGCCGGAGAAGGTCTTCTTCACGCCGTCGCAGCGCTGGGTCAGGCCGACGTTGCCCTGCTCCTGGATGACACAGACGGTGTGCTTGGCGCCGAGCTCGTTGAGCTTCTTGCCGAACGCCTCGCCGGAGACGGACTCGTCCTGGCCGAAGAACTCCATCAGGCCGAGCTTCTTCCAGTCACTGAGACCGGAGTTGAGGCCCACCACGGGTATGTTGGCCGCCTTCGCCTTGCCGACGACGGTCTTGAGGGCGTCCGGCTTGGCCAGGGTGATGGCGATGCCGTCGACCTTCTGGTCGATCGCGTTCTGCACCAGGTTGGACTGGTTGCCCGCGTTCGGGTCGTGCGAGTAGATGAGCTTGATGTTGTCCTTGGCCGCGGCGGCCTCGGCGCCCTTGCGGACGATGTCCCAGAAGGTGTCACCGGGCGACTGGTGCGTGACCAGCGCGACCGTCATCCGGGGCGTGGTGGCCTTGCCGGCCGATGCGTTGGCGCCACCCTCCTCGGACTTCTTGCCCCCGGAGCTGCTGGAGCAGCCGGCGAGGGTCAGGGCAGCCGCCGCGGCCACCGCGACAACGGGGGCGATTCTGCGGGAGCGGGGGTGAGAAGAGCGGTCCATCTTTCCTGGCACCTCACTGTGCGTTGCGGGGGAAAGGGAGAGGGGGATCACGAAGATCCAGGGCCCGGGATCTTGGCATGCCCGGGTCGTTTGCCGCAAACGCGGCGGTCGGCCTGGGACGGGATCAAACCCCTGGCCGAGCCCGCTGTCAATACTTTGTTAAGACATCATTTCACGAGCTAGTCCGAATGTAAGTACAAACTATTGACAGCGTCGCCCTCCGCGGCCTACACCTGGGGGGCGGCAGGCCCTCTGGGACCCGCATCCCCAGACCAGCTCGAGGAGCGTCGCGCATGGCCGAGTCAGACCAGTCCTTCGACTTGATCACTATGGGCCGTATCGGAGTCGACCTCTACCCGCTCCAGTCGGGGGTTCCCCTGGCCCGGGTCGAGACCTTCGGCAAGTTCCTCGGCGGTTCGGCCGCCAACGTGGCGGTCGCCGCCGCCCGGCTCGGCCGCGACACCGCGGTGATCACCCGCACCGGGGACGACCCCTTCGGCGCCTATCTCCACGGGGCGCTGAAGGAGTTCGGCGTCGACGACCGCTGGGTCGCACCCGTCGCCGCGTACCCGACACCGGTGACCTTCTGCGAGATCTTCCCTCCGGATGACTTCCCTCTGTATTTCTACCGGCAGCCTAAGGCTCCTGACCTGGAGATACATTCCGAGGAGCTGGACTACTTCGCCATCCGGGCGAGCCGGGTCTTCTGGATCACCGGGACCGGTCTGAGCGAGGAGCCGAGCCGCTCCGCCACGCTCGCCGCCCTCAAGGCACGCGACAAGGCGGGTACGACGGTCTTCGACCTCGACTGGCGCCCGATGTTCTGGCGCGACCCGGAGGAGGCCCGCCCGTACTACGCGGAGGCGCTGCGGCACGTCACGGTCGCGGTCGGCAACCTCGACGAGTGCGAGGTGGCCACCGGCGTCCGTGAGCCGCGGGCCTGCGCGGAGGCGCTGCTGGAGGCGGGCGTGGAACTGGCGGTCGTCAAGCAGGGCCCCAAGGGCGTCCTCGCCGTGCACCGCGACGGCAGCAGCGCCGAGGTCCCGCCGGTGCCGGTCGAGGTGGCCAACGGTCTCGGCGCGGGCGACGCCTTCGGCGGTTCCCTCGTGCACGGTCTGCTGGCCGGCTGGGAGTTGGCCGAAATCATGCGGTTCGCCAACGCGGCCGGTGCCCTCGTCGCCTCCCGTCTCGCCTGTTCCTCCGCGATGCCCACCGAGGCCGAGGTCGAGGACCTCCTCGCGCGCGCCACCCTCTGAAACGGAGCTTCCCCTTGTCCCTCAGCATCCCGGACCTCGTCTCGGTCAGGGCCCGCCATCCCGAGGCCGTCGCCGAGGCGGCCGCCCGGCGCGCGCGCCGCCCGCTCATCGGCGACAGCGGCCGTCTGATGATCGTGGCCGCCGACCACCCGGCCCGCGGCGCCCTCGGCGTCGGCGACCGGCGGCTCGCCATGGCCGGCCGCGCCGATCTGCTGGAGCGCCTGTGCGTCGCGCTGTCGCGGCCGGGCGTGGACGGGGTGCTGGCCACCGCCGACATCCTGGAGGACCTCCTCCTGCTCGGGGTGCTGGAGAACAAGGTCGTCATGGGGTCGATGAACCGCGGAGGTCTGGCGGGCGCCGTCTTCGAGATGGACGACCGCTTCACCGGCCACCGCGCGGAGGACATCGCCCGGCTCCGCTTCGACGCGGGCAAGCTGCTGCTGCGCATCGACTACGACGACCCGGGCTCGCTGACCACGCTGGAGTCCACGGCCCGCGCGATCGACGACATGGCGGCCCACCGGCTGCCGCTGTTCGTCGAGCCGTTCCTCTCCCGCCGGATCGACGGCCGGGTCAGCAACGACCTGTCCGCCGAGGCCGTCACGAAGTCGATCGCGATCGCGGCGGGCCTGGGCGGCACCTCGGCCTACACCTGGCTGAAGCTGCCCGTCACCGACGACCCGGACGACATGGGCGAGGTGCTGGAGACCTCCACCCTGCCGACCGTGCTGCTCGGCGGCGAGGTGGGCGCGTCCGCCGAGGAACAGGCGGGGGCGTACGAGCGCTGGCGCAAGGCCCTCAGACTGCCGACCGTGCAGGGCATGGTCGTCGGACGGTCGCTGCTCTACCCGGCGGAGGGCAGTGTGGAGACGGCGGTCGACACGGCCGTGGGTCTGCTGTGACGTGGCTCGTGATACGGAGGAGTGCCCGATGACCTACCACCTGCCAGCCGGAAAAGCCCTCGGCGGCCCGTACGTCGTGGACGTCACCCCGGAGAAGGCCGGCTGGGGCTACTCCAGCCTGCGCGTGCTGGAACTCCCGCCGGGCGGCACGCACACCTTCGACACCGGCGACAGCGAGTGGATCGTGCTGCCGCTCAGCGGCGGCTGCACGGTCGCGGCGGCCGACGACTTCGGCCACGACACCTTCGAACTCACCGGCCGCGACAGCGTGTTCAGCGCCGTCAGCGACTTCGCGTATGTGCCCAGGGACGCCCGTACGACGGTCACCTCCGTCGGCGGCGGACGGTTCGCGCTCACCGGGGCACGGTGCACCCGCCGGCTGCCCGCCCGCTACGGCCCTGCCTCGTCCGTACCGGTGGAGCTGCGCGGCACCGGGAACTCCTCCCGCCAGGTCAACAACTTCGGGGCGGCCGGCGTCTTCGACTGCGACAAGCTCATCGCCGTCGAAGTGATCACCCCGGGCGGCAACTGGTCGTCGTTCCCGCCGCACAAGCACGACGAACACCGGCCGGGCGAGGAATCGGTCCTCGAAGAGATCTACTACTTCGAGTTCGCCGCCCACGACGGCATCCCCGGCCTCGGCTACCAGCGGGTCTCCCCCTCCGGGCAGGGCCGCAACACCGATGTGCTGGCCGAGGTGCGCGGCGGTGATGTCGTGCTGATCCCCGACGGCTGGCACGGGCCCTCCATGGCCGTGCCCGGCCACCACATGTACTACCTCAACGTCATGGCGGGCCCCGAGCCCGAGCGTGCCTGGCTGATCTGCGACCACCCCGATCACGCCTGGGTCCGCTCCACCTGGCCCGAGCAGCCCGTCGACCCCCGCCTCCCCCTCTACACGGCCCCGGAGAAGTCCTGATGAGCACCACCACCCGCCGCCTGACCGTCGCCCAGGCCCTGGTGCGGTTCCTGTCGGTCCAGTACACCGAGCGCGACGGCGTGCGCCGGCGGCTGATCGCGGGCACCTGGGGCATCTTCGGCCATGGCAACGTTGCCGGGATCGGCCAGGCCCTCCTGGAGGCGGGCGAGGAGACGATGCCGTACCACCAGGGCCGCAACGAGCAGGCCATGGTGCACGCGGCCGTCGGCTACGCCCGCCAGCTCGACCGCCTCTGCGCGCAGGCCGTGACGACGTCCATCGGCCCGGGCGCCACCAACCTGGTCACCGGCGCCGCGCTCGCCACCATCAACCGCCTGCCGGTCCTGCTGCTGCCGGGCGACTACTTCGCCACCCGCGTCGCCGACCCGCTGCTGCAGCAGCTGGAGCACCCGACCGAGGCCGATGTGTCGGTCAACGACACCCTGCGCCCGGTGTCCAGGTACTTCGACCGCATCACGCGCCCCGAGGCCCTGATCCCCTCCGCCCTCAACGCCATGCGGGTCCTCGCCGACCCCGCCGAGACCGGGGCTGTCACCCTGGCCCTCCCGCAGGACGTGCAGGCGGAGGCTTACGACTGGCCGGAGGAGTTCTTCGCCGAGCGGGTGTGGCACGTACGGCGGCCCGCGCCCGACCCGTACGAGCTGGCGGAGGCGGTGGCGGCGATCCGCGCGGCCGAGCGTCCGCTGATCGTCGCGGGCGGCGGCATCCACCACAGCCAGGCCGAGGAGGCGCTCCAAGCCCTCGTGGACGCCACCGGCATCCCGGTCGCCTCGACCCAGGCGGGCAAGGGCTCGCTGCGGTACGACCACCCCGCCGACCTCGGCGGCATCGGCCACACCGGCACGGCGGTCTGCGACGACATCGCCCGTACGGCCGACCTCATCATCGGCGTCGGGACGCGCTACACGGACTTCACCACCGCCTCCAACACGCTCTTCCAGCGGCCGGAGGTCCGGTTCGTCAACCTCAACATCGCCGCGTTCGACGCTCACAAGCTGGCTGCGCGGACCGTGGTGTGCGACGCGCGTGCGGGGCTCACAGCGTTGACGCAGGCCCTCGCCGGTCACCGTGTGAACTCGGTTTACGAGGCTGAGTACCGCGCCGGCAAGGAACGCTGGGATCAGGTGGTCGACGCCGCTTTCACCGCCGCCGACGAGAACGCCGTACCCACCCAGACCCAGGTGCTCGGCGCCTTGGACGCGGTGGTCGGCGACGACGACGTGGTGATCAACGCGGCCGGTTCGCTCCCCGGCGACCTGCACAAGCTCTGGCGGGCCCGCAGCCGGCGCCAGTACCACCTGGAGTACGGCTACTCCTGCATGGGCTACGAGATCCCGGCCGGCATCGGTGTCCAGCAGGCAGCCCCCGGCACCCCGGTCTGGTCCCTGGTCGGCGACGGCACCTATCTGATGATGCCGACCGAGATCGTCACCGCCGTCCAGGAGGGCCTGCCCGTCAATCTGGTCCTCATCCAGAACCACGGCTACGCCTCCATCGGCGGCCTGTCCGAGTCGGTCGGCGGCGAGCGCTTCGGCACCGCCTACCGCTACCGGGCCGCCGACGGCACCTTCTCCGGCGCCCCGCTCCCCGTCGACCTGGCCGCCAACGCGGGCAGCCTCGGCATGGACGTCCTGCGCGCCAAGACCGTCCGCGAACTGCGCGAAGCGCTCACCGCGGCCCGCGCCTCCGACCGCCCCACCTGCGTCTACGTCGAGACCGACACCGCGACCCCGACCGCTCCCCCGGCCGAGGCCTGGTGGGACGTGCCGGTCGCCGAGACCGCCTCCCGCGAGGCCGCCGTACAGGCCCGCGAGGAGTACGACCGGCAGGTCGCCGGGCAGCGCCGCCACCTCTGACCTCCCCCCGCACGACCCTTTGTGAAAGGCCCCCGCACCATGAAGACCATCACCCACTGGATCGACGGCAAGCCCGTCGAGTCCGCCTCCGGCCGCCACGGCGCCGTATACAACCCGGCGACCGGCGCGCAGGAGAAGCAGGTCGGATTCGCGAGCGTCGACGAGGTGGACGCCGCCGTCGCCTCCGCGAAGGCCGCCTTCGAGACCTGGGGTACCTCCTCGCTGGCCAAGCGCACCGCGATCCTGTTCAAGTACCGCGAGCTCCTCGACGCCCACCGCGACGAGATCGCCGAGCTGATCACCGCCGAGCACGGCAAGGTGCACTCCGACGCGCTCGGCGAGGTCGCGCGCGGCATGGAGATCGTCGAGCTGGCCTGCGGGATCAGCGTGCAGCTGAAGGGCGAGCTGTCCACCCAGGTCTCCACCCGCGTGGACGTCGCCTCGATCCGGCAGCCGCTGGGCGTGGTCGCGGGCATCACGCCGTTCAACTTCCCGGCCATGGTGCCGATGTGGATGTTCCCGCTGGCCATCGCGTGCGGCAACACCTTCGTGCTCAAGCCCAGCGAGAAGGACCCCTCGGCCTCGTACCGGCTCGCGGAACTGGCTGCCGAGGCCGGGCTGCCGGACGGCGTCCTGAACATCGTCCAGGGCGACAAGGTGGCCGTGGACCGCCTGCTGGAGCACCCGGACGTCGAGGCGGTCTCCTTCGTCGGCTCGACGCCGATCGCCAAGTACATCCAGCTCAAGGCGGTCGAGCACGGCAAGCGCGTCCAGGCCCTGGGCGGCGCGAAGAACCACATGCTGGTGCTGCCGGACGCCGACCTGGACTTCGCGGCCGACCAGGCGATCAACGCGGCGTACGGCTCGGCGGGCGAGCGCTGCATGGCCGTGTCGGTCGTGGTCGCGGTCGGCGACACGGGCGACGAGCTGGTCGCGAAGATCGCCGAGCGGGCGAAGGACCTGAAGATCGGTCCCGGCAACGACCCGTCCTCCGAGATGGGCCCGCTGATCACCCGCGAGCACCGCGACAAGGTGGCGTCGTACGTGATGTCGGCCGCCGAGCAGGGCGCGGAGGTGGTGGTGGACGGCACCGGCTACACCGTGGACGGCCACGAGAACGGCTTCTTCCTCGGCGTATCGCTGCTGGACAAGGTGCCGCTGACGGCGGACGCGTACCGGGACGAGATCTTCGGCCCGGTGCTCGCCGTGGTCCGTGCGGAGTCGTACGACGAGGCCATCAAGCTGATCAACGACTCCCGCTGGGGCAACGGCACCGCGGTCTTCACCCGGGACGGCGGCGCCGCCCGCCGCTTCCAGCTGGAGGTCAAGGCGGGCATGGTCGGCGTGAACGTGCCGATCCCGGTGCCCGTCGGCTACCACTCCTTCGGCGGCTGGAAGGACTCCCTCTTCGGTGATCTGCACATCTACGGAGGCGACGGCATCGCCTTCTACACGCAGGGGAAGGTGATCACCACGCGCTGGCCGGACCCGGCCGACGCGGGCATCAACCTCGGTTTCCCCAGCCACTCCTGACGTTTCGTCAGCACTCAGAGGGAGGTACGCCCATGGCGAAGACCGGCGGCACCACACGTGCCGCGTCGGCCGCTGTCGACTCGCTGGACTTCGCCCTGGACCGGGGCAGTCCGGTGCCGCTGTACTACCAGCTTGCCCAGCAGCTGGAGGCGGCGATCGAGCACGGAGCTCTCGCCCCGGGCAACCTCCTGGGCAACGAGATCGACCTCTCGACGCGCCTGGGCCTGTCCAGACCCACCGTCCGCCAGGCCATCCAGTCCCTGGTCGACAAGGGGCTGCTGGTACGCCGTAGAGGGGTCGGCACCCAAGTCGTCCACAGCCAGGTCAAACGCCCCCTGGAACTCTCCAGCCTCTACGACGACCTGGAGTCGGCCGGACAGGGCCCCAGCACGCAGGTGGTGCGCAACGAGCGCGAGCCGGCGTCCCCGGACGTCGCCGCCGCGCTCGGCATCGCGGAGGGCAGCGAGGTGATCGTCCTGGAGCGGCTGCGCCTCACCCACGGCCAGCCGGTCGCCCTGCTGTGCAACCACCTCCCCGCGACCCTGCTGGAGCTCGACTCCACCCGCCTGGAGTCGACCGGCCTGTACCGGATGATGCGCACCACCGGCATCACCCTGCACAGCGCCCACCAGACCATCGGCGCCCGCTCCGCCACCGCCGAGGAGGCCACCCGCCTCGACGAGGAGGAGGGCGCGGCCCTGCTGACCATGCAGCGCACGGCGTACGACGACACCGGGCGACCGGTGGAGTACGGGACGCACATCTACCGGGCATCCCGGTATGCGTTCGACTTCCAGCTGCTGGTCAGGCCGTGACCCGGTCCCCTTGACTGCCGGGGGCCGAAGAGTGCACTGTCTAGATATACGCCGTAAACATACGACGTCACTCTCCTCCCGCCCGACGAGGAACCGTGGACAAGTATCGGCGAGCGCGTGCACGCCCGGGGGCCGCACCCTCCTGGGCTCCCTCCACCGTTCTCGTCACCGGCGGCGCCGGGTTCCTCGGCAGCCACGCCTGCGTCGAGCTCCTCGACCACGGTTACGAGGTGATCGTGGTCGACGACTACGCCAACAGCACGCCCCACGTCTTCGCCCGGGTGGAGCGGATCGCGGGCCGGTTCGTCGGGGCCGTCTACGAACTGGACATACGGGACCGGCGCGCCCTGTCCGCCGTCTTCGACCGGCACCCCGTGGACGCCGTCATGCACTTCGCCGCGCTCAAGTCCGTGAGCGGATCGATCGAGTCGCCGGTCGAGTACTACGACACCAACGTGGGCGGCACCACCGCACTGCTGCGCACCATGCACGAGCACGGAGTCCACCGGCTCGTGTTCTCCTCCTCGTGCTCGGTCTACGGCGACGCGGGCGCGGGCCCCCTCGACGAATCGACCCCGGCCAGGCCGACCAACCCCTACGCGGCTTCGAAGTGGACCTGCGAGCAGATCCTCGACGATGTCTGCCGTCGCCGCCCCGAGTACACGGTGCTGTGCCTGCGCTACTTCAACCCGGCCGGCGCCCATCCCAGCGGACTGCTCGGCGAGGACCCGCAGGGCGCCCCCGACAACCTCATGCCGCACGTGGCGCAGGTCGCCCTCGGGCACTGGAAGCGGCTGCAGGTGTTCGGCGGTGACTACCCCACCCCGGACGGCACCGCGGTCCGCGACTACATCCACGTCATGGACACCGTCGAGGCGCACCGCACAGCACTCGACCACCTCGCCGACGCCCCTGGCATGCGGGTGTTCAACCTCGGTCTGGGGCAAGGCATTTCGGTCCTGGACGTCGTCAACGCCTTCTCCGAGGCCAGCGCCAAGCCCATTCCCTACGAAGTCGGGCCCCGCCGTCCCGGAGACGTCCCCACACTCATTGCCGACGCAAGCGCCGTCAGCCGCGCCTGGGGCTGGCGGCCCACCCGCACTCTTGCGGACATGTGCCGGGACGCGTGGCACTTCCAGCGGCTCAACCCGAACGGGTACGCCGGTGCCGAACGGCGCCCGAACTCGAAGCCCTGAGCGCGAACGCCGTCTCCACCAGGGCGATGTGGCTGAACGCTTTGGGCGCGTTGCCCAGCTGACGGCCCGCGCCGGGATCCCACTGCTCCGAGAGCAGGCCGACGTCATTGCGCACGGCGAGCACGCGCTCGAAGAGGTCCCGGGCCTGTTCGACGTGGCCGGTCGCGGCAAGCGCGTCCGCGTACCAGAGGGAGCAGGACACGAAGGCGCCTTCCGAGCCGTGCACACCGTCCACTTCATGGACACCGTCGCCGTCCGACGCGTAGCGCCGCACGAAGCCCCCGAGATCGAGCCGCCGCATCGCGCGGACGGTGCCCCGCATCCGCCGGTCGCGGGCGGGCAGGAAACCGAACCGTGGCATCAGCAGGACCGAGGCGTCCAGCGCCGGCGAGCCGTAGGACTGCACAAAGCTGCCCTGTCCAGGGTCCCAGCCTTCCTGGCAGACCTGGCGGTGCACCTCGTCCCGCATGGCGCGCCATTCGCCGGAGGAGCCGTTGCGGCCGAGCAGCTCCCCCATCCGCAGGGCGCGGTCGGCAGCGACCCAGGCCATGACCTTGGAGTGCACGAACTGCCGCCGGGGGCCCCGCATTTGCCACAGACCCTGATCCGGTTCGCGCCAGTGCCGCTGCAGATAGCCCATCATCGCCTCCACCAGATGCCACACATGGGCCGGCATCGCGATGCCGGCTCGCAGCGACAGGCAGAAGGTGTCGAGGACCTCGCCGTACACGTCCAACTGGAACTGGTTCGCAGCGGAGTTGCCGAACCGGACGGGCCGCGAGCCCTCATAACCGGCCAGCCACGGCGCCTCGGTCTCGGGCAGCAGGCGCTGCCCGCCGACGCCGTACACGGTCTGCAGATCGCACGCGTTGCCGGCGATGGCCCGCACCAGCCAGTCCAGCCAGGCCGTCGCCTCCTCCCGGTAGCCGCTGTGCAGGAGGCAGGACTGGGCGAACGTGGAGTCGCGCAGCCAGCAGTACCGGTAGTCCCAGTTGCGCTCGCCGCCGATGCAGCCGGGCAGGGAGGTGGTGGGGGCTGCCACGATGCCGCCCGTGGGGGCGTAGATGAGCGCCTTCAACGTGATGAGTGACCGCACCACGGCGTCCCGCCAGGGCCCTTCGTAGCAGCACTGGGCGGTCCAGGTCCGCCAGTAGTCGGTCGTCTCCTTGAGCAGGGTGTCGGCCGGGACGCTCAGCGGTGTGGGCGGTTCGGGCAGGTGCGAGGGCGACCACGCCAGCGTCAGCGCGAGTCGCCGTCCGGCCGGGACGGTGAATTCGTGGACCGTGGCGTCCACACCGCCCGGTTCCCGTACGGCCCCGTCGGCGCCCAGCCATACGGCGTCCGGGCCGGCGACCGCCACCGCGCACTGGTCGACGGCCCGGACCCAGGGCACGACCCGACCCTGGTGGAAGCGCAGCCGCAGCTCGCTGCGCATGGACACGGAGCCCGAGAGTCCCTCCACCACCCGGACCAGACAAGGCACCCCCGCTCGCGGCGGCATGAAGTCCGTGACCCGCACGGCCCCCTCCGGGGTCTCCCACCGCGAGTCCAGGACGAGCGTGTCGCGCCGGTACGACCGGCATGCACAGACTCCGCCGCCAACAGGTGCGACCCGCCAGAACCCGTTGTCCGGCGTCCCCACCAGCGCGGCCAGACAGGCGGGCGAGTCGAAGCGGGGCAGACAGAGCCAGTCGATCGATCCGTTCCGGCCGACGACGGCGGCGGTCTCGAGGTCGCTGAGGAGGGCGTAGTCCTCGATGGGCGTACTCATCACCGGAGCCACCCGTTGTGCGTGCTCCCCATCACTGATCACCACCGAGGAACGGATGTTCAGATGCGTATATTTACGTCGTATACGTACATCATCACCTTCTGAACCTTCCGGGTCAACCCGTCAGGGCGCACACCGAGACGGCGACCCGCCTCCCGGTATCGCAGACCTCCCCCCGAGGGGCTCTGCGCCGGCGTCACGGACCGGCACCGAACCCGACCCCCGGTCCGCCGACCCCGCCACCGACAGAAACCGCGGTTTTGTCGTACATGAATGACAGACAGCCGTAACTCGGGCGCAATTGGGGCAATTAATCCATTCGGATGCACAGCACACCCATTAGGCGTATATGCCCGAATTATTCCCTCATGTGTCGGACATCACTGAAGGTGGCTCGGCGCGGTCAACTCGTCTACGGAGCAGGAAATTCGGAGAGCCGGCCGGTACTTCGACCCGCAACAGGCCCTTGCGGATCGAATTCACCTCGCGCAGAGTCCATGACCATTCAGCTCGCCATGCGCTTCACGCATAAGCGGGCTCTGCTGTCGAGATTGGGGGGTGAAAGGTCACGCCGTACATGCCAACAAAACACAGGGCTGGAATTCCGCGACGTCGTCGCCGCTTCGCCGGGCGGACGAAGGTGGGCGTCGCAGCGCTCGCCGGTCTCGCGCTCGCTGGGGGTGCTCTTACCCAAGCCGGCCAGGCCAATGCCTCGACGCCAGAGATCGTTGTCGATTCGCTGTCCGTGTCACCGACACCGAACGGTCAGTTCAAGGCCACCGCGAAGGTTCACGCCACTAAAACGATCAAGGTGCAGGCGCTGGCGGTCACCGCGCGATCCACGGACGGCGGCGTCCTTGACTTTCCCGGAGCCGCGGCGACCACGCTGAGTACTTCGTCCACCAGCTATACGTCGGGCGGTCGCACATTCCCCGCGGGCAGCTACACCTATTTCGTCACGTACAAGCTGCACAACAGCTGGCACAACCTTTCGCCCGCGAATTCCTTTACCTCCGGCAGCGGCGCCACGCCGACGCCGACAGCAACGACACCAACTCCCGCAGCCACGTCGACGCCCACCATCACGTCCGCGCCGTCGCCCACCGCCACGTCCGCACCGACGCCCACCGCCACGTCCGCGCCGACGCCCACCGCCACGTCCGCGCCGACGGCAAGTCAATCGTCCTCGGCGCCTTCGACGGCCGTCGGCGCACCGCTCGGCATCCCCGGAACATGGCGGAATGTGTTCAGCGACGAATTCAGCGGTACGAGCCTTGACGGCTCCAAGTGGAATCCGAACTGGCTCGGGTGCTCCGGGTGCGTCACGCCGCCCGTGAACTCCGCCGAAGAGTCCGCCTACTCCCCGTCACAGGTCAGCGTCAGCGGAGGAAATCTGCACCTCAAGGCCATTCAGCAGTCGACGACCGTGAACGGTAAGACGTACCCGTATGTTTCCGGTCTTGTGGAGAGCAACGGCAAGGCGCAGTTCACCTACGGCGCCTTCGAAGCCCGCATCTACACGCCTGCCTCCGGCACCCAGATCGCCAACTGGCCCGCCTTCTGGACCGATGGGCAGAATTGGCCGACCGACGGCGAGATGGATGTCATGGAAGGTCTGAGTGGATCTGCCTGTTACCACTTCCATTCCCCAGCCGGCGGCCCCGGCGGCTGCGCCACTGGCAGTTACACCGGATGGCACACGTATGGCGCCGAATGGAAGCAGGGCGCCGTCACGTACTACTACGACGGCAAGCAGGTCGGCCAGATCACGTCCGGGATCACCTCGGCCCCGATGTATCTGATCCTCAACAACGCCGTCAGCTCCGTCCATGGCGGGCCCACCCAGGTCCCGGCCGACATGATGGTCGACTACGTGAGGGTCTGGCAGCACTGACCCGACTGCTGCACTCCCGGGCGCCGGCCGCCGCTCCCCGGCCGGCGCCTCGTCGGATGCCACCGCCCGGCGAAGCACGGATACTGAGCACACAGGACGCTTCCGCACCAGAGGAAGACTGCACCTCATGGGGGACGTCGTTCCGGACTCCTGCTTCTCGGGACGCGTCGGTCCGGAACGGGAGCAGACACCATGAGAAATATCTCCGGACACGAATCAGTCGTCCGCCTTCGTCGCCTGGCCGGTTCATTTGTCAATGACCCGCTGGAGGCGGTTCGTCTCGTGCCGGAAGGAATTGCCAGCTACTTCGAGCATCCCGTCGGATACCACGTCGACAGCGGTTGGGAACCCGCGCTCCACCACTGGCTCGGCGCTCCGTGGCCGTGTTCCGACCGGCGTCCCGGCCAGGAGCTGTGGGAGACGATCGCCGAAGAACTGCGCGAGCGCGGGCTCGCGTTCGGGCGGCACACCTATGGCCAGTACAGCGACGCCGACGCCGCCCTCGGCTTGGCCTTGTGGTGCACGGTGATCCATCTGCGCCCGTCCGTGGTGCTCGAGACGGGTGTCGCTCGGGGAATCAGCAGCCGGATCGTGTTGGAGGCTCTGGAACGCAACGGGCGAGGGCACCTGTGGAGCGTGGACCTTCCGCATCCGTTCGAGCGTGAGCTCAGGGCTCAGACAGGAATCGCCGTGCCCGACCGCTGCCGGTCCAGATGGTCCTACGTCGAGGGGTCCAGCAGACGCAGACTGCCGCGATTGCTGCGCACTCTGGGCCGGGTGGACGTCTTCGTACACGACAGCCTGCACACCGCAAGGAACACGCGGTTCGAAATGGAGCGAGTCGGACGTGTACTGACCCCAGGCGGCGTGATGCTCATCGACGACATCAGCACCCACCAGGGCTTCGCAAACTGGGCGCGCAAGTCTCCGGAGGCCCGCACATTGATCTGCCCTTCGGCCGACGGAGAAGGTCTGTTCGGCATCGTGAGCGCGCGGCACACCGCGGCTTCGGGCCCGCCACCATGACCCGGTGGACGGGCGCAATGCGAGACCCGGAGGCCGGCATCGTCACAGGCCGGTCCGGGCGCGCGCCATCCTCGCCAGCCGGCGTGTCACCAGCCCGGTGAAACGGATTGCCTCGATCACCGCGGGCAGAGGATCATCCCGGCAGAGCCAGGCCCGCTCCATGGCCACGCGGTTCAGGAGATCGGGTGGCAGCCGGTGTTCCGTGCGCAGCCAGACCGCCACGGACGCAAGATCCAGTTGACCGGCGACGAAGGCCCTCCCCTCGGACTGACGGCCCTCGGGCACCTCCCGGCCGGTCAGATCCAGGTACATCGCACGCACCACGTCCACTCCGTGGACGTTCTCGAACAGGCGGAACTGAGCGCCCGTACGCGGATTGAAGTCCACCAATTTGTAGCGGCCGTCCCGGCGGTCGTATCGCCAGTCCAGGTCCGCCACTCCGCTGTAGCCGATCCTGCGGCACAGCTGGTCCGCCAGCTCGGCCAGCTCCGGATTGGACAGGGCCAGGGCCCGGGTCGTCACTCCTGCGTACGGTGGCCAGGAACGCAGCTTCAGGCCGGTGAACAGGACCCGTGGCACACCGCCCGGACCGCAGTACAGGTGGGTGATCCAGTCCTCCGCCTGCTGCCTCGGGATGTACTCCTGCATGAGGACGGGCGGCGGGCACCCCGGGAAGCGGCCAAGCAGCTCCCGTTCGTCGCGCACCGTCGTGGTGCTGCAGACCGCGGGTGTGCGCAGACGGCTGAACGGCTCCAGGTTCTTGAGCACCAAGGGATAGCCGAGTTCGCGCCCCGCGTCGACCAGCTCATCACGATCCGCCGGTGCTCTCGACCGCGGCGAGGGCACACCGACCTCCGCACAGATGCGGTGCATGCTCGCCTTGCCCGCGAGAAGCCGCGGCAGGCCCGCGGGTACCGGCGGAAGCAGGAACCACTCCTTCAACTTGTCGGCGTGCTCGGCCAGCAGGACCGCCGCTTCGTCATCGGTCGGTACCGGGACGCACCGCCTGCCGATCGCCCGGCCGATCGAAAGCAGCCCGTCAACGAGTAGATCAGGGTCCTCCCGCCCGGTCGTGGGCCAGACGAATCTCCGTGTCACATGGCGGGACAGTGCGACCGGGGTGAAGCGGTCCTCGACGATCGCGTGGACCGGCACGCCGAGCCGGCCGACCGTGCGTACCACGCCCAGGCTGCCGTGATGCTGCGGATAGTGACCGATTCGGGCGAGGAGCACGGGCACCTGGTCGTCGAGCAAGGCGACCACCCACCCCTCTCTTGGGAAGGAGCCCTTGAGGGTGAGGCCCTAGCATGGAGGCACGACATATCAATGTATATCCACCATTATCCCCAGGGGCGCGGATCCCGCCTGCGGATACGCGAAGAGGTGTGCCATGAAGCCTCCCGCCAGGGTGACCCAGCTCTTCGGTTTGCTGCCCCTGTACTTTCCCCGGGCGTTGGGCGGCCTGGACGACCGGCTCAGGGCTCATCGGCTGGTGCGCGGGATCGGTCGCTGCGACATCTCTGTGATCCGGCGCCCTTCCCGGCTCCAGGCGAATCTCCTGGTGTTCGAGCTGCGGCAGGACTCGTGGAACGTCGTCGTCAAGCATCCGAGAACCGGTTGGGGGGCGACCGCCGTCGCCCAGGAGCGAGAAGCCCTGCAGCAGCTCGGCGCGGACGTCCGGCTCGAGCCCTGGCGCTCCGTGCTGCCCCGGGCAGTCGGCTCGGGACCCACGGGAACGCTTGTTCAGAGCAGGCTGCCAGGTCTGCCGGCGGAGCGTCTGATCCGGAACGACCCGCACCACGCGGACCGTGCCGCCGCGCCCGCGCTGCGCCTGCTGGCGGAGCTGCGGGGTGCGGTCGGCAGGCGCCGTCCCGCAACCGAACATGCCGTCCCCTGGTGCGATTCACAGCTGGCGACCCTCCGTGCGGGGATCCCCCGTTGCGGTACCGGCCGGGGAGCGGCGGCGCTCGAGGCAGTGCGTGACCGCCTGCACGCGGCACTGGCCGACGCCGTACTGACCGAGGGCTGGACACACGGCGACTATCACCCGGGCAATGTGCTGCTTGACGGCGAACCTCTTCGGGTCACCGGTGTCTTCGACTGGGGCAACGCCCGGATCGACGGCCCGTGTGAGGTCGACGCCTGCACCTTCGTCCTGGCCCTGCGCAGCATGCTCACCAACCGCTCGCACGGTGACCTGGTCGCCGACACGTTGCGCGCCGGCCGTCTGCCCGATGCCGATGCCGCTCTTCTCGCCCTCGCCGGAGTGGATCCCGACCGGGACATCGGCGACCCGCCGGCCCTCGTCCTGCTGACCTGGCTGTGGCATGTGGCGGGCAACCTCCGCAAGTCGCCGCGGTTCGGGCGCAATCACTGGTGGGTCACACACGCCGTGGTGCCAGTCCTTAAGGAGAGCTGCCGATGGGCCGGTACCCCGTGGTGAGGCCTGTCGCGTGGCTGAGTGTCTCCAGGGGATGCACCCTGGAAGGAGCACTTCGGGCCCGCCTCGGGAGGGAGTGAGCATGCCCGCGAACTCCGGATTTGCCGCACGACACAGAGCGGCCCGAGACAAGGCGACCAGTGGCTCGCGGCGACGCATGCCTGTCGTCGTCATCGGTGCGGGCCCCTACGGACTCGCGACAGCAGCTTGGCTCAGCACAGCGGGAGTGCCACGGCGCTTCTTCGGTGACCCCCTGCAGAGCTGGCACACCAACATGCCCCAGGGCATGTATCTGAAGTCGGTACCCGCAGCCACCTCCATCTCCGCTCCGGAGGCCGGATACCGGCTCGAGGACTTCCGCGCCGCCCAGGGACTCCCGCCCGTCGGCGACTTCTATCCGATCCCCGTCGAGGAATTCATCGCGTACGGGCGGTGGTTCCACGAACGTCGCGTGCCCCAGCTGGAGCGGCAGATGGTGCGCAGCGTCCAGGCTGTGGACGGCCTGTTCGGTCTCACTCTGGACTCCGGAGAGGAATTCCTCGCCGAAGCCGTGGTGATGGCCACCGGGCAGGTTGCCTTCGCTCACGAACCGCCCGAGCTGCGCGGCCTCGTTCCGCCCCACCTGGTGTCCCACACCAGTCGGCACCGAGATCTGGCCCGGTTCTCGGGACAGCGGGTCGCCGTGGTCGGTGCCGGGCAGTCGGCGCTGGAAAGCGCCGCCCTGCTGTCCGAGGCGGGCGCCTTCCCCACCGTCATCGCTCGCACGGCGTCCATCGCGTTCGGTGAACCCCCGAGCACCGACCGGCCGGCCGACCGGGCCCGGTCCCTACGGATGGTCAAGCCGGGCTCGCCACTGGGTCCCGGATGGTCCCTTTTTGCTTGCAGCTACGGCGGTGCGGCCTACCGGCATCTGCCGCCGCGAGTCCGGACCCGCCTGCTCCACACCGTACTCGGGCCGTCCGGCGCTTGGTGGCTGCGGGAGCGGGTGGAGGGTCGGTTCCCGGTCCTGTGCGGCAGTACGGTGCACTCTGCGCGGGCCGAGGACGCGACGGTGCTCCTCGATGTGGTGGACACCTCCGGCCGGACGGAGACGCTGCAAGCCGACCACCTGCTGCTTGCCACGGGTTACCGGGTGAGCATCGGCCGACTGGAGCTGCTGTCGCCCGAACTGCGCAGCGCAGTGCACACGTTCGGCGGGGCCCCGCGCCTCTCGGCCGGATTCGAGTCGTCCGTCCCCGGCCTGTACTTCACGGGTCTGGCCGCTGCTCCGGCCTTCGGCCCCGTTCTGCGGTTCGTCGCCGGCACCGGATTCGCCGCACGCAGACTCACCCACGCCGTCGTGACCGGGACCCGGCACCGGCGGTAACGGCGTTCGGGTGAGGCCAGGCCCCCGCGGCTCGGCATCCCGTCAAACAGGAAGGGCCCGGTACGGTCGTCCGGCCATTGCCCTCGCCCTGCGGTACGCCCGCCAGCCACGAGTCAGCGCTCCCTCGGCAAACGGCGCGACGGGGGCTCCCTCTCCCTCGGTCCACAGCGCGAAGCGTTCCCGTCCCGTGTCGGCCCGCACCATGAGCCGGGCGAACCGCATCGGGTCGTCCCGGGACGAGCTGAACGCCGAAGCCCGGACGGCTGCGGCCGAGGTCCAGCCGGCCTCCCCCACCATCGCGCGAACCCGGCGACTCGAATAGCCGTGCGGATATGCGAAGGAGACAACAGGATGGCCGAGAGCATCCTCGAGTTCCTGCTTGCATCCGCCGACTTCTTCCCTCAGCGCCTTGCTCGGCAGGGTGTCCAGTTGCGCATGGGTTCTGCTGTGTCCGCCGATCTCCATGCCGGCCGCGTCCAGTTCTGCGACCTGAGCCCAACTCAGCATCGCGACGGAGGGGAAGGGTCCGCGAGGGGACGGCGTCCGGGGGGTCGTCAAGGCACCGGTGGTGACATACAAGGTGGCGGGAAGTCCCCTCCCGACGAGCAAGGGAGCCACCGTGGACGCGAAGTCCGCGTAGCCGTCGTCGAAGGTCAGCACGGCGGACCGGGGCGGCACTTCAGGGCCGCCGAGCAACGCCGCGACCAACTGCTGCAGTGGGACCAAGTGCAGGCCGCTGTCGGCGATCATGTCCAGGTGTTCCACGAACGTGCGCGGACTCACCGTGAACGGCGCGAGCCACGCGGGCGGGTCGTCGGACACGGCGTGGTAGAGGAAGACGGGTACGGCGCTCATGGGCCGTCCCACAGTGCCTGGACCGATACCGGCGGATGCCAGGCGAAACGCCCCGGCCCCGGAGCCCGGAGCCGTCCGGCGAGATAACCGGTGCCGGTGACGCACACTCCTGCGGACAGCGCACCCAGGGTTCGCAAAGCACCTGGGCGGCCGGTCCGTCTCAGGTTCCGGGCGAGTGCCCGCGGAATGGTCGACTTCAGATAGGCGCGTTCGCTTGCCAGGGCCGGCCCGCTGCCGTCGTACCGTGCCACCAACGCCTTGCTCAGCCCTTCGCCATAGCAGCGGGACCGGAAGTAGGACCAGCTTGTACGGGCTTCGGGGACCCGGTGGCGCACCTCCGCGTCCGGCTCGTACAGCAGAATGGCGTCCGGACGCCGGGAGGCGATACGAAGGCACAGCTCCGTTTCCTCGCACCCCGCCGTCGGCCGGTCACCCACCCTCCCCAGGGTCCCGAGGAAGCCGCCGACCGCGAGCAACTCCGTTCTGCGGAAGGACATGTTGGCTCCGATGAAGTTGCGCACCGCAGCCGTCCGCTCGGGCAGTCCCCGGTAGGAGCATCCGACCACCCAGTCGAATTCCGGGGGGAACCACACCGGCCGCCGGGTGGACCAGCGAGGTCTGACCAAGCCGCCGACGCCCGCCACCCGGGGGTCGGCGTAGTGCGCCAGCAGTCTGGCGGTCCATTCCGGTTCGGCGGCTGCGTCGTCGTCGAGGAAGGCGACCACGTCGCCCTGCGACACTGACACGCCCGTGTTGCGCGCCGCGGACAGGCCACGGGGTCCCCGGCTGGGCACCACGGTGACCGCCGGCCACATCTTCGATGCCCGCTCGTACAAAACCTGGCAGTGATCGATGACCAGCACCACCTCGTCCGGCGGGCTCTTCTGGGCCAGCACCGAAGCGATCGCGGCCCGCAGGTCGTCCCACCGGTCGAGGGTGTAGGCGCAGATGACGACCGACAGGGTGGGGACGGGGTGAGCGGGGGACATTGCGTCGTTCATGATGACCTCGCGGTTACCGGCACGAGCCAGCGCCGCCGGAACAACAGCAGAGGGACGGCGATCAGGCATTGGGTGACGAGCCAGGCCACGCCGGCTCCGGTGACGCCCATCCTCGGCAGCAGCACGTGCGTCAGGCCGAGAACCAGCACGCACATCGCCACCTGCAGCGCGACGGCCCAGCGCAACCGCCGACGTGCCCGCGCCACATCGATGGCCACGCTCAGCAGCAGGTTCGGCAGGGCGGACAGCGCCAGCAGCCGCAGCAGTGTGGTGGCCTGCGACGAGTACTCGGCACCGAAGAGACACAGGATCTGCGGGGCCGCGGCGACCAGAACGGCAGTGATACCGGCCAGCAGCAGACCCGAGTGGCGCAGTACGCGCCGGCCGGCGTCGACGAGCCGCTCCGGCCGCCGCACCGATTCCACGAGCAGGGACGTTCCCATGTTGCGCGCGATCAGATACGGCACGTAGGCGACATTCCAAGCCAGGGAGTAGAAGGCACTCTCTTCCGCGCCCAGGTTGTCCAGCACGACCAGCGGGACCAGGGTGTACGCGGCCAGCCGGAACAGCGAGCCGCACCAGTCGGCCGCGGCGTACCCGACCAGACGGGGTGGAGGCGCCTTCGTCGGAGCGCTCCGTTCGTGCTGGGGAATGGCCCGCCCCATCAGGACGGTGTTGGTCACCACCAGCGACACCACGAGAGCTCCCACCCACGCGACCAGGATCCCGGAGGTCAGGGCCAGCGCGGCTCCCAGGGCGAGCAGCAGCATCTTCGCGCATGCGAAGATCAGGTTCTCGCCCACGACCCAGCCGGGGCGGCGGACCGCGGTGAGCGCGCCGTCCTGCAGCACGAACACGGCATATCCCGCGGTGGCCGCCACGAAGCCGGCTCCCGCCAGCGGAGTTCGCAGGAAGCCGAGCCCGGGCGTGACCAGGGGAACCAGTGCCAGGAACCCCACGGCCACCACCGCGCTGAAGGACGTGGTGACCGCGTAACAGGTGAGCACCATCTTGCGGGTACGCCGCCCCGCGGACGGGACGAACCGCACGAGGAAGTCGTTCAGATTCAGCTGTCCGATACCTGTGAGCAGCAAGGAGGCCGAGAGCGCTGAGTAGCTCAGGCCCACGATGTCCTCGTCGTACCAGTGCGTGGCAAAGAGCCAGAAGACCGAGCCCAGGCCGGCATTGACGAGTGAACTGACCGCAAGCAGATGGCCCGTGCGCAGAAGTGACTCTCCGGGCAGTACCGCGGCAACGCCGGCGTGCAGCACCGTTGGAACCGAGCGCCGCGACGTACGGTCGGTCGTTTCCGGTGCGGTACCCACGCCCTCACCTCACACTCAGGTCGCAGTGCGGTCAGAGCACGGTACGGCCGCCGTCACGACGTCCGCGCAGATAGCCGCAGGGTCCGTATGCCATCCCGCGCACTTCCAGGAGGGCGAGTCGCCGGGACCAGCCGGTGTCGGGATCGGCCCGGCGTTCACGCGTTCTCGTCACGACGTAGTGCATGCCGCCCGGGAGCCTGCGCAGCAGAGCGACCAGTCTGCGGGGATCTCTCACGATGGCGCCGGTGAGATAGGCGGCGAGCCCGGCCCCGTATCCGAACACCTGCGCCGCTACGGCTTCCTGGGCCCGCCGGTGCCGGTGCCAGACGACGGCGCCCGGTTGGTAGGCGAGCTTGTGACCAGCGGCCAGGACCTCGAAGAAGGCGAGCAGATCGTCACCCCCGCGGGCCGGAGTCCCGGCGCCGGTCGCAGGGTCGAAACCACCCACGGATTGGAGTACGTCGGTACGGAAGGCCATGTTGGCGCCGGAGCCGAAGTGCCCGGCGGTGTAGGGGAACAGCGGGTCCGCGGGCGGATCGGACAGCGCCCAGATGCGGGGCGTGTACCCCTTGGCGAAGCCGCCCTGCCGCTCCAGCACGGTCTGCGCCGGAGTCTCGAGTTCGGCCGGGACGATCAGTCCGGTGACACAGCCGATCCGTGCGTCCTGCACGAACATTTCGGCCAGGTTGGACAGCCATCCGGGATCGGCGAGTGTGTCGTCGTCCGTGAAGGCGACGACGGATCCACGGGCGCGCGAGACCCCGCGGTTGTGGGCGCGGGCCAGGCCGGCGACGGGTTCGCGGACGTACCGGACCCGTCCTCGGAAAACCCCGCGAACCAGCGCCTCGGCCGCACCGTCGGCCGGGGCGTTGTCGACCACGATGATCTCGAATTCGGGATAGTCCTGCCGCAGCAGCGACTGGAGGCAGCGGTTCAGCTGTTCCGGCCGGTCATGGGTGGCCACGATCACGCTGATGAAGGGCAGTTGCCGGCGAGCGCGGCGCAGCCTGGTGCGACAGGGCCATGCTGCGCTGTTGCCGGCGTCGGCCGCGGCCCGGTCGGCGTCCAGGTGCCGGGCGACATTACCCGCCAGTTCCGCGTGGGCGGCTCGGGCCACCGCCCGCCACAGCGCATCGGCACCCGAGTTGTCCGCGGCACTGACCATCCCCAGCGGCACACCGTGCAGGCGCACCAGGGCGCGCACGCGTGCCTGCGGTTCATCCAGCGGCGGACCAGCCGGGAGCCGGAACTCACCCGGGCGGGCCAAGTCGACATCGACCACTCCGACCGGGGCATGGACGGGAATCCGGCGCACCGCGACAGAGGTCATGACGCGGTCCGCGCGCTCACGGCGGAGGTACGGGTACCCGGCCGCTCCGAGAACAGGGTGCGCAGCACCCGACGCCCGTCGGCTATGGCGTGCAGGTTGGAGCGACCGTTGCGCCGGGGCAGTTCAAGGCTGGGGACTTCGGCGATGCGCAGCCCCGAGCGCAGGGCGTGTGTGATCATCTCGGCCTCGATCTCGAACCCGGAGGCGTGCAGGTCCAACTGGTCGAGGAAACTTCGCCGGAAGGCGCAGAAGCCGTAGCAGAGATCGGTCAGCGACGCGCGGTAGAGCCGGTTGGCGGTCGCCAGGAGCGCGTGGTTGCCCATCCGCCGGATACGGGTGATGTCCAGGGAGCCACCGCCCTCGACGAACCTCGAGCCCTTGACGAAGTCGTAGCCGTTCTCGAGGAAGTGCAGGAAGTGAGGGATTTCGGACGGCGACATGCTGCCGTCCGCGTCCATCATCACCACGTAGTCGCCGGTTGCCGCCAGGAAGCCGGTACGCAGGGCGTTTCCCTTGCCAGGAGCGTTCTGCCGGACGAAACGCACGTTCGGCAGGATGTACTGGGCCATGGGAACCGTAGCGTCGATGGAGTCTCCGTCCACGAGGATCACCTCGTCCACGCAGGCCGGGATCTGCTCGAAGACCCAGGGGATGTTCCGCGCCTCGTTGCGCGCCGGTACCACCAGGCTGACGGTGGCGCGCGGCGCGCCGTCCCCGCGGCTGTTGGTGATCGGGTCGCTGTACATGATCACGCGCCTCCGGACCTACGGCATATGTTTACGACGTATATGTGCACTTTCGTCCGATTTGCGAGTGACGTCAAGAGAGACCAGCGGGTTACTTCGCGGTGGTCATGGTTGCCAGACCCGCACCCAATCGACCTTCATCTGCGCCGAGTCCACGGAGGGGGGTGGAGGCAGCGGAATCCCGACGGCCAGATTGACCAGGACCTCCATGGGGACATGCGGAATACGTCCCGCCTGGGTCACCCGGAACCGCGGTACACCGTCCACGTACCAGGTGAGTTCGTCGGCCTTCCAGAGCAGCGCGAAGACGTGGTAGCGCCGGGAGAAGTCGACCGGGCCATAGCTTCCGCGCACGTGGTGACGGGCCCCGTCGCGCCCCCGCCAGTGCGTGTACATGGAAACCCGCCGCGTGGTCCCGAGGAACTCCATGATGTCCAGCTCGGGGGGTGTGTACCGGGACGCGGGCATCAGCCAGAAGGCCGGGAACATACCGGCCTGCGGGGGGATTTTGATGGCCGCCTCGAAGTAGCCGTACGTAAAGGTCCGGCGGGGGCGGGCATCCCAGTGGTCACGGCCGGTGGAGACCATGCCCGAAACCCATGGGTAGGCCCTGTTGTCGCTGCCCCGGGTGGTGTGGCGGTCGGCGCTCAGGGTCAGGGCTCCCGCCCCGACCGAGGCCTGGCCGGGGAGGTACCACTCCTGCTCCTTGTTGCCCCCGTTGGTGCACCCGTTCTGGTTCCAGTCGTAGCAGGTGGCCCAGCGGCCGGTGTCCAGTTTCGAGCCGTGGAACTCGTCATGGAAGACCAGCCTCCAGTGTCTCGGCACCGGCGGACCTGGCATTCTTCCATCGCCGCCGCCGCAAGCCGCCGCCAGCACCAGCGCAGCCGCGGCCAGCATCCGCTGTACGCGACGGCACGGCACGGCTACCACCGCCTCCAGACCGGCATCATGACGGCGAACCGCCCGACCGTTCCTTCCGGGGCAGACGGCGGGGACCGGTCGGTGGAGGCCGTCGCCGCACCGTCGTCCTTGGCTGCTCGGCCGCCTCCCTCGCCGGGACGTCCTGGCCGAGGCAGCAGTGCCAGGACGGACGTGAGGGCCGCAAGGACGAGCAGCGCCCGAGTGGCGGTGAACGTGTGACTCAGAAACAAGGTCTCCACCACGAGGGTCGACAGCGACGCGCTCACCACCACGGCCAGGGCGGCCACCTCCAGGACCGCAGCCGGCTCCGCAGCCCGCCCCGAAGTCGGCTGCGTCCACCGCGCGGCCGCCAGCGCCGGGCAGACCAGCAGGAACCCTGTCACGACGACCACGCGCAGGACAGCGGCCTCCGGAAGGAAAGCGACCGTTGCCACAGCCGCCCAGCCGGACAGCGCGAGTCCCCAGCGCAACGGACTCATCACCCTCCTCGCTTTGTCGGGTTCTGGTACTCGTAGACCACCGCGTCCCTGTTGCGGTAGACCGCCACGAAGCCCGGCGTCCTGGCCATCGCGGCCTGCAGACGCGGCATGGTGTCGGCGGGCAGGGTCCCGTTGAGATACGTCTCGGCAGCCTGCGCCCGGTTCAGGATGATGTAAGCGGGGTTGCGTCCGGTGGCCCCCTGGACGAAGGGCTCCAGGCCCGCCATCGGATCCCTGATCAGCTGTCTCCGGGCACTGAGCTCCTGCTGGTCCAGTTCCACCCGCGGGTGCTCGTCGTAGTGCATGAACAGACCGGGCGCCGCCGAGGTGAGGGAGACGATCAGGGACCCGGGCGGCGCGATGGCCGTCACGAAGTGGACGGCGTTGACCTCGTCCTTGGTGAAGTACGCCGACGCTTCCTTGCCGTAGTAGCCGAAGACAAGTCCGCCGAGCATGGCCAGCAGCAGCGGATACGAGATGACGGCGCGAAGGCGCGGCCGCCTGCCCCACTGGAAGACCAGGGCGGCGATGAGGAAGGCGGCTGCGGGGAGTGCGAACAGGTAGGCGCGGAAGATCATCTCACCGCCGTAGGCATTCGCGGCCAGGAGCGGCAGCGGAGCCACCACGAGGAGCGGGAGGCCGGTGCGGCGGACCCAGCGGCGGCGCACGAATGCGATGGCCGCCAGCAGGAAGACGGCGGCGGACAGCGCCCTGTCCACCCAGGAGACCAGGACCTGTCCCGGGGCGGCGGTGCCGAGCGCCGCCAGCCCCGAGACGACGTTGGCGTCGGGTTGCACCAGGGCCGCCACGAAGCTGTTGAGATTGGCTGCGATGTAGGTCCGCGCAATGGTGGCGTCCCAGATCGCCGTGAACAGCACCGCACCGGCCAGGACAGGCAGCACCACGCGACGGTTGCGGCCCGGAATCGACAGCGCAACGAGTGCGCTGATCAGCATCAGCGGTGTCAGCGGGTGCGAGGTGACGATGACCGCTGCAAGCACCAGCACCAGCACCAAGCGGCCGGCGGGCCAACCCGTGGGAGCGGAGTCCGAACGGCGCGGCGCCGAGGGCAGCTGTCCCAGGACCAGTGCGATCAACGTGACGAACAGCAGAAACGCAAACGCCTGGGGTGCGAAGTAGTCCTGTCCCACCCAGGAGCACGAGTAGAAGATCCACGCGGCTCCCCACACCAGCCGACGATCACGCGTCACGGACCTGTACAGCAGCAGCAAGGGACCGAGCAGCAGCGCGTTGAAGAACGGCGGGGCCCAGGCCGCGTACGCGAGTGAGGACTCAAGGCCCGTCGCCTTCAGGAAGAACGCGTTGAGCTCGAAGAAGCCCGGCCATTGGTTGTAGATGGTGAGCTTGTCCGCGTTCGGAACGTGCCCGCCGTTGCGGATCACCGCGTCGACGACCGCGACGTGCTTCCACGCCCAGCCGTAGCGCAATGTCGGATAGAGCAGCGTGGGGGTGGCGTGGAGGAACGCGATCAGTGCCAGGACATAGCCGGTGAACCAGCCGCTGCCGGTGCGTCGGTCGGCCATGGACAGACAGAAGCCGAGGGCGAGCAGGCCGAGGGCGCCCCAGAAGAGCACCGGCAGCACCTGCAGCAGACCGAAGTCGTGCATGGCGCGCAGATCCACATGACGCAGCGACAACAGCCAGAGGACAACCGCCGTGGGCAGTGCCAGCCGCGCCGACCACTGGCGTGCCGTGGGGCGCTGCCGACCACGCCGGACACCCGTGGCCACGGCCGGCCACCGGGCCACGGCACTGGTGAGAGACGCTGCGCGGCCGCTCATCAGCACTGCGCGCTTGGCCATGGAATCGCCTCTCGCACGGCGGCTGCGACCAGGGCGGGCATGCATCGGCCCAGGGCGGGTTCCCCGATCGTCACGCCCAGCGCATCGGACCACTGGTGACGGTCATGGCCGGCGGTGGTATGGAAGCGACTCATGTTCGATCTCCCCGCTGCAAACCACCCCTGCACCCCATTTCAGCCGATACAAGGCATGAATGCTGAATGTTACGTTACTTCTGTTTGCCACATATGTCGGCTCACTGCCATCTTTTACACGTGCACGCGAGCCAGAACGCTTCTGCAAGGGAGAGCAGTGAGGTCACGAGCAAGGCGCGCGCGGCTGGGGCGGAGGCGCCGCACGAGACAGACGGCGATCGCGGCTGCAGCCGCGATCGCGGCCCTGTTGCCCGCAGCCCGCTGTGATTCGCCGGCGCGC